>NZ_LKTM01000360.1 GCF_001417955.2 Mycobacterium gordonae | reverse complement strand
GGACTCCGGACGGTTCCACCGGAGCCGGTGGCGCCGGCGGTCTCGGGGGACTGCTGTTCGGCAGCAACGGCACCGCCGGCTGAGCCGCAAACCTCAGAGCGGCCAACGAGCTGCCGGTCAGTTGGTGAGCGCGGCGTCGGTCACGGACAGTTGAATGCGATGCCGACGCCGTCGGGCGGCGGCACCGGGCGCAGGCATCCGTACGGCTGGACACCGGCCGCGCTGAACCGGGCAGCCGACTGGTGGGCATAGTTGACGCAGAACAGGCCCGCCTGGTCGGCGCGACAGCGAAAGTCGCCGAAAGACAACGAGTCCCCGTCGGCCAATTGCGTTCCGGTGCCGGCAAGGAACGGCCCCGGGTCGGCGCGGGCTGAGCCCACCTGCAGATTGGTGCCGTCGAAGTCCGCCCAGCCGCCTTTCCACTCGCCGTAGGCAGTGTCGGGCCGGGGCGGGGGATTGGTCAGGTCGACCAGACACGACAGCAGCCCGGCAGTGTGCTTGGCGTCCGTCGTGCACTTCGCCTTGCCGGCGGAGGCGCTGAACGCGACATTCGCGTCGAGCTGATAGCGCGCCGGGTCGGCGGGATGAGCTGCCTCTATCCAGGTGATGACGGCAGCGATCGGGGCCCCGGCGGCCGGGGCGCCGGATGTCTGAGGCGGCACTGCCGTGCTGGACGTCGCATGGGACTGCCCGGCGTGGCCGCCGACGGTGTGCGAGCACCCGGCAACCAGTAACGGGATTGCGACCAGCGCGGCGATCCGCATCCCGTCAGGCTAGCCGCCGCGAATCGGATTTTGACGCTGCGCACGCCGTCCCGTCGGTGCGTCGGTTAACGTCGAGTTATGCATGAGCGCATCGTCCGCGCCCGCACCACCGCCGGAACCGTCGAAGGCTTCACCCGCGACGGGGTGAATCGGTGGCGCTCGATCCCGTATGCCAGGCCGCCGGTAGGTCCGCTGCGCTATCGCGCCCCGCAGCCCGTCCAGCCGTGGTCAGGCGTGCGGCACTGCCACGGATTCGCCAACTGCGCCCCTCAGCAGCGCCGCTACACGATGCTCGGGGTCGGGCGCTATCAGCCGATGAGCGAAGATTGTCTGACCCTCAACGTCGTCACCCCCGAATCCGGCGCCGCCGAGCCGTTGCCGGTCATGGTCTTCATCCACGGTGGTGGCTACATTCTCGGCAGTTCGGCCACGCCGCTGTACGACGGCGCCGCGCTGGCCCGCCGCGGTTGCGTGTACGTCTCGGTCAACTACCGGCTCGGCGCGCTCGGCTGCCTGGACCTGTCGTCGCTGTCGACCCAGGACGTCACCATCGACGGCAACCTGTACCTGCGCGACCTGGTGATGGCGCTGCGCTGGATCAAGGAGAACATCGCCAACTTCGGTGGCGACCCCGACAACGTCACTATCTTCGGTGAGAGCGCCGGAGCGCACATCACCGCCACGCTGCTGGCCGTACCCGATGCGGCGGGTCTGTTCCACCGGGCGATCTCGGAGAGCCCGGCGGCCGGGATGACCCGGTCCACGGAGGTCGCCGCCGAATTCGCCACCCGGTTCGCCGAACTGCTCGGCGCGCGCAGCAGGGACGCCGCCCACGCCGTCATGAAGGCCTCGGCGGCCCAACTGATCGAGGCCCAGCACCAGTTGATCGACCAGGGCATGCAGAAACGGCTCGGCGCCTTCCCGATCGGCCCCGTCTTCGGTGACGACGTGGTGCCGATCGACCCCGTCGAGGCGATGCGGACCGGCCGGGCGCACCAGGTACCGCTCATCGTCGGAACGAACGCCGAAGAAGGGCGTCTGTTCACCCGCTTCCTGGGCATGTTGCCCACCAACAAGGCGATGGTCGAAGCGCTGCTCGCCGAGGTGGAACCCGCAGCGCGCGAACGTATTACGGCGGCCTACCCGAAGTACCCGAAGCCGGAGGCCTGCATCCAGCTGGGCGGCGATTTCGCGTTCAGCGCGGCGGCCTGGCAGATCGCCGAGGCGCACACCCACCACGCGCCGACTTACCTCTACCGCTACGACTACGCCCCGCGGACCCTGCAGTGGTCGGGCTTCGGGGCCACCCATGCCACCGAATTGTTCGCGGTCTTCGACATCTACCGCACCCGGTTCGGCGCCCTGCTCACCGCGGCGGCCGACCGGGGGCCGGCCCTGCGGGTCAGCAACGACGTGCAACGGCGGTGGCGCTCGTTCAGCCGCTCGGGCGTCCCGGGTGACGACTGGCCGGTCTACACCCACGACGAACGTGCGGTGATGGTCTTCGACCGCAAGTCGCGCATCGAGTTCGACCCGCATCAGCATCGCCGGTTGGCCTGGGACGGCTTCACCCTCGCGCGCTGACCTGGCACGCTGACCCCATGGTTTCCAACACCGACCAGGCCGTCGAGCGTCCTGGCGACCTCACCGCCGAGTGGCTCACCACAACCGTCAGAGCCGGCACCGTCTCGGATTTCACCGCCGAACGCATCGGCACCGGCCAGATGAGCGAGTGCTACCGCATCGGGTTGAACTACGCCGAACCGGAAGCCCAGCCCCGCCCGTCATCGGTGGTGCTGAAGGTCGCCGCGACCGACCCGGTGAGCCGGCAGACCGGACTGGCGCTGGGTCTCTACGAGCGTGAAGTCCGCTTCTATCACGACATCGCGCCCCGTCTGGGCGGAGCGATCGCACCGTGCTACCACGCCGCGATCAACATCTCGACCGGCGTGTTCGACCTCCTGCTCGACGACGCCGGACCCGCCACGGTGGGCGACGAAATCGCAGGCGCCACAACCGAACAGGCGCTACTCGCCGTCACCGGCCTGGGCCGCCTGCACGGCCCCCTGCTGGGCGACACGGCACTGGCCGACGCGCCGTGGCTGAACCGGGAATCGCCACTCAACCAGGCGATGATCACCCCGCTGTACGCCGGCTTCATCGAGCGGTACGCCGACCGGATCACCCCTGCCCACCGCACCGTCTGTGAGCGCCTGATCGGCGCATTCGACGGCTATCTGGCGCAGGAGGCAACCCGGGGCGGCATTCAGGGGCTGGTTCACGGGGACTACCGCCTGGACAACCTGCTGTTCGGGGCCGCCGGCGCCAGCCGGGCACTCACGGTAGTGGACTGGCAGACGGTGTCCTGGGGGCCCGCCTTCACCGACCTGGCCTACTTCCTGGGCTGTGCGCTGCCGGCGGCGGACCGGCGCGACCAGTACGACGGGTTGCTGCACGCCTACCACCAAGCGCTCGGGCCGCAGGCTCCGGTGAGCGTGGCCGACGTCCGCGACGGGGTGCGGCATCAGAGCTTCTTCGGGGTGATGATGGCAATCGTCTCGTCCATGCTGGTCGAGCGCACCGAGCGGGGCGACCGGCTGTTCATGACCATGCTGGAGCGGCACTGCCAACACGTACTGGACATCGACGCGCTGGCGATAGTGCCGGCCGCGGCCGCTCCGGAACCGCTGCGGCCACAGCCGGAGGATGAAGGATCCCACCCGGCTACCGACGAACCGCTGTGGAGCGAGAGCTGGTATGCCGACTTCGTAGACGCCGCAGAGGGATTGGGCGGCTGGTTCCGCATCGGCCTGATGCCCAACCAGCAGATCGCCTGGATCCACGCGCTGATCTGCGGACCCGATGAGGCCACCATCGTCGCCGATTACCAGATACCGCTACCCGCGGATGCCTGGGCGGCGCACGCCGACGGCCTCGAACTCGCTCACGCCAGCGACGCCCCGCTGCGGACCTACCACGTCGACATCGAAGCCAAAGCCCAGTCCTACCAAGACCCTTCGGCGCTGCTGCGCGGTGAACCGGGCGAGCCGGTCGACCTTGCGCTGAACCTGGTGTGGACCACCGACGGCATCCCGTATCAGTACCGGCTGACCACCCGCTATGAGATCCCCTGCACGGTATCGGGCACTGTCACCGTCAAACATGCCCGCTACCAGATCAATTCGGTACCTGGTCAGCGTGATCACTCGTGGGGGGTGCGCGACTGGTGGTCCATGGACTGGATGTGGACCGCGCTGCACCTGCAGGACGGCACTCATCTGCACGGCGTGCGGATCCAGATTCCGAACACTCCGGCATTCAGCATCGGCTACGCCCAGGACCGCGCCGGCGATATCAAGGATCTGACAACGGTGGAAATCCGGGAAGCGTTCAGCGTCAACGGTTTACCCGAGAATCAGACGCTGCAGCTCACCCCGGCTGAGATCACCGCCGACGTGCGGATCCGCGCGCACGCGCCGGTTCGGCTGGTCGGCGCCGACGGGCGGGTGAGCCACTTTCCCCGGGCCTGGGTCGACGTCACGACCACCGACGGGCGCACCGGCGTCGGCTGGATGGAATGGAACCGCAGTCAGGTCGACCAGGGTCAGTGACCCGCGCGGTCGTGGTGATCGGGGTGTCCGGGTCGGGCAAGTCGACGATCGGCGCCGCCTTGGCCCGGCGGCTGAACGTGCCCTTCCAGGACGCCGATGACCTGCACCCGCCGGCCAACATCGCCAAGATGGCGGCCGGCGAACCGCTGACCGACGACGACCGCTACCCCTGGCTGGACAAGGTCGGCGAATGGCTGGCGGCGCACCCCAGCGGTGTCATGAGCTGTTCTGCCCTCAAGCGGGCATATCGGGACCGGCTTCGACGGCACAGCCCGTCGGCTTACTTCCTGCACCTCCGCGGCCGTCCTGAAGTCATCGCCGCGCGCCTGGCCGGCAGGCCCGGTCACTTCATGCCCGCGACCCTGCTCCAATCGCAATTCGACACGCTGGAACCGCTCGGCTCCGACGAGCCCGGCATCGCCGTCGACATCGACGACCGCAGTGTCGACGCGGTCGTCGATGCCTTCCTGAACTGGGGCGGCTTAAGGGGCGGCTAGCGTCCCCAGCGCTTACGGGTGCTGGTGAGCTGGTCGTCGAGGCGGTCGCGTGCCGTCTCAGCCAGCTCGTTGCCGCGGGTCACCGCCGTGTCGGCGAGCCGGGAGCCGCGTTCACGTGCGGTTTCGGCGAGCTCCAAACCCCGGTCGCGGGCGGTGTCGGCCAGCTTCTCGCTCCGCTTGCGCGCGAGTTCGGCGTAGTCGGCGCCGCGGTCGGCGGCCTTATGAGCCAGTTTCTCGCCGCGCTTGCGGGCCTTCTTGGCGTACGGCCTGCTCTTCTCGGCCGCGGTGGTGGCCAGTTCGCGGCTGCGTTCCAGCGCGGCTTCCGCGTACGGCGCGCTGCGTTCGGCTGCCGTGCTGGCCAGTTCGCGCCCGCGTTCGAGGGCCGCTTCGGCGTAGGGGGCGCCCTTCTCGGCGGCGGTGCTGGCCAGTTCGCGACCACGCTCGGCGCCGGCGTGCAGGCCGTGCACGATCTTTTCTCCCAGTTCGGAGTCCAGCACGTCATGCGAGGAACCCGGCAGCGCCCCGGAAACCTTGTCGGAGAGTCGCTCGGCGGCGCGGCGCCCACGCCAGCCCAACGATGGCTTGCCCGCGGTGTCGGCGGACGCGATCAGCAGTCCGCCCAGCAGGCTCACGTCGGCCAGGAATGCGCGTCGCTTCTCGGCCTTGCGCTCCGGGTCGGGCTCGCTCCAAAACATATGTGTGCCAAGGTTTCCCGGGATCACCGTCAGCGCCAGTGCGGCCGAGGCCAGCCGGGGCAGTTTGCCGGCGGCCAGCAGCACCCCGCCGCCGATCTGAACGGCGGCATTGATCTGAGCGAACGTCTCGGCATCGGCAGGAATGTTGCTGCTCACCGAATCCGGCAGTGACTGCAGGCCGCTCACCGTCGGTTGTGCCGCTTGAGCTGCGGGTTTCGGGTTGAGCAGGGCGTCCACTCCCTGGCCGATAAAGACAGCTGACAACATGGGTCGGGCGATTCTGCGGATCAACATGGCCGCTGTGTTCCCCGGCCGGCCAGCACACAAACCCGCCGGATCCTCGGTAATTCGGCGATATGGTGTACGGCGTGCGAGCGTTGATCATCGTCGACGTGCAGAAGGATTTCTGTGAGGGTGGCGCGCTGCCCGTCGCCGGTGCGCAGGCCCTGGCCCGCTCGATCAACGACTATCTCGCTAGTGATCCCGGTTACCACCACATCGTGGCCACCACGGATTTTCACATCGATCCGGGCGGCCACTTCGCGCCCGAGCCCGACTACTTCTCGTCGTGGCCGCCGCACTGCCGAGCCGGCAGCACCGGTGTGGACTTCGCCCCCGGCCTCGACGCCGGCAAGATCGAAGCCGTCTTCCGCAAAGGCGCCTACGGCGCGGGGTACAGCGGGTTCGACGGGGTGGACGAGAACGGGACGTCACTGCTGGACTGGCTGCGCCGACACGAGGTCGACACGGTCGACGTGGTGGGCGTGGCCACCGACCACTGTGTGCGGCACACCGCACACGACGCGGCCCGGGCCGGCCTGGAAACGCGGGTGCTGCTGGACCTGACGGCCGGCGTATCCGCCGAGTCCACCGCCCAGGCACTGGATCAGATGCGAACCGCCAATATCGAGTTGATCGGAAAGCACCCATGACGACATCGCACAGAGACGACCTGCTGGCCGCGGTAGAGCGCTCACCGCAAGCGGTTACGCTGCACGACCGCGACGGATGGGTCCAGGTTTTCACCCAGGACGGCCGCGTCGAAGACCCGGTGGGCTCGAGCCCGCACGTCGGGCACGACGAAATCTACCGCTTCTATGACACCTTCATCGGCCCCCGCGGCATCACCTTCCACCGCGACGTCGACATCGTGTCGGGCACCACCGTGCTCCGCGACCTCGAACTCGAGGTGGCGATGGGGGACGCCGTGACGATGTTCATACCGGCGTTCCTGCGCTACGACCTGCGTGAGGTCGGCGGGGAGTGGAAGGTTGCGCACCTGCGCGCCTATTGGGAGTTGCCGGCCATGATGGTGCAGTTCCTGAAAACCGGCTCCCGGGCGTTGCCACCCGGACTCCAACTCGGCAAGGGACTACTCGGCAATCAGGGTCCACGGGGGGCCCTCGGCTTCATGGCCGGGTTCCGCCGGGTGGGTGCGCGGCACAAGAGATTGGTGGAAGGCTTCCTGCGGGCGGCCGGCCGCGGCGATGAATCCGCCAGCGAGAGTCTGTCGCCTTCTGCCACAATAACTTTCGGCGACAGCGAACCGCTGACGCTCGCCGAACTCGGCGAGCACCTGCGCGGTGCCAACTGGGCCAAGGTGATCGCCGCGGGATCGACCGTTGTGGTGTCGGTGGCCTCCGGTCACGGACGGGGCATCGTATTCGCCGATGTCGCCTGGCGGGCCAACCAGATCAACGCCGTGCGCTACTTCTCCGCCTGATCAGTGGGCCACCGATAGCGCCAACGACAGAACGGACAGCAGCAGGTAGCCGCCGGGAAAGGCGATGTTGGAAAACACGCGTGCCCGTACATGCACCATGACGGCGCCCACGAAGTACAGCACCAGCCCGACGGCGGCCGCAATTCCGATGTGGCGCAAGCCAAGAAGTCCGACGAGCAACCCCCCGGCCCCGGCCAGCTTGAGCACGGCCAGCGTGGGCAGCCAGGAGCGGGGCACACCGACCCGGGCCGAATTCGCCAGCACGAATTGCGCGGGGACCAGATCGGGTACGGCGATGGCCGCGGTCGCGGCGATGGTCGTGACGACGACCGCCACGTGGGCGGTGTGCATTACAGTCATGGCAAAGGTCTCCTTCGCAGGTCGAACAGATGCGGTCAGCTTCTTGACGATTTCTGCCCGGGAAAGGTGACCCCCATGGACCTTGTCGATCTGGCCCAGCACTTCGAGGCGGATCGTGGGCGTCTGAAGTCGGTGGCTTTCCAGCTGCTCGGTTCGCTGTCGGACGCCGAGGACGCGGTGCAAGCCGCCTGGCTGAAAGCCAGCCGCTCCGAATACACCGCCGTGGCCAACCTGACGGCCTGGTTGACCACCATCACCGCACGTGAGGCGCTCGACCAACTGCGCAGCCGTAGGCGCCGCGCCGAACAACCTCTGGACGAGGCCGGCGTCGCCGACCGATTCGCAGTGGCCGCTGCCGACGAAGACGCGATCCTGGCGGAGTCGGTGAGCCGAGCGCTGCTGGTGGTGCTCGATCGGCTGCCGCCCGCGCAACGCGTCGCTTTCGTGCTGCACGACGTCTTTGCCGTGCCTTTCGAGACGATCGCGGACCTGCTGGACCGCTCACCGGCGGCGGCCAAAAAGCTGGCCAGCCGGGCGCGGGGGCGACTGCACCCGGCGCCGGCCGCAGCCCCGCCGAAAACCGCCGAGCACCTCAGGGTGGTGCGGGCTTTTCTGGCGGCATCCCGCGGTGGTGACATCGATGCCCTGGTGAAACTGCTGGCTCCGGACGTGGTTCGCACGGTCGACCCGTCCCTGGTGCCCGCCGATGTGCCTGCCGAAATGGCTGGCGCCAGAGCCGTTGCGGAGGAGACCCGGCGATTCACCAATCGGGCTCGCGCCGGGGCTGTGGTGCTGATCGACGGGCATCCGGGCATCGCCCTCGCCCCCGCCGGGCGGCTGGTGGCGCTGCTGCGCATTGCCCTGGATACGGACAACCGGATCCAGGGCATCGACATCACAGCTGACCCCGAACGGCTCGGCAACGCCGTCCTGACCTTGCCGCCGGCCCCGCCGTCCTGAGAATCAGCTCAGGGAAGTCGCGCATCCCAGGCAGAGCACAGGACTGTCGGCTATGAAGAACATCAGACACTCGGGAGGGCGGCAACGGGTTGGTTCCGGGAGCACGATGATCGACAGGCCGTTTGGACGGCGCAGCCTGCTGCGGGGCGCCGGGGCGCTAGCGCTGACACCGTGGGCTGCAGCTTGCGGTTCTGACGACGACGACGCGCTGACCTTTTTCTTCGCCGCAAATCCGGACGAGATCCGCCCACGGATGAGGGTGGTCAACGAATTCCAGCGCCGGCACCCCGACATCAAAGTCCGCGCGCTGCTGTCGGGACCCGGCGTGATGCAGCAGCTGTCGACGTTCTGTGCGGGCGGCAAGTGTCCGGACGTCCTGATGACATGGGAACTCACCTACGCCGAACTCGCTGACCGCGGTGTGTTGCTGGACCTCAATTCGCTGTTGGCCCGCGATCAGGCCTTTGCCGCACAACTCAACGCGGACAGCATCGACGCGCTGTATCGGACGTTCACCTATAACGGCGGGCAGTACGCCTTTCCGGAGCAGTGGTCGGGAAACTACCTCTTCTACAACAAAGCCATGTTCGAGGCGGCCGGGGTGCGTCCGCCGCCGGGCACCTGGCAGCAGAGTTGGAGTTTCACCGAATTCCTGGATGCGGCGCGGGCTCTCACCCGGCGCGAGGCGTCAGGCCGGGTCACGCAGTGGGGATTCGTCAATGCCTGGGTGTCGTTCTACTCGGCCGGTCTGTTCGCGATGAACAACGGCGTGCGCTGGTCGTCGCCGCGGACCAACCCGACACACCTGAACTTCGACGACGACGCCTTCGTCGAGGCCGTGCAGTTCTACGCCGACCTGATCAACAAACACAAGGTCTCACCCGGCGCCTCCGACCAGCAATCCATGTCCAACGCCGACCTCTTTTCGGTGAACAGGGCCGCCATCGCACTGGGCGGGCACTGGCGCTACCAGACTTTCGACCGGGCCGAAGGCCTGGACTTCGACGTTGCGCCGCTGCCGCTCGGTCCCCGCGGTCATACCGCCTGCTCGAACATCGGTGTGACGGGCCTTGGGATCGCGGCGACCAGCAAACGCAAGGAGCAGGCGTGGGAGTTCGTCAAGTTCGCCTGCGGCCCCGTCGGCCAGGCCCTGATCGGCGAATCCCGACTGTTCGTGCCGGTGCTGCGGTCCGCGATCACCTCACCCGGATTCGCCGACGCGCACCGCAGGGTCGGTAACCTCGCGGTGCTCACCGACGGGCCGGCGGTGTCCGAAGGCCTGCCGATCACGCCGGCCTGGGAGAAAGTGGTCGCCCTGATGGATCGCAACTTCGGACCGGTACTGCGCGGCGCGCGGCCGGCGACCTCACTGTCCGGGTTGTCGCATTCGGTCGACGAGGTGCTGCGGAATCCATGAGCGCAGTATCCGCACCCGCCCCGTCCCCGACCCGCCCGTGGCGCCGACGAGCCTGGGCCGGAAGGCTTTTCGTCGCACCCAACCTGGCCGCGGTGTTGCTGTTCATGCTGTTCCCGCTGGGCTTTTCGCTGTACATGAGCGTGCAGAAATGGGACGTGTTCACCCCGGCCAAGTTCGTCGGACTGGCCAATTTCAATCAGCTGTTCACCTCCGACCCACTGTTTCTGATCGCCATGCGCAACACGGTGATCTACACGGTCGGGACCGTGTTGCCCACCGTGTTGATCAGCCTCGTCGTAGCCGGTGTGCTCAACCGGAAAGTGAAGGGGATCGGCGTCTTTCGCACGATCGTGTTCTTACCGCTGGCGATTTCGTCGGTCGTGATGGCGGTGGTGTGGCAATTCGTGTTCAACACCGACAACGGGCTGCTCAACATCATGCTCGGTTGGGTCGGAATCGGCCCGATACCGTGGCTGGTCGAACCCCATTGGGCCATGGTGTCGTTGTGCATGGTCAGCGTGTGGCGCAGCGTCCCGTTCGCCACGGTGATCCTGCTGGCGGCGATGCAGGGCATCCCGGAAACGGTGTACGAGGCCGCCCGAATCGACGGTGCGGGCGAGATCCGGCAGTTCATGTCCATCACGGTGCCGCTGGTCCGTAGTGCGATGTCGTTCGTGGTGGTCATCTCGATCATCCACGCGTTCCAGTCTTTCGATCTCGTCTACGTGCTGACCGGCGCCAACGGCGGACCCGAAACCGGCACCTACGTGTTGGGCATCATGCTGTTTCAGCACGCCTTCTCGTTCCTGGAATTCGGTTATGCCTCCGCGCTGGCGTGGGTGATGTTCGCCATTCTGCTGGTGCTGACGGTGCTGCAGCTACGTATTACCCGCCGCCGTACCTGGGAGTCTTCCCGTGGTCTCGGCTAAGCGTGCCGTCTTCCGCGCCGCCGCGTCGTATGCGGCGCTGGTGTTCGTCGCCTGGTGCGCGTTGTTCCCCATCCTGTGGGCGATCTCCGGATCGCTGAAGAAAGAGGGCGAGATCAGCGAACCGCGGTTGTTGCCGTCGAACCCGCGATGGTCCAACTACACCACCGTGTTCGACCTCATGCCGTTCTGGCGGATGTTCTTCAACACCGTGCTGTATGCCGGATGCGTCACGGCCGGCCAGGTGATGTTCTGCTCCCTGGCCGGATATGCGTTCGCGCGCTTGGATTTTCGTGGCCGCGATACTCTGTTCCTGTTGTATCTGGGCACCTTGATGGTGCCCCTGACGGTGACGGTGATCCCGCAGTTCATCGTGATGCGGACCGTGGGATGGGTGGACACGCCCTGGGCTATGATCGTGCCGGGTTTGTTCGGCAGCGCGTTCGGCACCTACCTGATGCGGCAGTTCTTCCGCACCCTGCCGACCGATCTCGAGGAGGCGGCGATTCTCGACGGATGCTCGCCGTGGCAGATCTACTGGCGCATTCTGCTGCCGCACGCCCGGCCGGCGGTGATGGTGCTCGCCGTGCTGACCTGGGTCAGTGTATGGAACGATTTCCTGTGGCCGCTGTTGATGATCCAGCGCAACAGCCTGGCCACCCTGACGCTGGGTCTGGTCCGGTTGCGCGGCGAATACGTTGCCCGCTGGCCCGTGCTGATGGCGACCTCGATCCTGATCCTGCTGCCGCTGGTCATCATCTATGCCTTCGCCCAGCGGTCCTTCGTCCGCGGCATCGCCGTGACGGGGATGGGCGGTTAGCCCGATGGCTTCGGTGAGTTTCGAGCAGGCGACCCGGCGCTACCCGGGCAGCGATCGGGCTGCCCTGGAGAGCCTGGATCTCGTGGTCGGCGACGGCGAGTTCATGGTCCTGGTAGGACCGTCCGGGTGCGGAAAGACGACGTCGCTGAGGATGCTGGCGGGGCTGGAAACGCTGGACTCGGGGCGCATCCGAATAGGCGATCGCGATGTCACCAACCTCGATCCCAAGGATCGCGACGTCGCGATGGTCTTCCAGAACTATGCCCTGTACCCGCACATGACGGTGGCGCAGAACATGGGCTTCGCGCTGAAAGTGGCCAAGACACCGAAAACCGAGATCCGCGAACGGGTGTTGGCGGCGGCGCGCATGCTCGATCTGGAGCAGTACCTCGAACGCAAGCCCAAAGATCTCTCCGGTGGGCAACGACAGCGGGTGGCGATGGGTCGGGCGATCGTGCGTCGCCCGCAGGTCTTCCTGATGGACGAGCCCCTGTCCAACCTGGATGCCAAACTGCGCGTGCAGACCCGTAACCAGATAGCGGCACTGCAGCGCCAACTGGGCACCACCACGGTCTACGTCACCCACGATCAGGTCGAGGCGATGACGATGGGGGACCGCGTCGCGGTGCTGCGCGACGGGCTGCTGCAACAGTGTGCGACGCCACGCGAGCTCTACCGCAACCCCGGCAACGTGTTCGTCGCGGGATTCATCGGGTCGCCGGCCATGAACCTGTTCACCCTTCCAGTCGTCGATTCCGCTGTCTCGCTGGGCGATTGGGATATCCCGGTGCCACGTGAGATCGCCGGTACTGCCGCGGAAATCGTCGTTGGAGTTCGACCCGAACACTTCGAACTGGGCAGTGTCGGCGTCGAGATGGAGGTCGACGTGGTTGAGGAGTTGGGCGCCGACGCCTACCTCTACGGCCGAATCACCGGAGCCGACACGGTGATCAGCAAGCCCATCATCGCGCGGACAGACGGCCACGACCCGCCCGGGAAGGGCAGCCGGATACACTTGCATCCGCAGCCCGGGCAACTGCATTTCTTCAGTGTCGATGGCCACCGAATATCCTGATGGACAACCAATTTCGCGCGTTGTGAGCGGCGCGCCGCGCAGCTGATCCGGGCGCCGGCTCCCTAGTATGGCCGGGTGGTTGATCGCTATGGAACCGATGTCCTGGCCGGCGGCGGGCGGCGCAAGCCTCGTTCGGTAGAGCACCCGGTCGAGCTGGGGATGGTCGTCGAGGACGCGCAGACCGGTTACGTGGGCGCGGTGGTCCGGGTCGAATATGGGCGCGTCGAGCTGGAGGACCGGCACGGCAAGACCCGTCCGTTCCCGTTGGGACCCGGCTATCTGATCGACGGTCAGCCGGTGATCCTCACCCCACCGCGCCGATCGGGGCCTGCTGCCCCGGCACGCACGGCGTCGGGATCGGTCGCCGTGCCCGGTGCCCGGGCCAGGGTCGCCCGCGCCGGGCGGATCTACGTGGAAGGCCGCCACGACGCCGAGCTGATCGCCCAGGTCTGGGGCGACGACCTGAAGATCGAAGGCGTCGTGGTCGAGCACCTCGGCGGAGTCGACGACCTGGTAGGGATCGTCGCCGAGTTCCGGCCCGGACCGGGATGCCGGCTCGGGGTGCTGGTCGACCACCTGGTGCCCGGATCGAAAGAATCGCGCATTGCCGAGGCGGTGCGACAGGGACCTGGAGGAACGGACACCCTGGTCGTCGGGCATCCCTACGTCGACATCTGGCAGGCCGTCAAGCCGCAGCGGCTCGGCCTGCAAGCCTGGCCGACCGTGCCCCGGCAGGTCGAATGGAAGCACGGCATCTGCGCTGCTCTCGGCTGGCCGCACGCCAACCAGACCGACATCGCCACGGCGTGGCGCCGGATCCGGTCGAAGGTACGCGACTGGAACGACCTGGAACCAGCGCTGATCGGCAGAGTGGAGGAACTGATCGACTTCGTCACTCAACCGTGTGACTGAGGTCACCGTCACGTTTGTCGGCGCAGCCGCACTAACTCCTTGACCGAATCTTCGGAGAAATGGAGGAAGTGCATGACCGACGCGCTCGTCATCGACGCTCAGGGCCTGGACCGGCTGTCTTGTAACGCCAAGGCCGACCCCGCCACCGGCAAGAAGACCCTCAAGGCCAAGACCGTGTGTGAGTCCGGCTTCCGCAACATGACCTATGTGCGTGATCTTGCCCCGATGCTGGTCGGCGAGCCGCCGGCGCTGCTGGGTGACGACTCGGCGCCCAACCCTTCGGAGACCTGCCTGGCCGCCCTGGGATCGTGCATTTCGGTCGGCTTGCTGGCCAACGCCACCCATCGCGGCGTGACCCTGACGAAGATCGAGGTCGAGATGGAAGGCGACATCGACATCTCGGCGGTGTGGGGCGTGGGCGACACCCCGGACGGAAAGGTCCTCGGTTTCACCGCTGTGCGGTGCAAGGTGGCTCTGGCCGGCGACGCCGACGACGCGACGCTGAAAGAAATCCACGACAACGCTGTCGCATGGTCGCCGGTGGTCAATACATTCACGCGTCCTGTAACTGTCGACTCCGCACTGTCGATCGGCTAGGCAGGACAGGATGACCACGACTACCGATGCCGTGATCGGCTTGCTCGATTCGGAGCTGATAACAGATATTCGTGCCCACGCCGGTGCGTTGGACCGCGGCGAGGCCACGGCCCGCCGTAGCTTCCCCGGTCTGGGGGCCGCGGGTTTGTTGGGTGTCGGCGCCCCCGGCAATGCAGACGGCCGGCTCGCCGAGATGGCTGACGTGATCAGGCTGATTTCCGGCGAGTGCATGAGCACCGGCTTCGCGGTCTGGGCGAATCGTATGGCTTTGGAGTATCTGCTCACCGCCGCAACACCTTTCAGTCTCGCAGCGGCGGAGCCGCTAGCGGCCGGGACGTCGTTGGGGGTGACCGGGATGGCGGCAGCCTTCAAAACGTTGGCCGGTTGCGGTCAATTGGAATTGACCGCTTCCCCGGTACCGGGCGGCTACAAGATCAGCGGTCCGATCCGGTGGGCGTCCAACCTGTACGGCGATTCGTTGCTCGTCACTGCGGCCGCTACCGAAGACGGCGCGAAGGTGATCGTGGCACTGCCCTTGAGTAGCCCCGGGGTCACGGTGGGTGACCACTTCAAATTGTTGGCGATGGACAGCACGGCTTCGTCCTATCTGGAATTGAAGGACGTTTTCGTCCCCGACGGGCAGGTGTTGTCCACCGACTTCGAAGGCTTTCTCGGTGCGGTCCGGCCCACTTTCCTTGTGTTGCAGTCGGCCATGTGCGTCGGCCTGGCCGAGACGACGGTGAAGCAGGCCAAGGCCGGGCTCTCCGGTGTGAACTCGGTTTTCGCTGCTGAGGTCGACGAGGTCGTGGAGAGGCTGGTCTGGGCGCAAACCACGTTGGCGCGTCTGGCCGGCGCGGTCGGGGGGCAGCAACCGCCCGGCAAGAAGGAGTTGCTATCGCTGCGGCTGACTGCGGCCGAGATCGCCAGCGCCAGCGCCGCATTGGAAGTTCGCACCGCCGGCGGCAAGGGATACGCGAGCAAGACGCCAGCCAGCCGTCGCTACCGTGAGGCGGCGTTCATCCCGGTGCAGTCGCCGTCGGAAGCCCAATTGCGTTGGGAATTAGGCGGATGCGCTTGACGCCATTGGCGTCGTTCGAGGGTGCGGAACCCGAGCACCTGGTTGGTGGGGTTCCGTTGGCCGCGCTGGTTCGCGACTACCACCGACCGATGGTGAATTTCGCTCGCACGATGGTGAATTCACCGGCGATGGCCGAGGAGGCAGTACAGGAGGCGTGGGTACAGGTGCTCAAGTCCTCCGCGGTCTTCGAGGGCCGATCCTCGGTGGCGACCTGGCTGTTCGGGATCGTCAAGAACACCGCCTCGCGCCACCGGAGCCGCGAGTCGCGGATTCGCGAGCACGAAGTGTTGGCCACCGGAGACGCCGACCCGCTGGCCGGACGGATGCATCCGCCCGGCCACCCGGATGCCGGGCACTGGAGTGTGCCGCCGTCGCAGCGATTCCTCCCGGAAGACCACACCGTGGCAAGCGAATTGGTGGGCTACGTGCGCGCCGCACTGGACGCGCTGCCGGCACGGCAGCGACAACTGATCATCCTGCGCGATCTCATCGGCATGTCTTCGGAAGAGGCCTCGGAGGTTCTGGAACTCTCCCCGGACGCACAACGGGCGTTGTTGTACCGCGCCCGGGGAAACCTGCGAAATCAATTGGAAAGGCGGTATCGACAATGACCGTCTACGACAACACCGTTCCCGCCATCGACTGCGTCGAGTTTGTCCGGCTGGTGGACGAACTCGTCGATTCCGACCCAGCGCAATGGGGAGCGATCGTGGCCAAACACCTTGAAGACTGCCCGCCATGCCTGGTGTACCTGCAGCAGATGCTCGACCTGAAGGTGCTGCTGAACCACGTCTTCGATGGCGAAAAACTCAGCGAGGGCCAGATTTCCGGGGTGATCGATGCGGTCACGACGTTCCGCGACGGTGAGGCGTGAGCCGAAAACTGTGTCAGTAAACGAAGACTTCACGCAATCCTGCCCGTAGCTCTCGGCGCCGTCGTTAATCTTCCTCGCGCACAGAGGAGGTGCTTTTTTCGATGACGACTCGCGTTTTCCCGGCCGCCGTGGCCGTTCTGGGTGTGCTCGGGGCCGGCTTCGGCGTGACCGTCGGCGCGCCCGCGGCCCAGGCGGACCCGCCTTATGCGAACTGCAAAGCGGCGGCCGCCGATGGGCGTTACAACATTCCTCGGGGGGACCCGGCATATGCGCCCAAGCTGGACCGTGACGGTGACGGAATCGCCTGCGAGTCAAAGTGATACATCAGCTGTGAGCTGAGGTCTTGCGTCCGGGACGCTGCCTTCATCCACAGTTGATACTTTGTCCACAGGTCGGCCTTCCGGTGCGGCGGGCGTCGGTGCCGGTGACTAGAATTCGAAAGTATGTTCGACGATCTGGCACGGGCTGACGACGCCGCGGTGGTGGCGTTTGTGGCTGCGGCCACCCGCGATGAGGCTGTGGCCGCAGCGCGCCGGTTTTCCGCGATCGCCGAACTGGTCGTTCGCCACGCGGTGGGTGCCACCGACCGCGGACGCTGGTCGTGCGACAACTGGGACGCCATCGCCGCTCAGGTCGCGGCGGCGCTGAATATCAGCCACAACCTGGCGTCGCATCAGATGTATCAGGCGGTGGCCCTGCGCCAGCGCCTGCCCGCGGTCTCAGCTCTGTTCGCCCAGGGCAGGCTGAGTTTGCGGCTGGTCACCACGATCATCTGGCACACCGAGTTGATCCAGGACCCCGCCGTCATGCGGGTGGTCGACGCCCTGCTGGCCAACGACGCCCTTCGCTACGGGGCGCTGTCGCAGCCCAAAACCGCCCGCGCCATCGATGCCCTGATCGAGCGCTACGACCCCGCCGCGGTGCGGCGTGCCCGGACCAGCGCACGCTCCCGCGACGTGGTCATCACTCCCGCCGAAGACGGCTCGGGCACCGCCCAGTTGTGGGGCACTTTGCTGGGCACCGATGCCGCGGTGCTCGATCGCCGGCTTTCGGAGATGGCGCGCCGGGTATGTGACGCAGATCCGCGGACGGTGGCTCAGCGCCGCGCCGACGCCCTGGGTGCCCTGGCTGCCGGCGGGACTCACCTGGCCTGCCAATGTCCGGACCCCGGCTGCGCCGCTCGGGTCCCTGATGCTCGCGCCAGTGCCGTGGTTATCCACGTGATCGCCGAGCCCGCCACCGTTAACGCCCCACCGGATAACTGCCTCAACGGGGAAGAACCCCGGCGGGTGGACCCCGCCGACCCGCTGCGCGAGGTGCCCGACCCCGACCCGCCGGCGATCTGCCTACCCCCAGCCCAGATCCTGGGCGGACACACCATCCCCGCCGCCCAATTGGCCGCGCTCGTCGCCGCCGGAGCCCGCACTGCCGACCTCGACTACTGCCCCGAGCCCACCCCGGGTTACCGGCCCAGTGCGGCGTTGGCCCGCTTCATCCGCGCCCGCGACATGACCTGCCGCTTCCCGGGATGCGACTGCCCTGCCGACTTCTGCGACATCGATCACGCGATCGCCTACCCGTTCGGGCCCACCCACCGGGCCAACCTGCGCTGCCTGTGTCGAAAACACCACCTGCTCAAAACATTCTGGGGCGGCCTCCGCGGCTGGCGCGACCGCCAACTATCTGACGGCACCATCATCTGGACGGCGCCCACCGGCCATACCTACACCACTCGCCCCGGCAGCCGACTGTTCTATCCCACCCTCAGCGGACCCGACGTACCTCTGCCGGCCAGCCCCACACCACCGCAGTGTCAATCCCGCTCTGTGATGATGCCTACCCGCACCCGCACCCGCACCCGCGCCCAAGCTCGCCGAGCCCGTATCAACGCCGAACGTGCCCACAACCTCGCAGAACTCACCACGTCCGAAACGACCGCCCAGGGCCCCCAACCCCGGCGCCCACCCTCGCCCGAAGACCCGCCGCCGTTCTAGTGGCTCAACCAAACACATTGTGCGCCAGTGTATTACCAGCTAGATCTCACACGGCGGCGCCCTGCGACACGGGATGCGCGACCCAAAACGTAGAGTCTTTAGACCTCTACACCGACGACGTAACGACTCGTAGGATGAGGTCTGCAACGGCAAGGAGCATGGAATGTCAGCGGAACCAACGAAATACGGAATCCTGGTGGCGGTCGACGGCTCAGAGGAATCTGATGCGGCGATAACCTGGGCAACCCACGAGGCCGCTCTGCACCGGGTGCCGCTCACCCTGCTGCATGTGGTCGCCCCGATCGTGGTCGGCTGGCCGGTCGGGCAACTGTACAAAGACATGCCGGACTGGCAGCAAGACATCGCGGACAGCGTCCTTGCGCACGCCCGCAAGACGGCGTCGGAAAGTGCCGAGGGATCCGAAGCACCCGAGGTGCGCACCGAATTGGCTTATGCCAACGCGGTTTCCACACTCATCGAAGCGTCGAAGCAGGCGCAGCTGGTGGTCGTGGGAAGCCAGGGGATCGGCGCGTTGGGCCGCCTACTGCTGGGCTCGGTCAGCTCGGCACTCGTCCAGCACGCGCATTGCCCGGTAGCCGTCATCCGTTCGGGAGAGGACGCCGTCCAAGACGCCGGTAAAGCGGTGGTTGTAGGTATCGACGGGTCACCCGCATCGGAAGCCGCCACGGCCTGGGCGTTCGACGAGGCGTCGCGGCGAGGTGTCGACCTCATCGCATTGCATGCCTGGAGTGACGTCGGAGTGTTCCCGGTGCTCGGGATGGATTGGCAGGACCGGGAAAACCAGGGTGAAGAGGTGCTCGCCGAACGCCTGGCCGGCTGGCAGGAGCAATACCCGGATGTGCACGTGCAGCGGTCGCTGGTGTGTGACACGCCCGCGAAATGGCTACTCGAGGCGTCCGATCAGGCGCAATTGGTGGTCGTCGGAAGTCGGGGTCGCGGGGGATTCCCCGGCATGCTGCTGGGTTCGGTCAGTTCTGCGGTGGTCCATTCGGCCACAGTGCCGGTGATCGTGGTTCGTTCGTAGGCGACAAGGGCCTTTGGTCCCTGCCGGAAAGTGGCTTTCGACCGACGCTAACGGTGGCGCACGCTTTATAGCGTGGACGCATGACCTATGTGATCGGCAAGGAATGCCTGGACCTGGCTGAAAAGTCATGCGTGCAGGAATGCCCCGTTGACTGCATTTATGAGGGCGACCGAACGATGTACATCAACCCGGAAGAGTGCGTTGACTGCGGCGCATGCAAACCGGCATGTCGCGTTGACGCTATTCACTGGGAAGGCGATCTCCCGGAGGACGAACTGCAGTTCCTCGACGAGAACGCCGCCTTCTTCCAGCAGATACTCCCGGGCCGGGACGCGCCGCTGGGAACTCCGGGCGGCGCAAGCGCTCTCGGGCGAATCGGCGTCGATACCCCGCTGATCGCGGCAATGCCGGCGAACTGCTCCTGACCGGAGGTAGAGCGAAATGACTTCAGCGGCAACAGGAGCCGACAAGAACCTGGGTATCCTTGTCGGCGTGGACGGATCACCCGCCTCCAACGCCGCCGTCGTCTGGGCGGCCCGGGACGCCGAAATGAAGCACCTCCCACTGACGGTCGCTCACGTGGTGAATTCGGACGTGGCTACCTGGCCGCCGATGCCGTTCCCGGAGACCTGGGCGGTTTGGCAGGAAGACGAGGGACGCAAATTCGTCGCCGAGGCGGTGAAGATCGCCGAGGAGGCGGTGTTGACCGACCGCAAACTGACCATCAAGACCGAGCTGGTCCATTCCACTCCGGTGTCCGCGATGATCGAGATGTCCAAGGACGCAGCCATTCTGGTGCTGGGGTCAGCCGGTAGGGGAGCGGTGGCGCGGCTGCTGCTCGGGTCCGTCAGCGCCAGCGTGGTACGGCACGCGGACTGCCCGGTGGCAATCGTCCACGACGAGGACCCGTTGATGCCCCACCCGTTACGGGCTCCCGTGCTGCTGGGCATCGACGGCTCACCGGCGTCCGAGGCGGCCACGGCAGTGGCGTTCGACGAGGCCTCGCGCCGAGGTGTGGAGCTCATCGCACTGCACGCGTGGAGCGACCTGGAAGTTGTTGAACTGCCCGGTTTGGACTGGGACAAGGTGAAGGCGGAAGCCGAAATCACCCTCGCCGAGCGCCTGGCGGGTTGGCAGGAAACCTATCCCGACGTCAAGGTTTGCCGCGTGGTGGTCTGTGACCGCCCGGCACGCCAGCTCGTGGCGCGCTCCGAGTCCGCGCAGCTCGTCGTGGTGGGCAGCCACGGTCGGGGCGCCCTGTCCGGCGTGCTGCTCGGCTCGGTCAGCAACGCGATCGTCCACTCGGTCCGGATGCCAGTGATCGTCGCGCGCGCCTAGCGGGGTTGAAAAACGGCCGTCGGGGAAACCCAGGACCCATGGCTGAATACAGAGTTATCGACCCACGGGGCGAAGTCGTCGCCACGAAAGAGATTGAAAGTGCCGAGGATGCGCACGCATGGTTCGTCGACTCCCGTGCCGACAACTCCGAGCTCGGTTGGCGCATGGAAGTGAACGCTGACGGGGACTGGGCGTTCTTCGACGACACCGAGGGTACGTCGAACTAGCGCCCATCCATCCGGGTGTGCGCCGTCAGCAATAACTGGTCGAACTCCGGCTGCGCGGCAACGGCGTGCCGCACGGCGCGGAAATCCTTGGTTATTTGTTCGGCCAGCGGCCGCAGCTTGACATTGGACTCCTGGGACAACCACTTCAAAAGCTTGAAGGCGGCGTCGCCGTCGATGTCGTAAACCAGCATCAGCATGCCTTTGGCCTGTTCGATCCCGGCGCGGTTCGCGGCGATCTCGGCCAGTCGTTCGGTGACCGCGTCCTGATCGGGTGTGGCCGACACGTCCACGTAGAAGCCGTGTGTCCCGATCACGGCTCCGTGATCGTCGACGATGCGGTCGCCGACCACCACCACGTGGTGCACCCGCCCACCGGTGTCGATGATGCGGTGACGAGTGCTGAAGGCCTTGTGGGTGTGCAGGATGTCGTTGATGGTTGCGGCGACCTGACCGCGGTCATCGGGATGCTTGTGCGACAGCACCAGTTCGGTGGTCGGTGTGACGCTCCCGGGCTCATACCCGTGCATCTGCTCGACCTGCTCAGACCACTCCCAACGCTGATCGGCGAAATAGAACCGGAACGAGCCCACCCGCTGCGGAGCACCGCCGGCCAGGGCTTCTTCGACGGCGGCCGTCTGGCCGTCGAGATCCCACTTCATCGTGCATCGGCCTCCTCGGGTAGGTCCCATTGCTCAACGGGGTGCGAGGCGGACGGCCGCGGCGCATACCAGCAGCGCCGCGGCCGCCACCCGCTCACCGCCGGTCAGGCATTGATGGCTTCGCGGCTCTCGCTGCGACCGACGGAGATCTTGCGGGGCTTCGCCTTCTCGGCCACCGGCACCCGCAACCGCAAGACCCCCTCGTCATAAGACGCGGCGATTCGCTCGGTGTCGAGGTTCTCGCCGAGCACCAGTTGGCGGCTGAACACTCCCCGGGGCCTCTCCGAGGCCAGCATCTCCCGGTCGGGGTTAACCCCCGGTCGTTCCGCGCGGACTGTGACCACATTGCGTTCGATGTCGATGTCCAGCGAATCGGCTTCGATACCGGGCAGGTCGAATTCGACGACGAATTCCTCCCCTTCGCGCCAGGCGTCCATCGGCATGACCGCTGGGCGTGCGGCGGTCCCGAGCACTTGCTGGGCGAATCGGTCCAGTTCGCGGAACGGGTCGGTACGCATCAGCATGGCAGTCACCTCTTAACTCCAATCTTCTGTCTGAGGGCTTGGTTTCCTATGTCTGCCGACATAGATTTTATATAACACTATCGACACTTCAACGCAAGTATGGTAGATAGGTTTTCTAGTAACAGCCGAGGAGATGCCCGATGACCGACCGTTCAGGCGACGTAGACCCGCCGGCGTCTGATCACGGCGTGTACGGGATCTCGGTAGCGGCGGAACTCTCTGGCGTCGCCGTGCAGTCACTTCGCCTCTACGAGCGGTACGGACTGCTCACGCCGGCTCGCAGCGACGGGGGGACGCGGCGTTACAGCGCCGATGACCTGGCCCGCCTGCGCCGCATCAGCGCGCTGGTGGACGCCGGCGTCAACCTCGCCGGCATCGCCCGGATCCTCAGCCTCGAGGACGACAACGCCGAGCTCTCCGCGGCCAACAGCGATCTTCGGTCTGCCAACCGAACTTTGCGGGGCTCCGTCAAACACTCCGGCGTGCAGGAGAACTCGAAGACTCCGGCGCGAAAACCCCGGAAGGCTTAGTCCACCACCCGGAACTGCCGCGCCGTCGAATCGGGCACGATCTGCTCAGCAGCGGGCCAGCCTGCGGCCTCCGCCGACGGCGCCATCTCGGTTCGCATACCCGGTTTACCGGTCCCTATGCCGGGTATGGATTTCACATGAGCGATCAGTCACTGCGCGCCGTCGGCTTGGTGTGCAGCCTCAAACCCAGTTCATCGCCCTCGAGCAGCGCTCTGATCGCCGAACACGTTGTCGGCGAACTGAAGAAGGCCGACGTCGAGTGCGAACTGATCAGGGCCGTCGACTACGACATCGCTCCGGGCGTCGAGGACGACATGGGTGCCGGTGACCAATGGCGGGATATTCGGCGCAAGGTGCTCGACGCTGACATCCTGCTGATCAGCACGCCGATCTGGCTCGGGCACGCGTCCAGCGTGACCCAACGCGTGCTGGAACGCCTGGATGCCGAATTGTCCAATACCGACGACGATGGGACGCCGGCCATGGTCGGCAAAGTCGCCATTGTCAGCGTGGTCGGCAACGAAGACGGCGCGCACAAAGTGGTCGCGGATCTTTTCCAGGCACTCAACGACATTGGCTTCAGCATCCCTGCGCAAGGTTGCACCTACTGGGTGGGTGCCGCGATGGAATCAACCGACTACAGCGACCTCGGTGAGGTGCCTGAACAAATCGCCTCCGCCACTGCTGCTGCCGCGCGGAATGCTGCTCATCTGGCCCGCACGCTCAGGACAACGGGCTATCCGCCATACGAGGCCTGAATCATTCAGCCGCAAGGAGTTTCATGACCGAATTGACCAAGGAAAAGATCGGCGCGGGAGTGGCGGACCGCGCTCGGCAGGAAGCCGCGGAATACCGCGGCGACAATCCGCGCCCGCTGGGTGGATACTTCGCTGTGTTGGTGATCTACTGCACGTTGGTAGGCGCCACGACGCTGGTGGCGGTGGTCACCGGGCGCCGGTTACCCGTGCGGTGGAACGTGCAGGATCTGCTCACCGTGACGCTGGGCACCCACAAGTTGTCCCGCACCTTGACCAAGGACGCCGTCACCAGCCCGCTACGGGCGCCCTTCACCCGGTACGCCGGTACTGGCGGTCCCGCCGAGGTGCACGAGGAGACGCGTAACGAGAGCCAGTTCCGGCACAGCATGGGCGAATTGCTCACCTGCCCCTTCTGCCTCGACATGTGGGTGGCGACGGTGTTTGTGATCGGATTGGTCTTCGCGCCCCGGTTCACCCGCCTGGTCGCCGGCACGTTCACCGCACTGACCGGCGCCGATTTCCTCCAGCTCGGTTACGCGATAGCCCAACAGTGGGCCCAGAATCCCCGAGGTTCCTAAAGTCCGGAGGTGATGTCATGCCGAAGACGAGCAAGAGCGGTGCTGCGAAGAAGGACGAATTGCCTGGCACGCTGCGGCGTTCCAGCGCAAAGGCGCAACGTACTTTCGCCAAGGCCCACGACGCGGCCGCCGAGCAGTACGGCAGCGAGGAGCGTGCTCACCGCGTCGCCTACGCCGCTGTGAAGCACAGCTACGAAAAGGTCGGCGACCACTGGGAAGCCAAGGACGAGAAGGGTCCCTCTGACGCGCACGCCGAACGCGGCGGCCTGAACAACCCCGTGCCGACGCAGGAGGGTGTCGACGCCAACGCCAGCAAGAAACACCTGATGGAGATCGCTAGCCGGCTGGACGTGCGCGGCCGGTCAACGATGACGAAATCGGAACTGGTGGAAGCCATCAAGAAATACAATCGCCGTGCGCAAAGGCGCTGACCAACCCGGCGCACAGCAGTGTCTGCCGTCGGGGACCTGCGCCGGGCAAGCGCCGGTCCGGCGGCCATGTTTCGGGAAAATCAGCCGGGGTAGTCGCAACTGATGAGTGTGCGCAGCGAAGAAACCACCCACGTGGACAGGTCAACACCTGCTCAGGTGTCTGAACCCGCTCACGGCCGGGGTCGCCGGGGCGTGGCGAATTGGATACTGGCGGCGCTGACCGTGCCGGCCGCCGCGTTGGTCATGATCTTCGCGGTCGGCGCGGCGATGAGCATCGCCGCGTGTAGCACCGCACAGTGCCCCGACCTGGGGCCGGACGGGGTGCTGTACGGGGTGCTCTTCTACGGCGCTCCCGTGATCGCCGGGTTGACGATAATCGCCTCCTTCTTCACCGCGCTTCGGCGTCGAGGCTGGATCGTTCCCGTGATCGCCCTGGCCCTGCTGGCGGCCGACTTCGCTACTATCGCGATCCTGTTCTGACGTTGAGCGCCAACGGACTTCAGGCCGCGGTGTTGTTCGACATCGACGGCACCCTGGTTGATTCGAATTATCTGCACATCGACGCCTGGCAGCGCGCGTTCGGCGAAGTCGGCATCGACGTAGAGACGTGGCGGATTCACCGGTCCATCGGCATGGACGGTTCGACGCTGGTGAAGTCCCTGTCCGACAATGCACCGGAGGACACCCAGAAACGGTTGAAGGACTTGCATTCCCGCTACTACCGGGAAGTCGCGTCCCTACTGCATCCGTTGCCTGGTGCCCGCGAGCTGCTGCGCCGGGTCGCCGATCTGGGCCTGAAAGTGGTATTGGCGACCTCGGCGCCCGATGATGAACTGGAGCTGCTGCGCAAAGTCCTGGACTGTGACGATCTTGTTGCCGCCGTCACGTCGTCAGCCGATGTGGACACCGCGAAGCCCAAGCCCGACATCATCGAAATTGCGCTGGAACGTGCCGGCGTCACCGCGGAGCGCGCCGTGTTCGTCGGGGACGCCATCTGGGATGCGGAGGCCTGCTCACGCGCGAAGCTGTCCTGCATCGGGGTGCTCAGCGGCGGAGTGTCGGCCTCGGAGTTGCACGATGCCGGAGCGGCGCAGGTTTTCGAGAACACCGAGAAGCTGCTTGCCAATATCGAGCAGACGCGGATCGCGACGCTGGCGGGGGAGTAGTCGCGGCGCAGTGGTCAATCTTGTCAAGGGCAAGCGAATGGGCCCAGTCCGTTACCGGTCTGGGCCCATTCTCGCATCAAGCTACTGGTTGGCCTTCTGGCGCTGCTCGGCTGCCTCGGCACCGCCACGGGCGGCTTCCGCTTCGGCTTCCTTCTTGGCCGCGTCACGCTGAGCGTCGGCCTTGTCCTGCTGGGCCTGACCCTCGCGCTTCACGTCGTCACGGCCCGTGACTGCACCGATGACTTCCTTCGCCTTGCCCTTAACGCCCTCGACGACGCCTTCGACGCCCTCTTGCGGGCCACTCTTGTCCGACATGAATTCCTCCTGCATAACTTGCTGGCTTGCATGGCGACCTCGCGCTGCGCTCTACTGCGCTCGGCCAACAGGGGTCAGGATCAACTTCCGCGTCGTTCCAAGGAGCCCCCCGCAGCGTCAGAGTTTCCGAACCACCGACTCCTCAAACCTGTGGGCTGGCTCACCCCATAGCGCGAACTTCGTTTAGCGTCTAGGGATTTCGCTCATGTTTGAGTCCGGCTATAACGGGCATACCCTGGTGCTGCCAGCGCGCGAGGAGAGACGGATGATTGCCGGCCACACCATGGCGAGGATTGTGAATTTCGCGCGCGCCGGATATCCCAAAGGCGTGCCGGCTACTGACGCCTTTGCGGTGTTGGCAGTGTTACCGCCGACGCGGCCACCAGTGCCGGGTCGCGACCGGCACGCATAACCGTCCGATCCGGACGTATGAGCGCGGCCGCGGCGTGCCCGTCGCGCAGCCACGCCGCCAGTTCGCTGCCCGGGTCGGCTTCGATGACGGGCACGTTTCGCTCGCGCAACATCTTTCCGGTAACCGGCGGCAACGGAGCCCGGGTGACCACCGAGAACCCGGGGCCGGCAGCATCGTCCAGGCGTTTACCGTTGGCCAGCAACGGATTCGGGCAGAGCTTTCCGGCGAGCTGCCGGGGCCCGCGGGATTTGTGTATCAGAGCGGAGCGGCGCAGCGCGGGCGTGGCGGAATCCACGATTTTGTTGCGCAGCCCGGGAATGAGTCCGGCCCGGGGCAGGACGGTGCGCCGGGTGAGGTCGCCGAGCCGGCCCCCGCCGGTCATCGACCAGCCGACGGTGAGCGCCAAACGAATCAAGGCGCGGCAGTGCGGTTTACGCTCCTGTTGATAGCTGTCCAGGACGTCCGGCGGCAGCGTGCCGTTGCACACCGCGGCGATCTTCCAGCTGAGGTTCATCGCGTCGCGCAGACCGGCGCCCATGCCCTGGCCGATGAAGGGGGGAGTGAGGTGTGCGGCGTCACCGAGAATGAAGATGTTGCCACGGCGCCATCGATCGGCGATCTGGGCCCGGAAGGTGTACTCGGCGACGCGCAACAGATCGAGTTCGCTGTCGTCGACGTGACGGGTCCAGGGCGAGATGAGCGGGCGGAGCGCACCCAGGGTGTCGAAGTCGCGGGCGCTTTCCCCGTCCAGCAACCGAAACTCCCAGCGGTAGCGGGATTCTCCGATACGCATATAGGTGCCGGCCCGTGCCGGGTCGCATATCTGATAGACGCCTTCCCACTGCCTGAGGTCTGCCTCGGTAGCGACATCGACGACCAGCCACCGCTGTTCGAACTTCAAATCGCGCATGGCAGAGCCGATATGGCTTCGCACCACGCTGTTCGCGCCATCGCAGCCCAACAGGTAGTCGGCATCGACCTGGTGAGTGGTTCCGTCGGTCCGGTCGGTGTAGGTGATACGCGCACCGTTGCCGCGCGCCGAGATCGCCGTGACGTCGGCATTTCCGCGTAACTCCGCGTTCGGGTAGCGCTTGAGGTTGGCCCGTAGCAGCCCCTCCAGCTCTGGTTGGTCGAACATGTTCGCCTGGGGGTAACCGTGCGCGCTGTGATCGGGATTGCGATGAAATTCCGCGAAGACGTTGAACTTGTTGTCCAGCAGTCGAAGTCCGAGCGTCGGCCGCGAGATGGCCGCGAACTCCTCAGCAATGCCCAGGCGTGCGAGAACGCGGAAGATCTCGTCGTCGAGGTGCACCGCCCGCGGCTGTGGGTACACCCCGGGCCAGCGTTCGAGAATCAGGCTCTGGACTCCGTACTGTGCCAACAGCGTGGCGGCGGTGATGCCCGTCGGCCCGGCCCCGACGATCACCACGGGGACGTGCCGAATCGCGTTGGCGTTCATGCGTATCGAACGGAATTGCGCTGCGTCCCCAGGTCGATGGACCCGTCATCGGTGGCGACCGACGCTTCGACGACGTCACCTTCCCGCAGATACTTCGGGTTGCCGGATTGACGCTTGAAGAAGGCCTTCCATTTGACGGCCGGCGGCAACAGGTTTCCGATGATCTCCACCGGCTTCGGCGGTGCGCTCAGGGCGGTGCCCACGGGTGTTCCGGTGAGGATCAGGTCGCCCGGTGCCAGTTCCTGAAACTGAGTCAGCGACTGCAGTGCCTGAAGTGGGCGGTACAGCATGTCGCCCTCGACGAGCGCGTTCTGGCGCTCCGCACCGTTGACCCGCAGCCGCAGTCGCAGATCCCCGAAGCGCCTGAGCTCGTCGGCGTCCAGCAGCACCAACCGCGGGCCGACCGGTGTGAACGTCGGATAGGACTTGGCTTCGTAGAACTGCGTCTGCGGCAGCTGGATGTCGCGCGCCGACACATCGTTCGTGACGACCAGACCGGCGACGAAGTCGGCGAGGTTGGCGTCGGAAATGCTGGTGCCGATCGTGATCGGGCGCCCGATCACCAAACCGATCTCGACCTCGTAGTCGAGCAACTGCACGTGCGCGGGCTTGATGATGTCGGCGAACGGACCACAGATCGAAGCAGACGCCTTGCGGAAGAAAGTCAGCGGAATCGACGTGGGGTCCATGCCCGCATCCCTTACATGGGACTCGAAGTTCGTCATCTGCGCGACCACCCGGCATGGCCTCGTCACCGGTGAGAGCAGCTCCAGGGTGTCCACGGGGACGCGGTCAGCGGCAGCCGCGGCGGCTTCGATCGCGGCCCGTTGCGAAAGCAGTTGCGCGGTGGTGGTGGCGTCGGTGGCGATCTTGGCGGCGCCGGCCGCCGTCTCCACCCACCAGCCGTCGGTGGTGTGCAGTACGGAGATGGTCATGAGACAGACACTTTCAGTAGGCCGATCAGGCGGTTGAAGTCGAACTCGTTACTTTGACGCAGCGCGCCGATCATCGAAGTCACCTCGTGGCGAGCCGATTTCGGGTCAGTGCCCAGGAAGTCGCGGGTGGCGGGAGGTCCCCACTGGGCCAATCCCGAAGCGGTCAACGGCGCCCAGCCCGGTTCCAGGGTGTTGTCGAACATGTCCCCGTCAGTGAAATGTTCGACCAGGAAACCGTCCGGGTCGCGCCAGTAATCGAAGATCTGGCTGCCCTGGATGTGCCGGCCTATTCCCCATGAGCGCAGATAGCCCCGCTCTTTGAGGAACTCGCCGCCGGCGGCCAGCGCGTCGAGATCGCTGACCTGATAAGCCGAATGCAGGTAGCGGTTGACCGGGCCGAGCGCCAATGCCAGCGTGTGGTGATCGGCCGGCGTCGACCCGCGATCGCAGCGGATAAAGCTCATGGTCGGCCCCCGGTCGCGCTGCCCGGGAAAGTACTGGAAGTCGCTGACGATCATCCCCAGGTTGTCCAGGTACCAGTTCAGCGACTGCAGATACTTCGTCGACTGCAGCACCAGGTGTCCCAACCGTTGTATCCGTGCCGGCACCCGGGGTGGACGCTGAGTTGCGTTGGTGCGCAACAATTCGTGCCCGAAATTGAAGACCGGAGGCTGTTGGCCGGGCAGCTCGGGTAGCTCGTGCATCCCGGCTACGACCCGTACTCGCGTGCCGGTGGGGTCCGACAGATCGACCGACATGCCACCGATGGCTTCCGGCAACGGATGAGCGGCGGCGCCGGACTTGTCGGCCAGTCGCAACACATCCACCTCGTCGCAGGCGCGAAATGCCACGGCGGTGAATCGTGACCGCTGGCCGCGTCGCACGATCACGCATGGTGCGCCTGCGTCGGTGCCGCGCAACGTGATCTCGTCGGGTCCGTGGTGTGCGGTCTGGAATCCAAAGGCACGCGCGAAGGCCTCACAACGGGTGAGGTCGGGCTTCTCGAACTCCAGCCAGGCGAGGTCGGCGACCTTGATCACCGGATTGCGGGATCGTCCGCAATGCTCGTCGGGTCGGGCGCCCTGCTCGCTGTGCAGGTCGCGGTGCGCTTCCGTTGGGGAGCCAAGCACATCCATCACCACCTCTCTTGAATAACTGACGAAATCGTCACATACGCCGGGACTCGCAGTCAAGGAGTTCTGACGAATTCATCAAATCTGAGGCATACTGCTCAGGTGGGGATGTCAGATGACGGCTCCAGCCGCTTGGAGCGACGCAAACAACGCACCCGCTCGGCACTGGTCAAAGCCGCGCAACGACTGATCGCCGAGGGCAAAGTCAACGTGCCCGTTCTGGAGATCACTCAGGCCGCCGACGTCGGAATGGGGTCGTTCTACAACCACTTTGACAGCAAGGAGCAGCTGTTCGAAGCCGCGGTGGCCGACGTGCTGGACGCCCACGGAGCGCTGCTGGACCGGCTGACCGAGTCCATCGAGGATCCGGCGGAGACGTTCGCGACCAGCTTCCGGCTCACCGGCCGGCTCTTCCGTCAGCGCCCGCAGGAGAGCGAGATCCTGTTGGCGAACGGACCGACGCTGCTGTGGTCGGATCGCGGTCTGGCGCCCCGGGCGCTGCGGGACATCAAGGCCGCTGCGGCCGCCGGCCGGTTCCAGACCGACGATCCGGAATTCTCGCTGGCCATCGCCGGTGGTGCGCTGCTGGGCCTCGGGGCACTGTTGCGCAACGACCCGGAGCGGGACGGGGCACTGGCGGCCGACACGGCCACCGAAAACGTGCTGCGGCTGTTCGGAATGACCGCCGAGGAGGCGCACGCTGTCTGTCAACGGCCGCTGCCGGACTTCGCCGCTGATTAACCCTCGCGCCGGCCGCTGCCCTGCGTGCCAGGGTGAGTTGAGTCCAGTGGTTCATAGCAAACCGGCCTGATGCAGGGCGAGATACGGATCAACA
>NZ_LKTM01000359.1 GCF_001417955.2 Mycobacterium gordonae | reverse complement strand
CAACCAGCCGCCGGTCCCGCCGGTGCCGCCGGACCCGCCGACGCCACCCGCGCCGCCCGAACCGAACAGCGTGGCGGCGCCGCCTGCGCCACCGGCGACGCCCGAGCCGCCTGTTCCGCCGTTGCCCCAGAGCCAACCACCGGTGCCGCCGGTTCCACCGGCGCCGCCCGCCCCGCCGGCACCGCCGGCTCCGCCGTTGCCGATCAGTCCGGCCGCCCCGCCGGCGCCACCGTTCTGGCCGGCCGCACCCGAACCACCGGTCCCGCCGTTGCCCCACAGAATCCCGCCGGCTCCACCGGCCTGACCGGTGCCCGCAACCCCGTTGGCGCCGTCGCCGATCAGGGGGCGGCCCAGGAGTACTTGCGTGGGCGCGTTCACCGCGCCCAGCACGCTCTGCTCGATGGCTTGCAGCGGCGACGCGTTGACCGCCTCGGCGCTGGCGTAGGACCCGGCTCCGGCATTCATCAGCTGCACGAAAGTGCTGTGGAAGTTCGCGGCCTGCTCGCTGATCGCCTGATAGTGCTGCGCGTGATTGCCGAACAACGCGGCGATCGCGGCCGAGATCTCGTCTTCGGCCGCCGGTAGCACTGAGGTGGTGGGCAAGGCGGCGGCGATGTTGGCCTCGCTGATCGTCGATCCGATGCGCGCCAGATCCGACGCCGCTGCCGAGATCCATTCCGGTGAGGTGGTGACGAATGACATGACAGTGCCTTTCTGGAGTCGTCGGACTGCGACGACCCGCGCAACGGGGAAGGAAGGGGGCGCCGTCTACCGGCCGGCGCTCTTAAAAGATACGACAGCAAATCTGATGCGTCAACAGATATAATACGTTAATGAATTAGATGGTATCTTGGAGTGCGCAGGGTCGACGAGAACCGCCGGCCGAGCGAACGCTCTCCGGAGTGCTCGAGCTGAATTCAGCGATGCGGGGAACTGGGTACGGCATCCAGCCAGAGAGACACCGCGACAACGAAACTGACGGCTACCACGGTCAAGCCGGCGGCGGGCCAGATGCACATCACCGAGTGCCGGATCCCAGCAATCACCGAGCCGGTCGCGGCCAGCAGCAACGCGATGACAATGCCACCCGCTACCACGGCGACACCGAAGCCGGTCTGGGAGTAGAAGTGCTCGACGCCTGCGCTGTCGCAGTTGTCACTGCACCCGGGCAGTAGCAGCCACACCGCCGGTCCCAGCGCACCGACGACAGCCAGTCCGCTGGCCACGAACTGTGCGATGAACAGAACGACGGTGATAACGACGTCCGCGGTCGAACGACGCCACGGAATCGGCTGCTGTGTCACCAGGTGGTCAACGCACTTGCGAACGACCGCGCTGCAGGACGGCCTCACGGTTGGCAGCAATGTCATCGCCGCTGGTGCGGAACTGCCGTGCCGCAGCGGCTTCCAGCCACAGACCGCCGCCGATCTGGGCGTCGTCGATGTGGTGGTAGGACGCCAGCAGAGCCCGCACCGCATCTTGGTTGTTGCCGACGATGGAGGCGGCGACACCCCGCGCGGCGGGCAGCAGTTGGTCGTGCGGTACCACCTCGGTGACCAGCCCGGCGCGCAGCGCGTCGGCGGCCGAGAGGTAGTCGCCGGTCATGCTCATCCGGCGGGCCAGGCCGACGCCCACCTTCTGCGGCAGCCGCACGCTCAGGCCCCAGGTGGGCAGCAGCCCGACCCGGGCGTGCGTGTCGGCGAAGCGGGCCTGCTCGGAGGCGATCAGGATGTCGCAGTAAAGGGCGAGCTCGAGCCCGCCGGTGACCGCGGCGCCGTTGATGGCGCCGATCACCGGCTTGGTCAGCGCCGGCCACCGGGGAGAGATGTCCGGGAGCGCCGTCTGCCCGCCCAGTTCCTTGAGGTCGAGCCCGGCGCAGAACACCGGATCGGCGCCGGTCACGATGATGACGTCGACGCCGTCGTCGGTCTCGGCGTCGGCCAGGGCACCGAAGAACTGGTCGCGCAGCGCGGCGGAGAGCGCGTTGCGGGACTGCGGACGGTTCAGCGTCAGAGTGCGCACCCGCTCGTCGGTGTCGATCAGCAGGATCTCGTCGGTCATGGCTATCACCGTAGCCAAGCCGATCCCGCGCTTATCGTGGAGACCATGTGCCGCAACATCACCGAACTGCGCGGCCTGGAGCCGCCCGCCACGGCCCAGGAGATCGCGGCCGCGGCCCGCCAGTATGTGCGCAAGGTCAGCGGGATCACCCACCCGTCCGCGGCCAATGCCGAGGCGTTCGAAGCCGCGGTGGCCGAGGTGACCGCATCCACCGCCAGGCTGCTCGACGCGCTACCGGCCCGGCGCCAGCCGCCCAAGACCGTCCCGCCGCTGCGCCGGCCCGAAGTAGCGGCCCGGCTGGCGAGACGAGGATGACAGGCGCTCAGACGACGGCGCTCAAACAGTGGAGCGCCGCGGTGTGGGCACTGCTCGACGGGCGCCAGACCGTCCTGCTGCGCAAGGGCGGCATCGGCGAGAAGCGTTTCGAGGTGGCCGCGAGCGATTTCCTGCTGTTTCCGACGGTGGCGCACAGCCACGCCCAGCGCGTCCGCCCCGAGCACCAGGAGCTGCTCGCAGCCGCGGCCGGTGACAGCACCGAGGACCAGGTGACGGTACGGGCTGCGGCGAAAGTCGTTGCCGCATATGCCGTTCACCATCCAGAGCGGTTACCCGAGATCGAAGACCTGCACATCTGGACCGCCGAGTCGGTGCGTGCCGACCGCCTCGACTTCCGTCCCAAACATCAGCTCGCCGTGCTGGTCGTCTCGGCGATACCACTCGTCGAACCGGTGCGGCTGACCCGAACCCCTGATTACGCCGGCTGTACCAGCTGGGTGCAACTGCCCACCGCACCGCGGCTGGCGTCGCCCGTGCACGCCGATGCCGAGTTAGCCGAGATCGCCGCCAGGGTCCGCGCCGCTGTCACCTGACCGTGCGGGCAGCAACAACCGGGACCCACCGAAGTGCACCGAATGCGTCGCCGGCCTGAGCTGGCGTCCGGTCAGCACCGGCTCGCCGGTGCCGAGGTTGCGGGCGTAGCGCGGGAACCAGCTCCCGGAGATCAGAATCCGAATACGCGACCCGGCCGCGAACCGGTGCGCGATCGGGTCGAGTTCGATCCGGATGCTTCGCGACCCGTCGCCGAGCCGGCGGTACCCGTCGCTCACATTGCGGGAGCGGCCCTTGACGTCCACCTCGCTGACCCTGACGAACAGGTCGACGTGCGGGTTGTCGGAGCTGTGCGCCAGTTCCAGGACCGGGCTGCCGTACACGAACAGGTCCTCGGTGAGGGTGGCCCCGGTGAAGCTGAGCACATCGTCGCGCTGGGCGAGCTCGGTGTCGTCGCGGTAGCCGCCCTTCGCCGACAGCAGCGGACCGCCGGTCGTCGGGGTCGGGTCGGCGGGGTCGTAGTGGAAGTTCGCCGGACGGGTCTTGGTCTCCGGCGGGGTGTCGCCCAGATGGCCGTAGGGCTGCAGGTAGAGCGCGTGCTCGGCGGTGGCGGGCGGCCATTCGGGCAGGTGGCGCCAGCCCTGGCCGGTGACGAATACGTGCACCGGGCTCGGTCGGTCCAGGGCGGGCGCGTCGCCGAGATGGAAGTCCAGCCAATCCAGCGTTTCGCGGGTCGAGAGAGCCAGGCCTTTGGTGATCATCTGGACGTGCGTCCAGGGACCGATGGTCATCGCGACGTTCACTCCGCGCTGGGCAAGGTGGCGGTACTGCTGCACCGTCTGTCCGACGAACAGGTCCTGCCAGCCGCCGAGCAGCAACACGGGAACCTCGGCCCGGTCCAGCGCGTCCGGAAATCGCAATCGCTCCCAGAACGGGTCGCCCGGTTCGGGCTTTTCGGCCCACGTCTCGAACCAGGGCGCACCCGAGCCGAGCAGGTCGCGCGCGGCCGCCCCGAACGGTACCGCCGCGGCGGCTCGCACCACTTTCCGCGGCGCCCGTAGGTGACGAATGCCGCGCCGGACGCGACGGGGATCCTCCTGGCGGCTCACCATCTCGCTCCAGCCCAGGAAGTCGTTCGCGAATGTGCCGGTGCCCCAAGTTGATTCGCGGAAGTCGTGCGGGCCCGCCGCGATCACCGCGGCCGCGAGCTCCGGCGGCGGATCGTTGAGCAGCGCCCACTGCGTGAAACCGAGGTAGGACAGGCCGATGGTGGCGAAGCGGCCGGTGAACCACGGTTGCTCACGCAGCCATTGCACCGTGTCGGCACCGTCGTCGGCCTCATTGACCATGGGTTCGAACTCGCCGGCCGACCCGAACGTGCCCCGAACGCTCTGCAGCACCACGTGATACCCGCGGGCGGCATACAACTTGGCGAAGGCCAGGGAGAAGGGCAGCTTGCGCCCGTACGGCCCCCGCACCAGCAACGTGCCGGATGGGCTGGACGTCCGGGGTTCGTAGTGATCGGCTCGCAGATGGACGCCGTCGCGCATCGGGATCTCGACGTGGTTCACGGTGTAACGCGTAGTGGCTCGGGGCAGGCCGAACGCCACGCCGATCGCGCCCAGGGCGGCCCTGCGACCGATACCGCCGTTCAGGTTCCGCTGCTTGAGTTGCTCACGCCGAGGGGATGTGATGCTCACACAGCCAGAGTAGGCAGGATCAGAACTTGTAGAACGGAGCGAGGTCGTTGGCCCGCTGCAGGTTGGTGGACGGGCAGTCGACGTCGGGCTCGGAGTAGACGGTCGAGTAGAACAGTGACTGCTGGATGACGCCGTAGCTGGTCTTGAACGTCACCATGCAGGAGATGTACCAGAAGCTGTTGTGGTAGGTCGGCTTCAAGGTCCAGTACTGGGCGGCGCGGTGGCCCTGGATGGTGGTTTCGACCGCGTCGGCGGGCAGCGTCTGGGCGTAAGTCCGCCAGACGATCGGTTCCACGGCCACCTGGTAGTTGCCGGCGTCGAACTGGCAGCGCAGGCCTTCCTGCGGCTCAGGAGGCGAGAAAGCCAGGCCGAGGCGCTGCACCGCGTCGAACGGAATCTGCGTGCACGGATCGAACGGGCTCGGGTCGGACGTCGCCACGATCGGGCTCTTCATGGTGGTTTCCATCGGCTGGGCGGTCGACCGCAACTCGACCGGCCCGCGCGCCGTAGGAACCGGGGGAGCGTATTGGAAACCGACGATCACCGCTGTGACCAGCGCACTCAACGCTGCGGCCAGACGCACCTTGGCGAACACGACACCCCCTGCTCCCGGCGATCCTCTTGCCGGGAGTGTACAAGTCGCTTCTGCGCGGCCGTAAGCGAAACGAGGCAATCCACTGCGGATCGCTAGGGTGGTTAGTCGTGGCGGGACATGAGCAGGCGGGCGGAGGACAGCCGACGCTGTGGGCTGTCTCGGATCTGCACACCGGTCACCTGGGAAATAAGCCCGTGACCGAGTCGCTGCACCCGTCGTCGCCGGACGACTGGCTGATCGTCTGCGGCGACGTCGCCGAACGTACCGACGAGATCCGCTGGGCGCTGGATCTGCTGCGGCGACGGTTCGCGAAGGTGATCTGGGTGCCGGGCAACCACGAACTGTGGACCACCAACAAGGATCCGCTGCAGATCTTCGGCCGCTCCCGCTACGACTACCTGGTCAACATGTGCGACGAGATGGGCGTCGTCACCCCCGAGCACCCGTTCCCGGTGTGGACCGAACGGGGCGGCCCGGCCACCATCGTGCCGATGTTCCTGCTGTACGACTACTCGTTCCTGCCGAACGGCGCCGCCACCAAGGCCGAAGGCCTGGCCATCGCCAAGGAACGCAGCGTGGTGTGCACCGACGAGTTTCTGCTGTCCTGCGAGCCGTACGCCACCCGCGACGCCTGGTGCCGCGACCGGGTCGCCAAGACGAAAGCCCGCCTCGAACAGCTCGACTGGATGCAGCCGACCGTGCTGGTCAACCACTTCCCGCTGGTGCGTGACCCCTGCGACGCGCTGTTCTACCCGGAGTTCGCGCTGTGGTGCGGCACCACCAAGACCGCCGACTGGCATACCCGTTACAACGCGATCTGCTCGGTCTACGGGCACCTGCACATTCCGCGGACCACCTGGTACGACGACGTGCGGTTCGAAGAGGTGTCCGTGGGCTACCCCCGCGAGTGGCGCCGGCGCAAGCCGCACAGCTGGCTGCGTCAGGTGCTGCCCGACCCGCAGTACGCGCCCGGCTACCTCAACGACTTCGGCGGGCACTTCACCATCACCCCTGAGATGCGGGCGCAGCACGCCCAGTTTCAGGAACGCCTGCGGCAGCGGCAGTCCCGGTGACCGCACGCACGCTGGTGTCGTCGCTGCTGCCCGGCACCCTGGTCGACGAGCTGGGTCACGCCGAGCTGTATTCGGACCCGCCGGACCTGGCACCGCTGCCCGAGGAGGAGCCGCTGATCGCCAGGTCGGTGGCCAAGCGCCGCAACGAGTTCATCACCGTGCGGCACTGCGCCCGCGTCGCGCTCGGCGAGATCGGCGTGTCGCCGGTGCCGATCCTCAAGGGCGACAAGGGCGAGCCGTGCTGGCCCGACGGCGTCGTCGGCAGTCTCACCCACTGCACCGGTTACCGGGGCGCGGTGGTGGGCCGCGACGGGCCGGTGCGCTCGGTGGGTATCGACGCCGAACCTCACGATGTGCTCCCGAACGGCGTGCTGGACGCGATCAGCCTGCCGGCCGAGCGCACCGAAATCCCCGCGGCGCTGCCGTCCGGGCTGCATTGGGACCGAATCCTGTTCTGCGCCAAGGAAGCAACGTACAAGGCATGGTTTCCGCTGACGAAGCGCTGGCTGGGTTTCGAGGACGCGCACATCACGTTCACGGCTGATTCGCCGGCAGCGGGGCGGTTCGTCTCCCGCATCCTGATCGACCCGGCCGCGCTTTCGGGTCCGCCGTTGACGTCGCTGACCGGGCGCTGGTCGGTCGAGCGCGGGCTGGTGCTCACCGCGATCGTGTTATGACCGGCGCCGGGCTCGTCGTCGTCGACAAACCCGCCGGGATGACCAGTCACGACGTGGTCGGGCGATGCCGGCGGATCTTCGCCACCCGCCGGGTCGGTCACGCCGGAACGCTGGACCCGATGGCGACCGGCGTGCTGGTGCTCGGCATCGAGCGCGCCACCAAGATCCTCGGTCTGTTGACCGCGACGTCCAAGTCCTACGCGGCCACCATCCGGCTGGGCCAGTGCACCTCCACCGACGACGCCGAAGGTGAACTGCTGCAGTCTGTTTCGGCCGCACACGTCACCGATCAGGAGATCGGGGCCGCGCTGGACGGACTGCGCGGCGACATCGAGCAGGTGCCGTCGGCGGTCAGCGCGATCAAAGTCGCCGGCCGGCGCGCGTATCAGCTGGCCCGCGAAGGTCAGGCCGTCGAACTGCAGGCCCGGCCGGTGCGCATCGACCGGTTCGAGGTGCTGGCGACGCGACGGGTGGAGGACCTGATCGACCTCGATGTGGAGGTCGACTGCTCGTCTGGCACCTACATCCGCGCACTCGCCCGCGATCTCGGCGCTGCGCTGGGAGTCGGCGGTCATTTGACAGCGCTGCGCCGGACCCGGGTCGGGCGCTTCGACCTGAGCCACGCCGTGACGTTGGATGACCTGGCCGAGGACCCGCGTCTGTCGCTGAGCCTGGACGAGGCATGCCTGCTCATGTTCGCGCGCCGTGAGCTGACCACCGAGGAAACCGAGGCCGCGGCCAATGGCCGGCCGCTGACTCCTGCCGGTCTCGAGGGCGTGTACGCGGCCACCGCGGCCGACGGCCGGGTGATCGCTTTATTGCGCGACGAGGGACGCCGCACGAAGTCGGTGGTGGTAATCCGCCCCTCGACGTTGTAGCCCGAGACGGAATGCGTAGGAGTCGCCTCCGACGCCGCCCGGCCAAACTCGGAACCTCATTCAGGTATGCCACCGCTGTTGGCAGCGATACCATCACGGCCAGACGGGTAGCTGCGACGACGGAGCAACAGATGGTCCCAAAGGTGAACGTCTCGTCCGGTCTCATGAGTGGCGACGTCGATGAAGGCTACGGAAAGGTAGCCGACGCCTTCCGGCGCAACCTGAGCAGCGGCCAGGAGGTCGGCGCCGCTTTCGCCGTTTACCGCGATGGCCGAAAGGTCGTTGACCTGTGGGGCGGATTCCGCAACGGGAACACCCGGGCGCTATGGCGGGAAGACACCCTTGTCAACGTGTTCTCCACCACGAAAGGCGTTGCCTCGCTGGCCATTGCGGTCGCCGCCTCCCGAGGACCTCTTTCGTATGACGCCAGAGTGGCCGACTACTGGCCGGAGTTCGCGCAAGCCGGCAAGGATGCGATCACGGTGCGGCAATTGCTGGCACATCAAGCCGGACTATCCGCGATCAGGCCGCTGTTGACGCTAGACGACGTGGCCGAGCCGGCGAGGATGTCGGACAAGCTCGCGGCGCAAGCCCCCGCGTGGAAACCGGGAACACGGCATGGCTACCACGGCATAACGCTCGGCTGGTATCAAGGTGAACTGATTCGCCGAGTCGACCCCGCGGGGCGCACGCTCGGCCGGTTCTTCGCCGAGGAGATCGCCGCGCCGCTGGGCTTGGATTTCCACATCGGGTTGCCGACCTCGGTCGATCGGGGCCGTGTGGCGCACGTGCATCCCTTTTCGCGATCCAGGCTGCTGCTGCATCTGCCACCAGCCATGGCCGTGACGTCGTTCAATCCGTTCGGCCTGACCGTACGGTCCTGCATGGTCGCCAAAGGGATCAGTGGCGCGGACCCCGCACACTTCAACCGCGAGGAAATTCGAGCAATCGAAATACCATCCGCTAACGGCACCGGCGACGCACGGTCGATCGCGAAGCTCTACGGCAGTGCCGCCACCGGCGGTTCTGAAATCGGATTGACTCCGAGCGCCCGGGATGCACTGGAAAAGCCGGCGATATCGCCGACGCACGGGTTGCGCGACAAGGTGTTACATGTCGACATCTCATATTCGCTGGGGTTTTGTCGGCCCATCCCCGAGATCACCGTCTTTGGCTCGTCAGACAAGGCGTTTGGCACGCCGGGACTCGGCGGCTCATTCGGGTTCGCCGATCCTGACACGGGGATCGGATACGCCTATGTGATGAACAAGATGGGTGTCCAACCCGTCGATCCACGAGAGTTTGGCCTGCGCAAGGCTCTCTTCAACGATGTGTTGGGAGCCAGGCCGCAAATCTGAGTACGACCCGGTCGTTCTCGGTACACGGCCAAGTTGCACACTGATCCCAGGTCTCCAGCCGGTCTGCGGATCAGGGCTCTCAGGGCTGATAGGCCGATTCTGATGGTTCGGAAGGGGCAACATGTCCAAGTACGGTTCCAACAAGGTTTTCGTCGTCGGCGTAGGCATGACGAAATTCGAAAAGCCCGGCCGCCGCGAAGGCTGGGACTACCCGCAGATGGCCAACGAGTCCGGCACCAAGGCCCTGCAGGACGCCGGTATCGACTACACCGAGATCGAACACGGCTACGTCGGCTACGTGGCCGGCGACTCCACCTGCGGCCAGCGGGCCCTCTACGAACTCGGGATGACGGGCATCCCGATCGTCAACGTCAACAACAACTGCTCGACGGGATCCACCGCGCTGTACCTGGGCGCGCAGGCTGTCCGGGGCGGACTGGCCGACTGCGTACTGGCGCTCGGCTTCGAGAAGATGCAGCCCGGAGCCCTGCAGGTCGGCGCCAACGACCGCGAGTCGCCGCTGGGCCGGCACGTCAAGGCGTTGGCCGAGATCGACGAGTTCGCATTTCCGGTGGCGCCGTGGATGTTCGGCGCGGCCGGCCGCGAACACATGAAGAAATATGGCACCACCGCCGAGCATTTCGCCAAGATCGGCTTCAAGAACCACAAGCACTCGGTGAACAACCCGTACGCCCAGTTCCAGGACGAGTACACCCTCGAGGACATCCTGGCCGCGAAGATGATCTCCGACCCGCTCACCAAACTGCAGTGCTCGCCCACCTCCGACGGCTCGGCCGCGGTGGTGCTGGCCAGCGAGGACTACGTCGCCAAGCACGGCCTCGCCGGACAGGCCGTGGAGATCGTCGGGCAGTCGATGACCACCGACTTCGCCTCCACCTTCGACGGCAGTGCCCGTAACATCATCGGCTACGACATGAATGTCCAAGCCGCGCAACAGGTTTACCAGCAGTCCGGGCTGGGTCCCGACGACTTCCAGGTCATCGAACTGCACGACTGCTTCTCGGCGAACGAACTGTTGCTGTACGAGGCGCTGGGCCTGTGCGGCGAGGGCGAGGCGCCCAAGCTGATCGACGACAACCAGACCACCTACGGCGGGCGCTGGGTGGTGAACCCGTCGGGCGGGCTGATCTCCAAGGGCCACCCGCTCGGCGCGACCGGCCTGGCGCAGTGCTCCGAGCTCACCTGGCAACTGCGGGGAACCGCCGACAAGCGGCAGGTGGATAACGTCACGGCCGCGCTGCAACACAACATCGGCCTGGGCGGCGCCGCCGTCGTCACCGCGTACCAGCGCGCCGAGCGCTGATCGTGATCGACTGGTCCGAAACCGATCTGATGGTGCGCGACACCGTCCGTCAGTTCGTCGATAAAGAGATCCGGCCCAACCTGGACGCCCTGGAAACCGGCGAAATGCCGCCGTACCCGATCGCGCGCAAGTTGTTCAGCCAGTTCGGCCTGGACGTGCTGGCCGCGGAATCGGTGAAGAAGATGCTCGACCGTGAGCGCACCGGAGTCGCCGAAAAGCGGGATGGGGCAGGCGATTCCGACGGCATGGGCGTTCAGCCGTCGATGATGGCGGTGGTGGTGTCCGAAATAGCGCGGGTCAGCATCGGACTGCTGAGCACCGCTTCGGTCAGCCTGGGCCTGGGTGCGGCGACCATCATGAGCCGCGGCACCCTGGCGCAGAAGGAACGGTGGCTGCCCGACCTGATGACGCTCAACAAGATCGCCGCGTGGGCCATCACCGAACCCGACTCCGGCTCGGATGCGTTCGGCGGCATGAAGACCTACGTCCGGCGCGACGGTCAGGACTACATCCTCAACGGTCAGAAGACATTCATCACGAATGGACCGTACGCCGACGTCCTGGTGGTCTACGCCAAGCTGGATGACGGTTCAGCCCAGGACAAACGCAACCGTCCGGTGCTGGTGTTCGTGCTCGATTCGGGCATGCCCGGCCTCACCCAGGGCAAGCCCTTCAAGAAGATGGGCATGATGTCCTCGCCGACGGGCGAGTTGTTCTTCGACAACGTGCGCCTGGGTCCCGACCGGCTGCTGGGCGAGACTGAACAGCCCAGCGACGGTGACGGCCGGGACAGCGCCCGCGCCAATTTCGCCGCCGAACGGATCGGAATCGCGATGATGGCGCTGGGCATCATCAACGAATGTCACCGCCTGTGCGTGGACTACGCGAAGAGTCGCACGTTGTGGGGCAAGAACATCGGGCAGTTCCAGTTGATCCAGCTCAAGCTGGCGAAGATGGAGATCGCCCGAATGAACGTGCAGAACATGGTGTTTCACACCATCGAGCGCCAGCAGGCCGGCAAGCCGCTGACGCTGGCCGAGGCGTCGGCGATCAAGCTCTACAGCTCCGAGGCCGCCACCGAGGTCGCGATGGACGCCGTGCAGTTGTTCGGCGGCAACGGCTATATGGCGGAGTACCGGGTGGAACAGCTTGCGCGCGACGCGAAGTCGCTGATGATCTACGCCGGCAGCAATGAGGTCCAGGTGACGCACATCGCCAAGGGGCTGTTGTCGGGCTAGGACGTCGCCGTGATCAGGCCACCACCCAGATCGCCCGCGCGGCCGGGCTGCCCAACTCCACGGTGGCAGCGTCACCGTCGCCAGACGACACCGCCACCGAGATCATGCCGGCGAACTCGCGTCGCGTCAGAACCCGCAGCTGGGAGTCCAGGTTGATTCCGACGCTGTCGAAATAGCGCAGCATCTCGGGGTCGGCGTCAGAGATCCGGGCCACCTTCCCGGTATCACCGTCGTTGCACGCCCACAGCTGGCGCGCCGGCGGCGTCGGCACCTGACCGTCGGTGGCCGGGATCGGGTCACCATGCGGGTCACGGCGTGGGAAGCCCAGCTTGGCGTCGATGCGGGCCACCAGGCGATCCGACACCGCGTGCTCAAGCACCTCGGCCTCGTCGTGCACCTCGTCCCAGCCGTAACCCAGCTCGTTGACCAGGAATGTCTCCAATAGCCGGTGCCGGCGCACCATCCCCAGCGCGGCCCGCCGACCGGACTCGGTCAACGTCACGGCGCCGTACTTCTCGTGGTTGACCAGCCCCTGCTCGGCCAGCTTGCGGATGGACTCCGACGCTGTGCTGGCGGACACCCCGATCTTCTCGGCGAGCATCTTCGTGCTCACCTTCTGCGGAGCCCCGTCAGGAGACCACTCCTGGGCCGTCCAAATGACTTTCAAATAGTCCTGGGCAACTGGGGTGAGCCCACCAGGCTCGTCGTCAGCCCTCACAACCTCAAATCTTAGGCAATCCACGCCTAATCCGGCGCTGTGGGCGTCGAGCCTGCACCCACGGCATCGAGTCTGCGGCCCGAGAGCGGACACGCCGGGCACACCCGGCGTGGACGCAGACTCGGTTTGAGTGCGACCTGCCAGTCACCCGATAGGCTTGCGGTCGTGCAGCGGTGGCGCGGTCAGGATGAGATCCCCACGGACTGGGGCAGATGTGTGCTGACCATAGGGGTCTTCGACGGTGTGCACCGTGGGCACGCCGAGTTGATCGCGCATGCCGTCAAGGCGGGTCGTGCCCGGGGCGTGCCGTCGGTGCTGATGACGTTCGATCCACACCCGATGGAAGTGGTGTACCCGGGCAGTCACCCGGCGCAGCTGACCACCCTGACCCGCCGCGCCGAACTCGTCGAGGACCTCGGCATCGACGTGTTCCTGGTGATGCCGTTCACCACCGACTTCATGAAGCTCACTCCGGACCGATACATCCACGAACTGCTGGTGGAGCACCTGCACGTGGTGGAGGTGGTGGTCGGGGAGAACTTCACCTTCGGCAAGAAGGCCGCCGGCAGCGTCGACACCCTGCGCAAAGCCGGCGACCGCTTCGGGTTCGCGGTGGAGGCGATGTCGCTGCTGTCCGAGCACCACAGCAACGAGACCGTGACGTTCTCCTCCACCTACATACGGTCGTGCGTGGACGCCGGCGACGTGCTGGCGGCCACCGAGGCGCTGGGCCGCCCGCACCGCGTCGAGGGTGTCGTCGTGCGCGGCTACGGCCGGGGCGCTGAGCTGGGCTTTCCCACCGCGAACGTGGCGCCGCCGATGTACTCGGCCATCCCCGCCGACGGCGTGTACGCGGCGTGGTTCACCGTGCTCGGCCACGGTCCGGTGACCGGCACCGTCATTCCCGGGGAGCGCTACCAGGCCGCGGTGTCCGTCGGCACCAACCCGACGTTCTCCGGTCGCACCCGCACCGTTGAGGCGTTTGTCCTGGACACCACCGCCGACCTGTACGGCCAGCATGTGGCGCTGGATTTCGTCGCCCGCATCCGTGGCCAGCAGAAGTACGACTCGATCGACGACCTGGTGGAGGAGATCGGCCGGGACACCGAGCGCACCCGCGGGCTGCTGACCTAGGGAAAAACGCTGACCGTCGATCCCTGCTAGACTCCCCGACGACATCGGCGCGTGCTGCGGTTCGCGGTGGCCGCGCTGTGAAATTTCCTGATCGCGGACCTATTGATGGAGATAATTTCGTGGCGCTTACTGCCGAGCAGAAAAAAGAGATTCTGAAGTCCTACGGTCTGCACGAGACCGACACCGGGTCGCCGGAGGCGCAGATCGCGATGCTGACCAAGCGCATCGCCGACCTCACCGAGCACCTGAAGGTTCACAAGCACGACCACCACTCCCGACGCGGCCTGCTGCTGCTGGTCGGACGCCGCAAGCGGCTGGTCAAGTACCTGACCCAGGTCGACGTGGAGCGCTACCGTTCGCTGATCGAGCGGCTGGGTCTGCGCCGCTGACCCGTGGCGCGTCAGGCGCCGTCATAGCGGCCGCCGTCGCGGCCGGCATCATCGGCGCAGTGACCGGGTGTTCGGCGGGGAAAAGTGGCTCCGACCTCAGCGAATTCACAGTGGGGGACTGTCTCAAGCTTGGTGGCACGGCCGCCCAGCCGGAGGCCGTCAAGGCGTCGTGCGCAAGCCCGGAGTCCAACTTCAAGGTCGTCGCCGTCGTGAAGGACCGGGCCCAGTGCCCGTCTGACGTCGATTCGTCGTACTCGACGCACAATGCGATCAGCGGCTCGGACAACACCGTGTGCCTGGACGTCGACTGGGTGATCGGTGGCTGCATGAGTGTGGATCCACACCACATCGCCGATCCGTACCGTGTCGACTGCAACGACGCGTCGGTGCCCAACCGTCAGCGGGCCACCCAGATCCTCAAAGACCTCGACACACCGGTCTCGGTGGATCAGTGCGCGAGCGGTCTGGGCTACACCTACGCCCAGCGGCGGTTCGCCGTGTGCGTCGAGGACATCAGCGGCGCACCCCGGAACTAGAGGTCGGGCGTACGGAGCACCGGGTTTGATCATTACCGGGAGTTAGCCGGTGTAGAGTGAGGACGTTCTGGGCCGGTTCCGGCCCGAGCACCTTGGTGCGGTTCGCGCACTTCCGCGCGCATCGTTCCAGCGAGTCGCCATGCGAGTCACGGGAAGCAGCTCTGTATCGGGCGGTCTTCGGTAGTGGCTGCCGGGCTCCCAGGATCTGGGGCAGGTCGGCAGCTTCGATCGATGGCCGTAGCCGTATTCAGACACTGCTCCCTGGTTTGCTCGCGCATGCACCCGCGAAACAGCTGAATAACCAGAGAGGCCGCACTGACGTTATGTCTGCGACTGAAATCGAAGAAGGCGTCTTCGAGTCCACCGCCACCATCGACAACGGGAGCTTCGGCACCCGCACCATCCGGTTCGAGACCGGACGCCTCGCATTACAGGCCGCCGGCTCGGTGGTCGCCTACCTAGACGAAGAGAACATGCTGCTGTCGGCGACCACCGCCAGCAAGAGCCCGAAGGAGCATTTCGACTTCTTCCCGCTGACCATCGATGTCGAAGAGCGGATGTACGCCGCGGGCCGCATCCCGGGATCGTTCTTCCGTCGGGAGGGCCGGCCCTCCACCGACGCGATTCTGACCTGCCGGCTGATCGACCGGCCGCTGCGCCCGTCCTTCGTCGACGGCCTGCGCAACGAGATCCAGGTCGTCGTGACGGTCCTGAGCCTGGACCCCAACGACCTGTACGACGTCGTGGCGATCAACGCCGCGTCGGCGTCCACCCAGATCTCCGGCCTGCCGTTCTCCGGGCCGGTCGGTGCCGTCCGGGTGGCGCTGATCGACGGCACCTGGGTCGCGTTCCCCACCGTCGAGCAGCTCGAGCGGGCAGTGTTCGACATGGTCGTCGCGGGCCGAAAGGTCGACGGTGATGTCGCGATCATGATGGTCGAGGCCGAAGCCACCGACAAGGTCATCGAGCTCGTCGAGGGCGGCGCCCAGGCGCCGACCGAGACCGTCGTCGCCGAGGGCCTGGAGGCGGCAAAGCCGTTCATCGCCGCGCTGTGCACCGCGCAGCAGGAGCTGGCTGACGCGGCCGCGAAAGACACGCGCGAGTACCCGACGTTCCCCGATTACGAGGACGACGTTTACTACTCGGTGGCGTCGGTGGCCACCGACGAGCTGACCGAGGCGCTGTCCATCGGCGGCAAGGCCGAGCGCGACAAGCGGACCGACGAGATCAAGACCCAGGTCGTCGAGCGGCTGGCTGGCACCTACGAGGGCCGCGAGAAGGAGATCGGCGCCGCGTTCCGGTCGCTGACCAAGAAGCTGGTCCGCCAGCGCATCCTCACCGACCACTTCCGCATCGACGGCCGTGGCACCACCGACATCCGCGCGTTGTCGGCCGAGGTTTCCGTGGTGCCGCGGGCACACGGCAGCGCGCTGTTCGAGCGCGGCGAGACCCAGATCCTGGGTGTGACCACCCTGGACATGGTCAAGATGGCCCAGCAGATCGACTCGCTCGGACCCGAGACGTCCAAGCGCTACATGCACCACTACAACTTCCCGCCGTTCTCCACCGGCGAGACCGGCCGGGTCGGCTCGCCCAAGCGGCGTGAGATCGGGCATGGTGCCCTGGCCGAGCGGGCCCTGATTCCGGTGCTGCCCAGCGTCGAGGAGTTCCCGTACGCGATCCGGCAGGTGTCGGAAGCTCTGGGCTCCAACGGTTCGACGTCGATGGGCTCGGTGTGTGCGTCGACGCTGGCGCTGCTCAACGCCGGGGTGCCGCTCAAGGCGCCGGTGGCGGGTATTGCGATGGGCCTGGTCTCCGACGATGTGGACGGCGAAACCCGCTACGTCACCCTGACGGACATCCTCGGCGCCGAGGACGCGTTCGGCGACATGGACTTCAAGTGCGCCGGCACCAAGGACATCGTCACCGCCCTGCAGCTGGACACCAAGCTCGACGGGATTCCCTCGAAGGTGCTGGCCAGCGCTCTCGCGCAGGCCAAAGACGCCCGGCTGACCATTCTCGAGGTGATGGCCGAGGCCATCGACCGGCCCGACGAGATGAGCCCGTACGCCCCCCGGGTCACCACCATCAAGGTGCCGGTGGACAAGATCGGCGAGGTCATCGGGCCCAAGGGCAAGGTCATCAACGCGATCACCGAGGAAACCGGCGCGCAGATCTCCATCGAGGACGACGGCACCGTGTTCGTCGGCGCCACCGACGGTCCGTCCGCGCAGGCCGCGATCGACCGCATCAACGCGATCGCGAACCCGCAGCTGCCGACGGTCGGGGAGCGGTTCCTCGGAACCGTGGTCAAGACGACCGATTTCGGTGCGTTCGTGTCACTGCTGCCGGGCCGGGACGGCCTGGTCCACATCTCCAAGCTGGGCAAGGGCAAGCGCATCGCGAAGGTCGAGGACGTGGTCAACGTCGGCGACAAGCTGCGCGTGGAGATCGCCGACATCGACAAGCGGGGCAAGATCTCGTTGGTCCTGACGGACGACGACAGCTCGGGTGCCGCCCCCGCCGACCCCGGAGCAGCGCCAGCAGCCGATGCCGCGACGGTCAGCAGCTGACACCGGGGGCGCCCTGGCCCCGTATAAGGAGGGCGTGCGTCGCACCACGCTGCCCGGTGGTCTGCGGGTCGTCACCGAATACCTGCCCGCGGTGCGTTCGGCATCCGTCGGTGTCTGGGTCGGGGTGGGATCCCGCGACGAGGGCACCACGGTGGCCGGTGCGGCGCACTTCCTCGAGCATCTGTTGTTCAAGTCGACCCCGACTCGAACGGCGGTAGACATCGCGCAGGCGATGGACGCCGTCGGCGGTGAGCTCAACGCCTTCACCTCCAAGGAACACACCTGCTACTACGCGCATGTGCTGGACACCGACCTGGCGCTGGCCCTGGATCTGGTCGCCGATGTGGTGCTCAACGGCCGGTGCGCCGTCGACGACGTCGAACTGGAACGCGACGTGGTCCTCGAGGAGATCGCGATGCGCGACGACGACCCCGAGGACGCGCTGGCCGACATGTTCATGACGGCGATGTTCGGCGACCACCCGGTGGGCCGCCCGGTGATCGGCAGCGTGCAATCGGTGTCGGCGATGTCGCGGTCCCAGCTGCACTCGTTCCATCTGCGCCGGTACACGCCGGAGCGGATGGTCGTGGCGGTGGCCGGCAACGTCGACCACGACGAGGTGGTCGGGCTGACGCGCGAGCACTTCGCGGCCCGCCTGGTTCGCGGGCGTCGCCCGGTGGCGCCGCGAAAGGGTGCGGGCCGGGTGACCGGCGACCCGGGTCTGGTGCTGGTCAATCGAGATGCCGAGCAGACGCATGTCTCGCTGGGTGTGCGCACTCCGGGGCGCGGCTGGGAGCACCGCTGGGCGATGTCGGTGCTGCACACTGCGCTGGGCGGGGGGCTGAGTTCGCGGTTGTTCCAGGAGATCCGCGAGGCACGGGGGCTGGCGTACTCGGTTTACTCCTCGCTGGACATCTTCGCCGACAGCGGCGCGATGTCGGTGTACGCGGCGTGCCTGCCCGAACGCTTTGCCGACGTCATGAAGATCACCACCGCGGTGCTGGAGTCGGTGGCCCGCGATGGCATCACCGAGGACGAATGCCGGATCGCCAAGGGGTCGCTACGTGGCGGGCTGGTGCTGGGTCTGGAGGATTCCGGCTCCCGGATGAGCAGGATCGGGCGCAGCGAACTGAACTACGGCACCCACCGCACCATCGAGCACACCCTGCGTCAGATCGAGCGGGTGACCCTCGACGAGGTCAACGCGGTGGCCCGGCGCCTGCTGAACAAGCGCTACGGCGCCGCCGTTCTCGGCCCGTACAGCGCGAAACGATCGCTGCCCCAACAACTTCGAGCGATGGTAAGTTAACCCGATGGTTTTGGGTTTCTGGGACATTGCCGCGCCCATCGTGGGTGCGCCGATGGCCGGCGGCCCGGGCACGCCGGCGCTGGCCGCGGCGGTGTCCAACGCCGGCGGACTGGGCATGGTTGCCGGCGGCTACCTGAGCGCCGAGCAGTTTGCCGATGACATCGCGAAGGCGCGGGCCGCCACCACCGGACCGATCGGGGTCAACCTGTTCGTGCCTCAGCCCAGCGTCGCCGACTGGGTGCAGCTGGAGTACTACGCGGAGGACCTCGAAGAGGTCGCCGACCACTACCGGGTCGAAGTGGGTCACCCGGTGCACGGCGACGACGACGACTGGCGACGCAAGCTCGAGGTCGTCGCCGATGTGCGCCCGGAGATGGTGTCCTTCACCTTCGGGGCTCCGCCGCCGGATGTGATCAGGATGCTGAGCGCGCAGGGGCTGCTGGTGTCGGTCACGGTGACGTCGGCCTATGAGGCCGGGATCGCCATCGCGGCGGGTGCGGACAACCTGGTGGTACAGGGGCCCGCCGCCGGTGGGCACCGTGGGACGTTCGCACCGGACATGGAGCCCGGCTCGGAGTCGCTGCACCAGTTGCTGGACCGGATCGGCAGCGCGCACGATGTGCCGCTGATCGCGGCCGGCGGGTTGGGCACCGTCGAACAGATTGCGGCGGTGCTGCGCCGCGGAGCGGTGGCAGCGCAGGTGGGTACCGCGCTGTTGCTTTCCGACGAGGCCGGCACGCACTCGGCTTACCGGGTCGCGTTGAAGAACCCGGAGTTCGACTCGACCGTGGTCACCCGGGCGTTCTCCGGCCGCTACGCGCGTGGGCTGGCCAACAACTTCACCCGCCTGCTGGATCACGTTGCGCCCCTTGGGTATCCGGAAGTCAACCAGATGACCAAGCCGATCCGGGCGGCCGCGATCGAGATGGAGGACCCACACGGCACGAACCTGTGGGCGGGCGAGGCCTACCGGGAAGCCCGCAGCGGGCCGGCGGCCGACATCGTCACCGCCCTGGCGCCTTATATCCGCTGACCGGTTGGCTAACCCGCCAGCACGCCGGCCGGGTCGGTGAACGGCAGGCCGAGGTCCTCGGCCACGTGGTCGGCCAGCAGTGCGCCGGCGTGTGTCGAAAGACCTTTGGCGAGAGCCGGATCCGAACGGCACGCCGCCCGCCAGCCCCGATCGGCCAGCTTGCGCACATACGGCATGGTGGCGATGGTCAGCGCGTAGGTCGAGGTCTTGGGTACCGCGCTCGGCATATTGGCCACGCAGTAGAACAGGGTGTCGTGCACCGCGAACGTCGGTTCGTCGTGGGTGGTCGGCCGGGAGTCCTCGAAGCAGCCGCCCTGGTCGATGGAGATGTCCACCAGCACCGCCCCTGGCTTCATCTGTGCCACAAGAGAATTCGGAATGAGGCTGGGTGCCTTCGCGCCCGGGACGAGGACCGCGCCGATGACCAGGTCGGCCCGTAGGACGGCGCCCTCCAACTCGTAGGCCGACGAATAGCGGGTGCCGATGCGGCCGGCGAACTCCGCGTCCAGCAGCCGGAGCTTGTTGAGGTTGACGTCCAGCACCATGACGGATGCGCCCATGCCGCTGGCGATGCGGGCGGCGTTGTAACCGGCGGTGCCGCCGCCGATCACCACGACGTCGGCGGGTTTGACGCCGGGCACCCCACCCATCAGTGCGCCGCGTCCGCCCTGGGTCCGCATCAGGTGATAGGCGCCGACCTGCGCGGAGAGGCGGCCGGCCACGTCACTCATCGGAGCCAGCAGCGGCAGGCCGCCGTCGGCGGTCTGGACCGTCTCGTAGGCGATCGACGTGGCGCCGGAGGCGAGTAGCGCGTCGGTGCACGATCGTGAGGCGGCCAGGTGCAGATAGGTGAACAGGGTCTGCCCGGACCGCAGGTAGCCGTACTCGGCGGGCATCGGTTCCTTGACCTTCAGCACCAACTCGGCGGCCCACGCCTGTGCGGCGGTGTCGGCCAGCGCGGCACCGGCCGACTTGAACTCGGCATCGGTGATCGCCGAACCCTCGCCGGCGCCGGCCTGCACCAGCACTTCATGACCGTGCTGAGCCAGTTCGGCGACTCCGGCCGGGGTGATGGCCACCCGGAATTCGTTGTTCTTGGTCTCGGTCGGAATGCCGATGCGCATGACCTCTAGTGTGTAGAAACTTCGGCACGCCCGCACGTCCCATGCGATCTTCCAAGCCAACTCAAACGTCAGGGATCCAGCCGGCGCGGTCCTGGCTATGATCGGCCGATGAGTGAGCCATCCGCGACCGCCACAGTCCAGATCGACGCCAGTCCCGAGGCGGTGTACGGCCTGATCACCGACCTGCCCACGCTGGCCGCGCTGGCCGAAGAGGCGGTGTCGATGGAGTTGCGCAAGGGTGACGCGGTGACCAAGGGCGCGGTGTTCGTCGGCCACAACGAGAACGGCAGCAAAAGCTGGACCACCAAATGCACGGTCACCGACGCCGTGCCGGGCCGGGTCTTCGCCTTCGACGTGCGCTCAGCGGCACTTCCGATCGCCCGCTGGCAGTACGACATCGCCGCGGCCGACGGTGGCTGCCGGGTCACCGAGAGCACCTGGGATCGGCGGCCCGGTTGGCTGCGCAAAGTCGCCGGCAGGATCACCGGCGTCGCCGACCGGAAGGCCCAGAACACCAAGAACATCGAACTGACGTTGCAGCGCCTCAAGCAGCGCGCCGAGAAAAGGTAGTACCGCGGGTATCGCATACTTGGGGTCTTTCAGTACACTTGCCACTCGAGGCAAGGGGGCCGTGATGAGCACAGTTGACGACCGGGCGGTGGGCCCGCATTCCAGACAGTCGGACTCGCCCGACCACGAGCGTCTGGTTCTCGAAGCGCGCAACGTCGCGTTCGACTGGGCGGACCTGCCTTTTCACTACGTGCCCGGCCAACCGATGGCCACCCATGTCCTCAATGTCCTGCACCTGCTGCTGCCCGCGGGTGAGGAGTTCTTCGTCGAGGTATTCAAGAAGACGCTGCCGCTGATCAAGGACGATCAACTGCGCCTCGACGTGCAGGGATTCATCGGCCAGGAGGCAATGCACTCCCAGGCGCACTCCGGAGTACTGGCCCACTTCGACGCCCAAGGCATCGATCTGACGCCGTTCACCGACCAGGTGCGGTGGCTGTTCGGGAAACTGCTGGGGGAGAGGCCACAGCGCAGCGTGCGCCGCCAGCACAGCTGGTTGCTGGAGCAGGTTGCGTTCATCTCCGCGATCGAGCACTACACCGCCGTGCTGGGCGAGTGGATCCTGGACTCGCCGGCGCTGGACGCGGTCGGCACGCACCCGGTGATGCTGGACATGCTGCGCTGGCACGGAGCCGAAGAGGTGGAGCACAAGGCCGTCGCCTTCGACACCATGCGGCACCTGCGGGCCGGATACTGGCGCCAGGTCCGGGCGCAGCTGGCGGTGACGCCGGTGCTCACGCTGTTGTGGATTCGCGGGGTGCGGTTCATGTTCTCGGTGGACCCCTGCGTACCGCCCGGCACCAAGGCGCGCTGGCGCGACTTCCTGCGGGCCGCACGCCGCGGCCTGGTGCCCGGGCCGCTGCGGTTGATCGGGGTGGTCGGCTCCTATTATCGGCCGGGTTTCCACCCGTCCGAGCTGGGTGGACTGGAGCGGGCCGTCGACTACCTCGCGGTGTCGCCCGCCGCTCGGGCTTCGCACTGAAACATGTTTGCTGTCAACGCATCTGACGGTGTCACGCTGGCCGTACGCCGCTACACCGACATCGACCCGGCGCGCCCGACCGTGTTGGCCATCCACGGCTATCCGGACAACCACCACGTCTGGGACGGGGTGGCCGAACTGCTCGCGGACCGCTACAACGTCGTCGCCTACGACGTGCGCGGCGCGGGTGAATCATCCTCTCCAACAGACAGATCCGGCTACCGTTTGGAGCAGTTGGTCGATGACGTCGGTGCCGTGATCGACAGCCTGGGCGTCGAGCGGGTACACCTGCTGGCCCATGACTGGGGCTCTGTTCAGGCGTGGTCGGCCGTCACCGACCCAGCGGCGATGGCCAGAATCGCGTCCTTCACCTCGATATCCGGCCCCCACGTACGGCACATCGGTCAGTTCGTGCGCTCGGCGCGCACTCCGCGGGAACTCAGTTACGTGATCCGGCAGGCGAGTTCGTCGTTGTATGTCGGGTTCTTTCTGAGTCCCGCGGTGCCGGAGCTGTTCTTCCGGTCCCGGCTCGGCGTCAAAGTCGTCGAAGGGCTGGAACGGTTCGGCCGGTCGAGCACGCTGAGCCGCCGTACCAAGTCGCCGCGTGCCATCGACGACTACGTGAATGGTTTGAACCTGTATCGCGAAAACCTGCCCGCGCCACTGGTTTCGCCGGGTGCCGAGGTCCCGCAGACCACGGTTCCGGTGCAGGTGCTGATTCCAGGCAAAGACCTCTTCATCACGCCGGCCCTGCAGCGGTATGTCGGCGCGATTCCGCCGACGGGCAGAGTCGTCCCGATCCAGGGTGGGCACTGGGTCGTGACATCGAGGCCGGACGTGATCGCGCGCCTGACCGGCGAGTGGATCGACCAGGTCCTCGGCGGCTTGCCGGAATCCGAGCTGCGTAGCGGCCCGCGCGAGGTGGGCGGCAAGCTGGCGCTGGTCACCGGGGCGGGTTCCGGCATCGGTCGCGCGACCGCGGTGGAGTTGGCCCGCAACGGCGCGGCCAAGGTCGTGATCGTCGACCGCGACCCGGGCGCTGCCGATGAGACGGCCGATGCGGTTCGTGCGGCCGGTGCGCAGGCGGCCGTCTATCAGGCCGACGTCACCGACGAAGACATGATGAATGACCTTGCCGCGCAGGTATATCAGGAGCACGGCGTGGTGGACATCCTGGTGAACAACGCCGGCATCGGGATGGCCGGCCGGTTCCTGGAGACGTCGCCGCGGCACTGGGACGACATCATGGCGGTCAACGTCCGCGGCGTCATCACCGGAAGCCGGGCCTTCGGCGCCCAGATGGTGACGCGCGGCGAGGGCGGGACCATCATCAACCTGTCCTCGGCCGCGGCGTTCCTGCCGTCGAAGTCGATGGTGGCGTACAGCACGACGAAAGCGGCGGTGCTGGGATTCAGCGAGGCCCTACGCGCCGATCTCGCCGACGAGGGCATCACCGTCACCGCGGTGTGCCCGGGTTTCGTGAACACCAACATCGCCAAAAGCACTGTCTACGCAGGCATGTCGGACCAGCAGCAGGAGCGGGCCCGGGCGAAGGCGGATGCCACGTACCGTCGGCGTAACTACACTCCGGAAGCCACCGCCAGGGCGATCGTCAAGTCCATCAAGAGCGGGCCCGCCGTGTTGCCCGTCGCCCCGGAGTCCCGGCTCGGATATGCGATGCGGCGCATCAGCCCGTCGGCCATCCGATTGCTGGCCCGTCTGGACATCCGGCAGCAGTAGGAATGACTGTGCCGGACAGTATTTGGACGAGCAGGCCCCCCGACCTCTACGGCCGGCGCGCGCACGACCGCTTCTTCACCATGTTGTGGGGCGTACGTACCGTGATGGGCGGTCTGTCCGCGACGTCGCGGTGGAAGCCTTCACGGGTGACGCCCGTGCCGCGCACGCACCGCGCCAGGGTCATCGAACGGGCGCTGGTCGCTCCTGATGTGGTCGCCTTGACGCTGGCCGACCCGGACGGCGGGTTGCTGCCGTCCTGGACGCCGGGCGGGCACATCGACGTGCAGCTGCCCTCGGGGCGCCGGCGGCAGTACTCGCTGTGCGGACCGCCGGGGCGCCGGACCGACTACCGCATCGCGGTGCGCCGCATCGCCGACGGGGGCGGCGGGTCGATCGAGATGCACGACGCCTTCGATGTGGGCGACACGCTGTTGTTCGAAGGACCCCGCAACGCGTTCTATCTCGGAGCGTCGGAGCGTGACGTGTTGTTCGTGATCGGCGGCATCGGAGTGACGCCCATCCTGCCGATGATGCGGGTCGCGGCTCAGCGAGGCGTTGATTGGCGCGCGGTATATGCCGGTCGCAGCCGGGAATACATGCCGCTGCTGGACGAAGTCGTGGCGGTGGCTCCGGAGCGGGTCACGGTGTGGGCCGATGACGAACGTGGCGGGATCGCCTCGGTGTCGGACCTGCTGGCCGGCGCCGGTCCGAGCACCGCGGTGTATGTGTGCGGGCCGGCCGCGATGCTGGAGGCGGTGCGGGTGGCCCGTGATCGACACGCCAACGCGCCCTTGCATTACGAGCGGTTCAGCCCGCCGCCGATCGTCGACGGAGTTCCCTTCGAGCTGGAGTTGGCGCGTTCGCGTCAGGTGCTCAGTGTGCCGGGCAATCGCTCGGCGCTCGAGGTCATGCTCGACCGCGAGCCGACGACGGCCTACTCCTGCCAGCAGGGTTTCTGCGGCACCTGCAAGGTCAAAGTGCTTGCCGGACGAGTGGACCGGCGTGGCCGCACCGCCGAAGGTGACGACGAGATGCTGATCTGCGTTTCCCGCTCCGCCGGCGGTCGGCTGGTGATCGACCGCTAGAACACACCTTTCTCGACCAGTACGTCGGCGTAGGTGGTCAGGTCGGCAGCGAACACCTCGGGCTGCTCGAACGCGGCGAAATGGCCGCCGCGGTCGTGAACGGTGTGATGAACCAGGTTGTATCGCGCTGCGGCCCATGCGCGCGGCGTCTGCAGCATCTCGCCCGGATAGACGGCGTAACCGGTCGGGACGTCGACGCGGCCGGTCCAGTCGCTGAGTGGGCCGGTACCCGCCCGCGAGGATTCGCAATACAGGCGCGCCGCCGAGGTGGCGGTGCCGGTGAGCCAGTAGAACATCAGGTTGTCGATCAGCCGATCGGTGCTGATCGGCATGCCGTCCCTGATGTCGCACCAGGCGTGGAACTTCTCGAGTATCCAGCCGGCGAGGCCCAGCGGTGAGTCGTCCAGGCCGAAGCCCAGCGAATGTGGCCGTGTGGACTGGATTTCCATGTACGCGGTGCCGTCTTTGATTCGTTCCACCCCGGCCGCCATTGCCGCCCACTCGGATTCGCTGACATCGGCCAGCAATTGCGCGTTGTTCTGGTCCGGCGGGGAGAACAGCATGTTGGTGTGGATCGCGACGGCATGCCGCGGGTAGTGCTCACCGAGATAGCGGGTGACCAGGGCACCCCAGTCACCGCCCTGCGCGAGAAAGCGGTCATATCCCAATTGGGCCATCAGGTCGGCGACGGCCGCGGCGACTTTCGCGACGTCGACCCCGCGTTCTTTTGTGGGACCGGAGAAGCCGTAACCCGGCATCGACACCAGGACCACATGAAACCGGTTCCGCAGCAACGGAAGTACATCGAGGAACTCCACCACCGAACCCGGCCAACCGTGCGTGATGACAAGCGGAATGGCGTTGCTGTGCTCTGAACGGGCATGCAGGAAGTGCACCCGCTGCCCGGCCGCCTCGGTGACGAACGATCCGGCGGCGTTGACTTCGGCTTCGGTCGCGCGCCAGTCATAGCGGTGCAGCCAGTGATCGATGACGTTTCTGAGAAAGGCCTGTTCGGTGCCGTATTCCCATTCTGCTCCGGCGATCTCGGTGGGCCAGCGGGCCGTGCTGAGACGATGGCGCAGATCGTCGAGTTGAGCCTGGGGTACCTCGATCGGGTAGGGCTTGATCATTGACGGAGGCGGTGGCGCCGGCGTGATCAGTGAGGCCACGGCCGGAATGCTCGCCGGTGCCTGAGCCGGTGCCGCCGCCTGTTCGGCCGGCTCCTCGGCAGCCGAGCGGTAGAGGCGGTAACCCACGTGGGGCACAGTCACACCGGGCAGCGGCTTCCACACGTAGGTGCGCTCGTCGAGTTTGAAGCCGTGCTTCTCGTAAAAGTTGCGGGCCTTTTCGTTCTTGTCGGCGGCCCACAGGATGATGTCGTTGTCTGGGTAGGTGCGTAGCACCTTGTTCAGCAGCATGCCGCCGATGCCGTGCCGTTGGTTGTCATCGAGGATGTAGAGCGCGTCGATCTGAATGTGCTTGGGGTTGGAGAGGTCCGGCCCGAACAGCGCCATCCCCAGCAGCTGACCCCGTGCCTCGGCCATCAGCATTTGCCAGCCGCCCCGCTTGAGCGTCGTCGGGTAAAACGTGTCGACCCACGTTTTCGGCGTGCTGATCATGTCCAGGACATGGGCGGCCACGATTCCTTGCCAGGACCGCCGCCACACCGGATAGTGCATCGCCGCGACCCTGGCGTAATCCTTCGGCTTGGCCTCGCGGATCCGGATTTCGCTGGATCTCACCCGCGCACCTCTGCTTTCTCGCACCGGCTTCTCGACCATCCCAGCCTAGAGAGGCGCCGGTGTGCCACGTCTCGCCGCATCCCTACGGCCCGGCCCGTTCGTCGTCGTTGTCGTCGAGGAGGCGTTCGGGGTGGTGGTAGTTGTTGGTGCGGGGTCCGCCGCGGTCGAAGCGTTCCGGTGGGATCCATGCGGTGCGGTGGTTTGGGAGTTTATTTGTGGCCCAGCCGTTTCCGATGAGTTTGTGGTTGGGTGGGCAGGCCAGGGTGAGGTTGGTGATGTCGGTGGTTCCGCCGGTGGACCACTCGTTGACGTGGTGGACTTCGCATTTGTCGGCGGGCACGTCGCAACCGGGGCAGGTGCAACCCCGTTCGGCGGCGAACAGGGCCAGCCGTTGGTCGGGGGAGGCGATCCGGCGGGCGCGCCCGAGGTAGAGGGGCCGGTTGGAGTGTCCGTCGAAAACGGCCAGATAGTGGACGGCGTGGGCGGCCATGGCGATGAGTTCCCGCATCGGGATCACGGTGCCGCTGGCGGTGACGCCATGGCCGGCGGCCGCGGTCAGTTCCTGCAGCGTGGTGGTGACTACGACGGTGACCGGCAGCCCGTTGTGCTGGCCGAGGGAGGGGTCGCCGAGTTGGCGGCGCAGCAGAAAGTTGAGGGCATCGTGTTGGCGCTGGCCATGGGTGCGGGTGTCGGTCGCGGCCGATTCGTCGGTGGCATCCGGTGACGGGTTATCGGGGATGCACATGCCGGGGGCGGCGAAGTGGGCCAGCCAGGCCTCGATTTGAGCGCGGAGTTCGGGGGTTGCGATGAGGGTGGCTTCGCTCATTCCGTCGGCGCGTTGAGGTTTGAAGGTGAAGCTGCGTTGGCGGGCGCGATCGCGGTCGGAGAACTTGCCGTCGGGGTTGATCAGGACGGCGGCGCGTTTGGCGGCCTTGTCGAGTTGGTCGGGGCGTAGCCGGGTGGCGTGCTGGGCCAGCAGGTGTTCTGCGTGCTCGACGACGGCGACCGGGGTGTCGGCGGGCAGGTCGCGCACGAAGGTCTGAATAACCCGCAGGTGCTGGGCATCGAGCATGCCCCGCCGCCATTGCTCGGCTGTGGCGGGTAATTCGGGAGGCAGCTGTTCGCCGGTGAGGGTGGTGCGGGGAGCGAGCTGGGCGGCGTCGCGGATGCGGCGGCGCGCTTCGGCATAGCTGATGCGGCACCAGTCGGCGATGACCTGGTGGGCGGGACCGCCGATGTCGGCTGGGTCCTCGCCGGCCAGGCTGTGGATGATGTCATGGCTGATCACGGCTTGCCGGCGCGCGCCGGTTTCGAGGCGTTCGAGCGCGCGGGCGCGTATCACGGGATTCAGGGAAGCGCAGTGAAGTTCGCCGAGTGCGGCGACGGCGGCGTCGAGTGCGTCGAAGGCGGCAACCACATCCGCCGGCGCCGTTATCGCACTCATGTTCGAATTCTATTGGCGAATGGCAGGGGCTCGCCGTTGCGGAAGCCCCACCTGTGGACAAACACCCAACTGTGCATAAAGCCCTTCCCAGTAGGCTTCGACCCATGCGGGTAGGCGTACTGGGAGCAAAAGGCAAAGTCGGGGCGACGATGGTGCGGGCGGTCGAGGCCGCCGACGATCTGACCCTCTCGGCACAAGTCGACCAGGGCGACGCGCTGAGCCTGCTGACCGACGGCGACACCGAGGCGGTCATCGACTTCACCCATCCCGACGTCGTGATGGACAATCTGAAGTTCTTGATCGACAACGGAATTCATGCCGTCGTGGGCACCACCGGATTCACCGGCGAGCGCATCGAACAAATAGAGTCCTGGCTCGCCGACAAGCCCGGAACGTCCGTGCTGATCGCACCGAACTTCGCCATCGGGGCGGTGTTGTCCATGCATTTCGCCAAGCAGGCCGCGCCCTTCTTTGACTCGATCGAGGTCATCGAACTGCATCACCCGCACAAGGCCGACGCGCCGTCGGGCACCGCGACCCGCACCGCCAAGCTCATCGCTGAGGCTCGAAAAGGGCTGCCGCCCAACCCCGATGCCACCAGCACCAGCCTGCCCGGCGCACGTGGTGCCGACGTCGACGGCATCCCGGTGCACGCGGTGCGGTTGGCCGGCCTGGTCGCGCATCAGGAGGTGCTGTTCGGCACCGAAGGCGAGACCCTGACCATCCGCCACGACAGCCTCGACCGCACGTCCTTCGTGCCCGGCGTGCTGCTCGCGGTGCGCCGCATAACGGAGCGGCCCGGACTGACCATTGGAATAGAGCCACTGCTCAACCTGCAATGACGAAGACCGTGCGCATCCAGCTGCTGATCGCCTTCCTCTGCGTGGCGATGCTGGTGTACTTCGTCCTGCTCGGCCGGATAGCCCTGGTGATGGTGGGTTCCGGGCGGCCGGCCGCCGTGGGCTTGGGGTTGGCGCTGCTGATCATGCCGTTGCTCGGACTGTGGGCGATGATCGCGACACTGCGCGCGGGATTCGCCCACCAGAAGCTGGCCCGACTCATCGCCGACGAGGGAATGGAACTCGACGTCAGTACCCTGCCGCGGCGGGCCTCCGGCCGCATCGAGCGCGATGCCGCCGACGCGTTGTTCCAGACCGTGCGTAGCGAACTGGAGGACGACCCGGAAAATTGGCGCCGCTGGTACCGGCTGGCGCGAGCTTACGACTATGCGGGAGATCGCCGTCGGGCCCGCGAAGCGATGAAGGCGGCGGTTCAGTTGGAGGCGCAACGGTGAGCAGGCTGTTGATCGTCCATCACACGCCGTCGCCGCACTGCCAGGAGATGTTCGAGGCGGTGCTGGCCGGGGCCACCGCACCTGAGATCGAGGGTGTGGAGGTGGTGCGGCGACCGGCTCTGACCGTCTCGCCGGTGGAGATGCTGGAGGCCGACGGGTATCTGCTCGGGACACCGGCGAACCTGGGCTACATCAGCGGTGCCCTCAAGCACGCGTTCGACGAGTCCTACTACCAGTTGCTCGACGCCGGCCGGGGAAGGCCGTTCGGCCTCTATGTTCACGGCAATGAAGGCAGCGAGGGGGCGGTGCGGGCGGCCGAGAGCATCACCGCTGGTCTTGGGTGGGTGAAAGCGGCGGATCATGTAGTGGTGTCGGGCAAGCCCTCGAAGCCGGACCTCGAGGCATGCTGGAACCTCGGCGCGACAATTGCCGCGACGTTGATGGACTGAGACACGGGAGAGCGGCATGGGCACACCGCCTTCTTCAGCGGATGACCTGGCGCATCTGTTCGGCGACCTGGCAGTGGAGCTCGAGGGTCAGGGTGACCCCGAGACGGTGGTGCAGGAGATCGTCCGCAGTTCCGTGCAGATCGTGCCGGGTGCACGCTGGGCGGGGATATCTCTGATCGCAGGAGACCGGGTCGAGTCACGAGCTCCCACCGATCGGGTCGTGGCGCACTTGGATCAGCTGCAGTCCGAGCTGGACGAGGGACCGTGTCTGAGCGCGATGCGGGAACAGCGCACGGTCAGGATCGACGACCTGGCCACCGACGGTCGGTGGCCACGCTTTGCCGACGCAGCCATGCATTGCGGTGTGCGAAGCCTGGTGTCGTTCCGGCTCTTCGTCCACCGCGGCAGTCTGGGCGCGCTCAATCTCTACGGCGGCGCGGCCGACGTTTTTGACGACGAGTCGATCCTCATCGGTGAGGTGCTGGCCCAACACGTGTCGGTTGCGCTGGCCCGGCTGAATGCCGAAGCCCGGTTCCAGCGGGCGTTGGACAGCCGGGATGTCATCGGGCAGGCCAAAGGTCTGTTGATGCAGCGCAACGGCGTCGATGGGCTGCACGCGTTCCGGATGCTGCTGAAGGTGTCGCAGGAAACTCACACGAAACTGGTCGACGTAGCGCGGCGGCTGGTGAGCCTGCACGAGTCGGGGCTCTCGCAGGCCGGGTAGGCGGAGGAGCTCCGGGGCCGGGGTGGCCGTGTGCGGGGCTGGCCAAGCCATCGGACGTTCGCCGATTCGGGAAACGTCCTGACACTAGTTCGCAAAATGCGCGACAATGACGACGATATTGTCCAGTTTCGACAAGCGTTTCCCCGCAGGCGGTCGAACGGCACTATTGTACAAAGGCTTTACATTGACGGTTCAGCAATTTATGACTACTGGTCAATATTGAATTCAACTGATCTTAATTGAGCCTATCGCGCGGTGGCGAACGGGTGAGGCGGTGCCGTCACCGGCGGAGCGATGAAAGAGGAATTACGCGTCCGAGAGCAGTAAAAATCCAGCTCAGAGGCATAGTCCACGCTGAGGGGTTGGGCTGCGAATGGAGTGAAGCGTCTTAGTCGGGGAGGCCCGCTGCGAGGTCATGCCGGTCGTTGTGGTGACGTCCCCCGCGAAATTGTCGAGAAAAGATATGCATTTTGTACTGAATTGCTGAATTCTGTCGTATTGTATGCCCACGATGACGACTGCCTTGACGTCATCAACGGGTAAATTTCGGGCGTTAGGGGCCGGCTGATGTCATATTTGGTCGTAGGTCCAGAGTTGACTGCGGCGGCGGCCGCGAACCTGGACGGCATCGGTGCGGCGATCCGGGCTGCCAACAACGCGGCCGCGTTCGCGACGACGCAGCTACTGCCCGCGGCTCAGGATGAGGTCTCGGCGGCGATCGCCGCCCTGTTCGGTAGCCACGCCCACGACTATCAGGGCATCGCCGCGCAGGCGACGGCGTTTCACGACCGGTTCGCTCAGGTCCTCGGGGCGGCCGCGTCATCGTATGCGTCGGCCGAGTCCGCCAACGTGTTGCAGATAGTGCAGCAGGACGTGCTCGGCATCGTGAACGCTCCCACTCAGTTGGTCCTGGGCCGGCCGTTGATCGGTGACGGGGCGAACGGG
>NZ_LKTM01000358.1 GCF_001417955.2 Mycobacterium gordonae | reverse complement strand
CGGGGTGGTGGCGGGGGTGGCGGTGATGCGTTCGAAGGCGGTGTCGGCCATGACTTGTCCGCGGGAGCGGCCGTCGACGGTGGTGTCGGCGGTGCGGCGTAGCGCGGCGTAGACCCCGACGCCCTGGGCGACGGGCAGCAGGATGCTGACCCAGGTCATGGTGTCCGGCGCCGGGCGGATGGTGACGGTGCGGTCGGCGGGGGCTTGGGCGGCCCGCTCGACGACGGCGCGGGCGTTCAGGCGGTAGGCGATCTTTTGGGCCGCGGCGGTGATCCGTGTGTCACCCAGGCCCGCCAGCGTGTCCATCTCGGCGCACAGTTCGCGGTCCAGCGTGCGGCGGTCCTCGACGTCCAGGCAGGCCGATTCCCGCACGATCAGGGTGGCGCGCCATTCGCTGAGCGCGCCGTGTTCCAGCGCGGCCAGGGTGTGGGGCATCTCGTGCACCAAGGCTTTGGCGAATCCGAGGTGCCGGCCCCCGCGGGCGGGGGAATCGCGGCGCGCCAGGGCGACCTCGCTGGCCACCCCGCGGCCCCGCTTGCCCGCCGGCACTCCCGCGGCCGATTCCGCGGCACGCCGGGCGGCATCCAGGGCGGCCGCCGCCCGCGCCTGCCCCGCAGCCGCCGCGGATTTCACCTGCTCCAACTCGGTGATGCGCGCGACCAGTTCGGCTTCGGTGGCACCCGGGTCCACCTGCGAGAATCCCAGTAGATCGAACACATGTTCGAACATACCTGAACCCGGGGACAAGCGCCAGCGACTGGACCGGGGCAGCCCCGCGCCACTAGCCTTCGGCTATGGGGCGCAAGCCGCCAGGAAACTGCCGCTGATGTTCGACAAGCCCACCACCCGGGTGGTGGCTTTGGTCGCTCTGCTGATGCTGGTCGCTGCCGCGCTGCGTGGGTATCTCCCGTCCCATCAAGGTCGCCGCATTGCCGAGGAGGGGCCCAGCAAGACGGCGCTGATGTTTCTCGTGGCTGCCATCGCGGCCACGCTGGCGTTGCTGGCGTTCTCGATTATCGCCAGACTGCGCGACCCGCGCACGGCCGCGCCCAGTGCCGGTGCGTTGCCCGACATGCTGGGCGGCGGCAGTGCCCGGCCGAGCTGGCGCGTGGTGCTGATCGCGCTGGGAGTGATCGCGGCCTGGCTCCTGGTGGCGATACTGATATCTCGGTTGTTCACCCCGCCCCAGATCGGTCTCGATGCGCCGCAACCGGATTCGGGTGCAACTCCGTCGGGCGCCGGAGGCGCCCGGCAACCCAAACAGCCTGCACGGCCAAAAGACAGCCCGGACATGCTGGGGTCGCTGCTGGCATTCGTGCCGGTGCTGCTGATGCTGTTCGTCGGCGGCTTCATCGTTTCGCGCAGGCGCCGGCCCAATGCGGCAACAGGATTGACAACCGATGATCCCGCCGAATTGCCGTCGCCGGAGGTCGCTTCGGAGTCATTGGTGCGTGCCGCCGAAGTGGGGCTGGCCGAAATGGCGGACCTCAGCCGCGAACCGCGTGAGGCGATCATCGCCTGCTACGCGGCGATGGAACGTGAACTGGCCAACGTCCCGGGGGCGGTGCCCCAGGAATTCGACACCCCCACCGAGGTGCTCGCCCGCGCTGTGGAACAGCGCGCGCTGCGAGCCGAAAACGCCGTGCAATTGGTGAATCTTTTCGAAGAAGCGCGGTTCAGCCCGCACGTGATGGACGAAAAGCACCGCGAGACGGCGGTCCGCGTACTCGAACTGGTTCTGGACGAGATCGCTCCGCGATCCGGCAGGGCCGCATGAAAAGACTGATAGCACTTGGCATCTGCCTCATCGTGGGCATCGAGTTACTGGGCCTGATATTGCAGGACCGGCGATACGTGCTGGTCGGCGCCGGCGTGGCCCTGGCGCTGGTGTTGCTCAATGTCCGCCGAGTGCTGGGCCATCCCAGTGAACCGGAAGCCGAAGCGGAGTCCGACGATCTCGGCGACTCGCTGCGTCGCTGGTTGTCGAACACGGAGACGATGATCCGGTGGTCGGATTCCAGCCGTAAGGACTGGGACCGTCACTTGCGCCCGATGCTGGCCCGCCGCTTCGAGCTCACCACCGGTCAACGACAGTCGAAGGATCCGGCGGTGTTTCTTGCGACGGGGGAGATGCTGTTCGGCCCGGAACTGTGGGAATGGGTTAATCCGAACAACGTCCGGCATGCCGATGGCGGCCAACCGGGACCGGGCCGCGCGGCGTTGGAGGAGATTCTGCGAAGGTTGGAGAAGGTATGACGATGGAGCACAGATGACGACCCCGGCGGCGATGCCAGTTGGTTCGACCACTGCCCAGTGTGAGGCGGTCCTGGATGAGATCGAACGCATCGTGGTCGGGAAGCGCTCGGCCCTCACGCTCATCCTGACCGCCTTGCTGGCCCGCGGACACGTCCTGATCGAGGATCTGCCCGGACTGGGCAAGACGCTGATCGCGCGGTCGTTCGCGTCGGCGCTGGGGCTGGAATTCACCCGAGTGCAGTTCACGCCCGACCTGTTGCCGGCCGACCTGCTCGGTTCGACGATCTACGACATGCAGTCGGGGCGTTTCGAATTTCGCCGGGGCCCGATCTTCACCAACCTGCTGCTCGGCGACGAGATCAACCGCACACCTCCCAAAACGCAGGCGGCACTGCTCGAGGCGATGGCCGAGGGGCAGGTCAGTATCGATGGCCAAACCCACAAGTTGCCAACGCCTTTCATCGTGCTGGCCACCGACAACCCGATCGAGTACGAGGGCACCTATCCGTTGCCGGAGGCCCAGTTGGACCGCTTCGCCATCCGGCTGGAACTGCGCTACCTTTCCGAACAGGACGAGGCGGCAATGCTGCGCCGGCGCCTGGACCGAGGTTCGGCGGAACCGGTGGTCAATCAGGTTGTCGACGCGACCGACCTGCTGGCCATGCGCGAGGCGGTCGAGCAGGTCACCGTGCACGAGGATGTGCTGCAGTATGTGGTGTCGCTGGCCACCGCGACGCGCCACCATCCTCAGGTCGCCGTCGGCGCCAGTCCGCGCGCCGAACTGGACCTGGTGCAACTCGCCCGTGCCCGCGCGCTGCTACTCGGCCGCGACTACGTGATCCCCGAAGACGTCAAGGCGCTCGCCGTTCCCGCCGTCGCCCATCGCATCACGCTGCGCCCGGAGATGTGGGTGCGCAAGATTCAGGGCGCCGACGTGGTCGGGGAATTGTTGCGGCGCCTACCCGTACCCCGCGCCGACCGCCCGCCCACGTGATCACGCAGCGCGACGTCGAGATCCGCTGGCGTGCATCCCCACTGACGTTGGCGATCGCCACCTGCGCCGGAGTGGCGCTGGCGGCCGCGGTGATGGGTGGACGGTGGCAGCTCATCGCATTCGCGGCGCCGCTGCTCGGGGTGCTGTGTTCGCTCAGTTGGCAATCTCCGGTCCCGACGGTCCGGGTGCACGCGGAGCCCGATGCGCAACGATGTTTCGAAAACGAGGAATCGCGGGTGCGGGTGTGGGTCACCACGGACGCCGGCCCGGCCGCAGTCGACCTCGCTGTCTCGGCCGTTGACGGGATGGAACTGGAGGAGATCGAAACCGATCCTCAAGCGAAAACGGTTGCCGCGGTAGCTAAACGGTGGGGGCGCTACCACCTGCGGGCCCGCGTCGACGTCGTCGCGCGTGGTGGGCTGCTCAACGGGGTCGGAACCGCCGATGTCGCCGACATCATCGTGTTTCCGCTGACACCGCCGCAATCGACCTCGATCCCGCAGATCGAGTTGCTCGACCGGTTAGGAGCCCACCTCACCCGGCACATCGGACCCGGCGTGGAATACGCCGACATCCGTCTCTATGTTCCGGGTGATCAACTGCGCGCAGTGAATTGGGCGGTGAGCGCCCGGCGGGGGCGACTGCACGTGACGCAGCGGCTGACCGACCGCGCCGCCGACGTGGTGGTGCTGATCGACACCTATCGCCAGCCGGCAGGGCCCGCGACCGCGGCCACCGAACGCGTCGTGCGCGGTGCGGCCCAGGTGGTGCAGACCGCGCTGCGCAACGGCGACCGGGCCGGCATCGTCGCCCTCGGCGGCAACCGCCCCCGCTGGCTCGGCGCCGACATCGGCCAGCGTCAGTTCTACCGGGTGCTCGACACCGTGCTGGATGCCGGCGAGCGGTTCGAAACCACCACCGGCACCCTGGCTCCCCGCGCGGCGGTGCCCTCGGGTGCGATCGTCATCGCGTTCTCGACGCTGCTGGACACCGAATTCGCCTTGGCGCTCATCGATTTGCGCAAGCGCGGACATGTCGTGGTGGCGGTGGACGTGCTGGACAGCTCCCCGTTCGAGGGTGAGCATGACCCGCTGGTGGTCAAGATGTGGGCGCTGCAGCGTTCGGCGATGTACCGCGACATGGCCACCGTCGGCGTGGACGTGCTGTCCTGGCCGTCGGATCGCTCACTCGAGCAGTCGATGGGCGCGCTCCCGGACCGCCGGGGACGCGTGCGGGGCAGACGCTGACATGCTCGCCGCGTCCGGTATCCGGGTCTTCTCGGTGGCGTTCGGTCTACTGATGGTGGCGGCGGCGGCCATCGGATCCCACGGGCTACCACTGATGGCAGCCGCCGCGGCCGTGCTCGCCGTGGGGCTCGGAACGGTCTTTCGTTCTGCCGCAACGATTGCCGTGTTGCTGGCAGTGACCGTCATCGTGGCGTCGGACCCGTCGCACATTCTCGCCGCGCTGTCGGGACTATGTGCCGCGGCCTACCTGGTGTGCCGGCACGCGTCCGGCGACGTCGTCACGGGCAGTTGGCCCACGATCATCGCCGCCGTCGGCTTCACCTTCGCGGGACTGGTGGCGACGTCATTCCCGGTGCAGGTGCCCTGGTTGCCGTTGGTGGCGCCGGTGGCGGTGCTGGCGATTTACGTCTTGGCGACCCGCCCGTTTCTCTATTAGGCGGAATTTGACGGAACCGCATAAAGCGCCCACCGGTTTCTTCTATGGTTCGTCCTGACGAGTCGTGTCGGGCGCGAATCTCGGTGCGTAGAGGCCGCGCCCTGTTATGCGGAAGGGGTCGCCTGATGAGTTTCTTCATGTTGCCGCCGGAGATCAATTCACTGCGGATATTCACGGGTGCGGGTCCGGCGCCGATGCTGGAGGCTGCGTCGGCGTGGGACGGTCTGGCGCAGGAGCTGGCAACGGCGGCGCAGTCGTTCCAGGCAGTCACGTCCGGCTTGGCCGGTCAGGCGTGGCAGGGTGCCGCGGCAGAGCAGATGGTCGCGGCCGCCACCCCCTACGCCGGGTTGCTGAGTGAATCGGCGCTACGGGCGTCCTCGGCGTCCTCGGCGGCCAAGGCGGTAGCGAATGTGTTCGAGGCGGCACGGGCGGCCGTGGTGCATCCGCTCGCGGTGTCGGCGAACCGAAATGCGTTCGTGCGGTTGGTAATCAGTAATCTGTTCGGTCAGAATGCCCCGGCGATCGCGGCCGCCGAGAGTGTGTACGAGGAGTTCTGGGCCGCGGACGTAGCGGCGATGGTGAGCTACCACAGCGGCGCGTCGGCGGCGGCCGCTGCGTTGTCGTCGTGGGGCGATGCGCTGGCCGGCCTGCCCGCGCTGGGTCAGGCAGCTGCCGCTGCGGCCACTATTCCCGACGTGAACACGGGCCTGGGCAACATCGGCTCGTGGAACTTCGGTGGCGGCAACAACGGATTTTTGAATCTGGGCAACGGGAATACCGGAAGCGTCAACGTAGGGGGCGGCAACCTCGGCAACCTGAACCTGGGCAGCGGCAACTTCGGGTCCTTCAACCTGGGCTTCGGAAACACGGGCTACACCAACCTCGGCCTCGGAAATGCGGGCCGACTGAACGTGGGATTCGGCCATTCCGGCAGCGGCAACGCCGGTTTTGGGAATCTCGGAAACAGCAACCTCGGCGGTGGCAACCTCGGCACCCTGAACTTCGGCAGTGGAAATCTGGGCTCGTTCAACCTGGGAAGCGGCAACCTGGGCTCGTCCAACATCGGTTTCGGTAACAACGGCAGCTTCAACTTCGGCTTCGGAAACCACGGCAACAACAACATCGGGTTCGGGCTGACCGGAGACAACCAGATCGGTATCGGCGCGCTCAACTCCGGAACCGGCAATATCGGCTTCGGCAACTCGGGCAACAACAACGTCGGGTTCTTCAACTCCGGCAACGGCAACGTGGGTTTCTTCAACTCCGGCAACAGCAACTTCGGGTTCGGTAACGCGGGTGGCGTCAACACGGGCTTCTGGAACGCCGGCGACACTAACACCGGTTTCGGTAATGCGGGCATTGCCGACTTCGGGGTGGGCAACGCGGGGAATGTCAACGCTGGCATTGGGCATTCCGGCGCGCACAATGCGGGCTTCGGCAGTTCCGGGGGCTTCAACACCGGCTCCTTCAATTCGGGTGACTGGAACACCGGCATGTCGAACAGCGGGGGACTCAACACCGGCTTCGGCAATTCCGGGAACACCAACACGGGTCTGCTCAATTCCGGGACCTTCAATACCGGCGTCGGGAGCGCAATCACGCCGCCGGGCGTGACGGGTTCCGGCATCGGCAACACAGGAGCCAACAGCTCAGGCTTTTACAACACGGCCAGTTTCTCATCTGGTTTCCAGAATTCTGACGCTGGTGTGGGAGCCACTTTGATGTCAGGCTTCAACAATTCTTCGACTTCCGCTGTTGGGTGGTTCAACACCCAGACCGCGGTAGGAATACTTAACTCCGGCAGCCTCAGCGTCGGCATCTCGGTCGCAGGAGGCGGCAGCACCGGCATCGGAGTTTCCGGAAACTCGAGTTCCGGTTTCTACATCGCGGGCAGCAACAGTGCGGGCTTCGGCTCCGCTGCGGCGCCCGCGGCCCTGACCGGCCTCGGACCGCTGGCCCCGGTTCTGGCAGCGTTGCCGCAAGCGCCGGCACTGGGCCTTGCCCTGCCCGACATCAACACCGGCCTGGGCAATCTGGGCGTCTGGAACCTGGGCGGCGGAAACATCGGCGACTTCAACCTGGGCATCGGCAACATCGGAAACGTCAACCTGGGTGGCGGCAACCTCGGCAATCTGAATCTGGGCAGCGGTAACTGGGGTTCCTACAACATCGGTAGCGGCAACGTCGGCACCACCAACTTCGGCAGCGGCAACTACTTCGGGAATCTGAACTTCGGCGGCGGGAACTACGTCGGCAGCGGCAATTTCGGCTTCGGCAACCACTTCGGCGACGGAAACTTCGGCAGCGGAAACTCGGGCAGCGGCAACATCGGCAGCGGAAACCTCGGCGCGTTCAACCTCGGCAGCGGGAACTTGGGATCGTCCAATTTCGGGTTCGGCAACAAGGGCAGCTTCAACTTCGGAATCGGGAACAACGGCAACAACAACATCGGCTTCGGACTCACCGGCGACAACCAGTTCGGCATCGGTGCGTTGAACACCGGCACCGGCAACGTCGGCTTCGGCAACTCCGGCAACAACAACGTCGGTTTCTTCAACTCCGGTGACGGGAACTTCGGTTTCTTCAACTCCGGCAACACCAACACCGGCTTCGGCAATGCCGGAAACGTCAACACCGGCTTCTGGAACGGGGGCGGGCTGAACACCGGCTTCGGCAACGGCGGGTTCACCAACGTCGGATTCAGCAACGGCGGCTTCGACAACGTCGGCGTCGGCAACGCCGGCGCGAGCAACATGGGCTCCTTCAACGCGGGCTACGCCAATACCGGCGACTTCAACTCGGGCGGGATTTCCGGGGGGGTCGGGGCTAATACCGGATCATTCAACGCCGGCTCGCTGAACACGGGGTTCGGCAATTCCGGCGACCTGAACACGGGGCTGTTCAACGCCGGCAACGTCAACACCGGTGTCGGCAGCGCGACCAATCAGGCCGGGACGGTGTCCGGGTTCGGCCACGCCGCCGGAGCCGCGAATGTCTCGGGTTTCAACAACTCGGGTGACGCGGTTTCTGGATTCCAGAACGTCAAAACCGGTGGCTTCCTGCCGATCTCGGGTATCAACAACCATGGCTCTGAGGTGGTCGGCATCAACAACACCGGAGCCAACAACGTCGGTTTCGGCAACAGCGGCTCGTTCAGTGTCGGTTACAACACCTCGGGCACTTTCGGCTCCGGCTTCGGCACCTCGGGCTTCTCCAGCTCGGGCTTCTCTAACTCGGGCGCGAACAGTTCGGGCTTCTACAACAAGGGTGACGACCAGTCGGGATTTTTCGACCAGACGTAAGTCGAGTCAGTTCAAAAACGTTGCCGCGCGCTCAGCCAGGTCCAGCACCGGCTGCGGGAAGATGCCGAGCAGCACCGTGACCAACGCGCACACCGCGATGGCCGCCTTGCTCAGCACCCCGGGCGTCATGACATGCGGTGTGTCATCGGTGGGTTCGGTGAAGAACATCGACACGATCACCCGCACATAGAAGTACGCGGCCACCCCGCTGGAGATCACACCGATCACCACCAGCGGCACGGCACCGCCCTGCGCTGCGGCCTTGAACACCGCGAACTTGCTGATGAAGCCACTGGTCAGCGGGATGCCGGCAAAGGCCAGCAGGAACATCGAAAGCATCACGCCCACAATGGGGGAGCGCTGACCCAGGCCGGCCCAGCGAGACAGGTCGGCGTCCTCGACGTCCTCGGAATTGCGTACCAGGCCCACGATCGCGAACGCGCCCACCGTGCTGAAGCTGTAGGCAATCAGATAGAACAAGGTGCCGGAGAGCCCGGCCGGGTTGTCGGCGATCACACCGGTGAGGATGAATCCGACGTGTGCCACCGACGAATACGCCAGCATCCGTTTGACATTCGTCTGGGTCACCGCGGTGATGGTGCCCACGGTCATGGTCAGGATCGCGATTCCCCACAGCACCGGACGCCAGTCGTGATGCAGCGGAGGCAGCGCGACGTAGACCACGCGCAGTAGCGCACCGAACGCCGCGACCTTGGTCGCCGCCGCCATGAAGCCGGTGATCGGGGTTGGTGCCCCCTGATACACGTCCGGGATCCACGAATGGAATGGGACTGCTCCCACCTTGAACAGCAGACCGACCGACAGCAGCGCCACACCGACCAGCGCCATGGACGTATCGCTCTCGCCCGCAAACGAATCGCGGATCCCACCGAGTGTGAGCGTGCCGGTCGCGCCGTAGAGCAGGGCGACACCGTAGAGGAAGAAGGCCGACGAGAACGCGCCCAGCAGGAAGTACTTCAAGGCCGATTCCTGCGACACCAGCCTGCGATGCCGGGCCAGCCCGCACATCAGGTACAGCGGGAGCGAAAGGACTTCCAGCGCAACGAACATGGTCAGCAGGTCGTTGGACGCGGGGAACACCATCATGCCGCCGACCGAGAGGGTCAGCAGCGGGAAGAGCTCGGTCTGAGCCACACCGGCGCGTTCGGCTTCGTGCTCGGTGTCGCTGCCGGGCACCGCGGAGGCTTGTGGGGTGAAGGAATCCAGACCCGCGAACACCTTCTGCTTGGCGTCAACAGTTCGCTGGCTGCGCTCGGCGACGAAGATGACCGCCAGCACCGAGACCAGCACGATGGTGCCCTGCAGGAAGAGCGTCGGCCGGTCCACGGCCACCGCCCCGAGCACGGCACGGCGCCCCTCGGCGGGAACCGACTTCGCCACTGCCACAACGGCGACGAACGCGGCGGTCAACCCGGCGAGGGCCAGCACCAGCTGTGCGCCATAGCGGAGCCGGCGGGGGAGGAAGGCCTCGACCAGCACCCCGACGACCGCGATGCCGAAGACGATGAACATCGGGGACAGCAGGAAGTACTCGATGCTGGGGCTGGGCAGCGTCATTGGTGCGGTCCTTCGGCTTTACGGGGGACGGCGTTGATCGGAACGGTGGGTGCGGGATCGTGCTGACCGATGGTGGTCATGGTGCTCTCGACTGCCGGGTTGATGATGTCCAGCACCGGCTTGGGGTAGACGCCGAGCACGAACAACAGCGCGAGCAGCGGTGCGACGACGATCATCTCGCGTCCCACGAGATCACGGATCTTCTCGTTGCCCTTGGCGACCGGGCCGGTCATCACGCGCTGGTAGAGCCACAGCATGTAGATGGCCGCGAGCACCAGGGCCGTCACGCCGAAGGCCGCCGCCACCCAGTAGCGGTTGAAAGTGCCCAGCAATACCAGGAATTCGCTGATGAACGGCGCCAGGCCGGGTAGCGACAGGGTGGCCATGCAGGACACCAGGAAGGTGCCGGCCAGGATCGGGGCCACCTTCTGCACGCCGCCGTAATCGGCGATGTTGCGGCTGCCACCGCGGGAGACCAGGAACCCGGCGATCAGGAACACCGCGGCGGTGGAGATGCCGTGGTTGAGCATGTAGAGCGTCGAGCCGCTCTGGCCCTGGGTGGTCATCACGAAAATGCCCGCGATGATGAAGCCGAAGTGGGAGATCGAGGTGTAGGCGATCAGGCGCATCATGTCGGTCTGGCCGATCGCCACAATGGCGCCGTAGATCACGCCGATGATGGCCAGCGTGACGATGGCGGGACGGAAATAGGTTGAGGCATCCGGGAACAGCTGCAGGCAGTAACGCAGCATGCCGAAGGTGCCCACCTTGTCCATCACCGCGGTGATCAGCACCGCGGTGGCGGGAGTGGACTCGACCGCCGCGTCGGGCAGCCAGCGGTGCAGCGGCCACAGCGGGGCCTTGATCGCGAACGCGAACATGAAGCCCAGGAACAGCGCCTTGAACACCGCCGGGTCGACACCGGCGAGGCGGCCGGCCTTCACGTCGTCGACGATCCGGACGAAATCGAAGGTGCCGCCGCCGTGCTGGCTGGTGACCACGTAGAGGCCGATCACGGCGGCCAGCATGATCAACCCGCCGAACAGGTTGTACAGCAAGAATTTCACCGCGGCCCGCGAGCGCTCCTTGCCCTGTCCGAACCCGCCGATGAGGAAGTACATCGGGATGAGCATGGCCTCGAAGAAGACATAGAACAGCAGCACGTCCAGCGCGACCACGGAGATCAGCACCATCGACTCGATGGCCAGCGTCAGTGCGACATAGGCGTGCGGGCCGCGGGGATTGGTTTCTCCGCCGTCGTTCCAGCCGGCGACCAGCAGCAGCGGGATCAGCACCGTGGTCAGCACCACCAGTATCAGCGCGATGCCGTCCACGCCCAGGGAGTAACCGGCACCGAAAGCCGGTATCCAGGTGCGCTTTTCGACGAACTGATAAGTGTCACCACCGGGCTTGAACCCAACGGCCACCACGAGGGAAACGGCTAACGTCGCAACGGCGACCACCAGGCCCGTCCACTTGGCGACCTGGCGCAGGCCCGGAGGCAACAGAATCACCAGCACCGCACCGGCCAACGGAACCAGCCAGAGCACACTCAGCCAGGGCACATTACTCACCACAGGTTCACCGCCAACAGCGCTCCGGCGACCAGGGCCGCACCCGCCAGCATCGACAGCGCGTAGTTGCGGGCGAAGCCGGTCTGCAAGCCCCGCAACCCATTTGATGTCCGGCCGACCAGCGCGGCCAGTCCGTTGACCGACCCGTCCACGCCGGCGTTGTCGACGGCGACCAGCCTGTCCGTCAGGTGCGCACCCGGGCGCATGAAGACCTCCTCGTTGAAGGCATCGCCGTAAGCGTCGGCGCGTGCGGCCGTCGTCAGTACCGAAACCTGAGCCGGGGCGACCCGCGGAATCTCCGCCTTGCCGCCGTACATCCGGTAGGCCACCGCGATACCCACGACCACCACCCCCAGGGCCAGCGAGGTGCTGACCCAGGCCGGTACGGCGTGCGCGGTCTCCTCATGCGTACCGACGACCGGCTCGAGCCAGTTCTTCAGCGTCCCGCCGATCGCGAGCAGGGCGCCGGAGAACACCGAACCGAATGCCAGGATGATCATCGGCCATGTCATCAGGGCCGGCGATTCGTGCGGATGGGAGCTTGGCGCCCAACGCTTCTGGCCGAAGAAGGTCATCAGCATCACGCGAGTCATGTAGAAGGCGGTGATGCCCGCGCCCAGCAGTGCCGCTCCGCCCAGCACGTAACCGCGGGCGCCGCCGGCGCCCAGCGCGGCTTCGATGATCGCGTCCTTGGAGAAGAAGCCCGCGAACGGCGGCACGCCGATGATCGCCAGGTAGCCCAGGCCGAACGTCACGAACGTGACCGGCAGGGCCTTGCGCAGCCCGCCGTAGCGGCGCATGTCCTGCTCTTCGTGCATCGCGTGGATGATCGACCCGGACCCGAGGAACAGGCCGGCCTTGAAGAACCCGTGGGTGAGCAGGTGCATGATCGCGAACGCGTAGCCGGCCGGGCCGAGGCCGGCCGCGAGCACCATGTAGCCGATCTGGCTCATCGTGGAAGCGGCCAGCGCACGCTTGATGTCGTCCTTGGCGCAACCGATGAACGCCCCCAGCATCAGGGTGACGGCGCCGACGATGACCACGGCCAGTTGCGCGTCGGGAGCGAGGTTGAACACCGGGTTGGACCGCACAATCAGGTACACACCGGCGGTCACCATGGTGGCGGCGTGGATCAGCGCCGACACCGGGGTGGGGCCCTCCATCGCGTCGCCCAACCAGGCCTGCAGCGGAACCTGGGCGGATTTGGCGCAGGCGCCCATCAGCAGCAGCAGGCCCATCGCGTTCAGCACGCCCTGGCTGGCGGCGGGCGCCCCGGCGAATACCCCCGCGTAGGACACGGTGCCGAAGGTGGCGAACATCAGGAACATGGCCAGGGCCAGGCCGGCGTCCCCGACGCGGTTCATCACGAACGCTTTCTTGGCCGCCGTGGCCGCCGACGGCTTGTGGTACCAGAAGCCGATCAGCAGGTAGGACGCCAGGCCGACGCCTTCCCAGCCGACGTAGAGCAGCACATAGTTGTCGGCCACCACGAGCAGCAGCATCGAGGCCAGGAACAGGTTGAGGTAGCCGAAAAACCTTCTGCGGTCTTCGTCTTCGGCCATGTAGGCGATCGAGTAGATGTGGATCAGCGACCCGACGCCGGAGATGAGCAGGATGAAGCACATCGACAGCTGGTCGATCTGCAGCCCGAAGTCGACCTGCAACTGGGCCACCGGCATCCACGTGTAAACCGTCTGATGGATGACGCGGTCGTCGGCCGACCGGCTCAGCAGTTCGGTCAGCAGCGTGACGCCCACGCCGAACGCCGAGAGGGCGGCCAGCGTGCCGAGCCAGTGGCCCCACGCGTCGGTACGTCTACCGCCGAACAGCAGGATCGAGGCACCCGCCAGCGGCAGCGCCACCAGCAGCCAGGTGTAGTGGATCATCTTGGCGTTCTCAGCCTTTGAGTAGATTCGCGTCGTCGACCGACGCCGATTTGCGGGCACGGAAAATCGTCATGATGATGGCCAGCCCGATGACGACCTCGCATGCGGCGACCACCATGGTGAAGAACGCGATCATCTGTCCGTCGAGCTTGCCGTGCATCCTCGCGAACGTGACGAACGCCAGGTTGACGGCATTGAGCATCAACTCGACGCACATGAACATGACGATCGCGTTGCGCCGCAGCAGCACGCCGGAAGCCCCGATGGTGAACAGCAATGCCGAAAGGTAAAGGTAGTTGGCCGGATTCACGAGGCACCGCCCTTCACGGCTTCCGGTGAGGGTGTTTCCAGCCCGTCGGCCCCGCGGGTGCGCAGGATCTTGGAGACCGACAGGTCCGAGTAGGAGCCGTCGGGCAGCAGCGCTGCCACGTCGACGGCGTTGTGACGCGCGTAGACGCCGGGGTTGGGCATCGGGGTGGCGTGACCGCCGGGGCGGAAGCGCTCTTCGGAGAGTTCGCGCTGGGTCTTGCGTCGCTCGAAGCGCTCCCGGTGCGCCAGGATCATCGCGCCGACCGCGGCGGTGATCAGCAGCGCGCTGGTCAGCTCGAAGGCCCACAGGTAGCGCGAGAAGATAAGGGCCGCCAGCCCTTCCACGTTGCCGTTGGCGTTGGCGCCGGCCAGGCCGGAGAAGCCGCCGGTCGCGACGTTGCCGATGCCGGCGATCAGCGCGACGCCGAACCCGACACCGGTGACCACCGCGGCGACGCGCTGTCCGCGCAGGGTCTCTTTCAGCGATTCCGCGGAGTCCACGCCGATCAGCATCAGCACGAACAGGAAGAGCATCATCACCGCGCCGGTGTAGACGACCACCTGCACGACGCCCAGGAAAAGCGCGTCCTGGGCCATGTAAAAGACCGCCAGGATGAGCATCGTCATCGCCAGGTACATGGCCGAGTAGACGGCGTTGACCGCCAGCACCACCCCGAGCGCGCCGATGACCGCCGCCGTGCCCAGCACCCAGAACATCACGGCTTCACCGGTGGAGGTGCGGGTCAGAGTTTCTGCCGCGAGGGTGACGATCATCGGGCGTCCTGGCTCTCGCGCAGGCCGTGGGCCGTCACGTTGCCCAGGTAGTAGTCCTTGTCGGTGGCGCCCTCGGCCCGGGGGTGCGGGGGCGCGAGCATGTCCTGCAGCAGCGGCGCCAGCAGTCGGTCCTTTTCGTAGATCAGGTCCGCGCGGTTGTCGTCGGCCAACTCGTAGTCGTTGGTCATGGTCAGCGCCCGGGTGGGGCAGGCCTCGATGCACAGCCCGCACCCGATGCAGCGCAGGTAGTTGATCTGGTACACGCGGCCGTAGCGTTCGCCGGGGGAGTACCGCGCCTCTTCGGTGTTGTCCGCGCCTTCGACGTAGATCGCGTCGGCCGGGCAGGACCAGGCGCACAACTCGCAGCCGATGCACTTCTCCAGGCCGTCGGGGTACCGGTTGAGCTGGTGACGGCCGTGGTAGCGCGGGGCCACCGGCCCGGGCTTCTCCGGATACTCCTCGGTGATGTTCTTCTTGAACATCGACCCGAAGGTGACGCCGAATCCGGCTACAGGGTCTATGAGGCGCTTGAAAATGTTAGCCACGTGCCTTCTCCTTGCTCGCACCTACCGGCCGCTCGAGGGTCTTGAGCGGCAGCGGCGGTGTCGGGAATGCCGGTTCGTCTGCTGAGCCGCTCGGGGTGAGGCTGACAACCTGCTTGCGGCGCTTGCGGGGGCTGGGCGCGCTGAACGGTTTTCGGAGCGTGGCGATCAGTGCCACGGCGAAGACCAGGCTGCTCACCACCAGAACGGCGGTCCAGTGCGCGTAGCCCTGGTTGCGCAGCGTGCGGATCACCGCCGCGATCATGATCCAGACCAGCGAGACCGGGATCAGCAGCTTCCAGCCCAGGGACATGAACTGGTCGTAGCGGAACCGGGGCAGGCTGGCGCGCAGCCAGAAGTAGATGAACAGGAAAGTCCACATCTTGAGGGTGAACCAGAGCACCGGCCACCAGCCATGGTTCGCACCCTCCCACATGTTCAGCGGCCACGGCGCGTGCCAGCCACCGAAGAACATGGCCGCGGCCAGCGACGACACCGTGAACATGTTGACGTACTCGGCCAGCATGAAGATCGCGAACTTCAGCGACGAGTACTCGGTGTGGAAACCGGCGACCAACTCGCCCTCGGCTTCCGGAAGGTCGAACGGCGCCCGGTTGGTTTCGCCGACCATTGAGATGAGGTAGATCACGAACGACGGCAGCAGCAGGAACACGAACCACACGCGGTCCTGCGCGGCCACGATCTGCGACGTCGACATCGAGCCCGCGAACAGGAACACCGCCGCAAAGGACAATCCCATCGCCACCTCGTAGGAGATGACCTGCGCGGTGGAGCGCACCCCACCGAGTAGGGGATAAGTAGAGCCGGAAGCCCAGCCGCCCAACACGATTCCGTACACGCCGATGGCCGACATCCCCAGGATGAACAGCACCGCGACCGGAAGGTCGGTCAGCTGCAGAGGCGTCCAGTGACCGAACACCGACACCTCGGGTCCGAACGGGATGAACGAGAAAGCGGTGAACGCGGGAATCGCCGAGATGGCCGGCGCCGCGAAGTACACGAACCAGTCAACGCCCTTGGGGGTGATGCTCTCCTTGAGGGCCAGCTTGATGCCGTCGGCGAGGCTCTGCAGCGTGCCCCACGGTCCGGCCCGGTTGGGGCCCGGCCGCAGCTGCATCCAGCCGAGGATCTTGCGCTCGAGCAGGATCGCCACCAGCACGTTGAGCATCAGGAACACGAAGATGGCCAGCGCCTTGCCCAGCACCAGCCACCAGGGATCGTGTCCGAAGGCGGCCAAACTGTTCACTTTCCGACCCCGATCTTTACCAAAGCGCCGCTGGTGACGCCCAGTTCCTGGTGGACGGCCGAGCCGGGTGAGTTCAGCGGCAGCCACACCACCCGGTCCGGCATGTCAGTTACGTTGAGCGGCAGGGTGATTGAGCCGCGGTCGGTGCTGACCGTCACCGACTCGCCGTCGGCGGCGCCGATCTCGGCGGCGGTACCGGCCGACAACCGCACCACGGGGGTGCGTGCGGTGCCCGCCAGATGCGGTTCGCCGTCCTGCCCGCGGCCCGCGTCCAGCAGCATGCGCCAGCCGGTGAGCACGGCCTGGCCTTCGCCGGGCTGTGCGGCGGCGGGTTCGACGGTGGGGCTGGCGGCGTGCTTGCCATCCCACGTGCCCAGTCCGGCCAGTTCTTCGCGTGCCGTTTCGACCGTCGCGCAGTTCAGTTGGATGCCCAACTCGTCGGCCAGCGTGTCGAGCACCCGGTGATCGGATTGGCCGGCCTGCAGCATGCTGCCCTTGAACGCCGGTTCGAAGGCGCGGTAGCGGCCCTCCCAGTTGACGAAAGCGCCGGCCTTCTGGGTGGTCGGGGCAACCGGGAACACGACGTCGGCCCGCTCGGTGACCGCGCTGTGCCGCAACTCCAGGCTGACCACGAACGGGGCCGCGTCCAGGGCGGCCAGCACCGCGTCCGGGTCGGCGAAGTCGCCGGGTTCGATGCCGCCCACCAACAGCGCGCCGAGAGTTCCGTCGGTGGCTGCGGCGAGGATGCCGTCGACGTCGCGGCCTGTGGCGGAAGGCAATTCGTCGACGTGCCAGGCGGCGGCGACCTCTGACCGGGCGGTGTCGTCGGCGACCGGACGGCCACCGGGCAGCAGTGCGGGCAGGGCACCCGCTTCCAGCGCGCCGCGTTCCCCGGCCCGCCGCGGCACCCAGGCCAGCCGGGCTCCGGTGGAGTCCGCCAACCGGGCCACCGCGGACAACCCGCCGGGCACGGTGGCCAGCCGCTCGCCGACCATGATCACCGCGCCGGGGGCGCTCAGCAGGTCGCCCACTTCGCCGGTGGCGAGGTCGTCCAGCGCCGCGGGCTCACCGCCGGGCGCCGTCTGCAGCAACCGGCCCGACATCTTCTCCAGCGCGCGGGTTGCGAACGGGGCGATCGCGTACACCGGCACGTTGTTCTTGCGCGCTGCCTTGCGCAGCCGCAGGAATACGATCGGCGATTCTTCTTCCGGTTCGAATCCGACCAGCAGCACCACCGGCGCCGACTCCAGGTCGGCATAGCTGACGCTCACCGGCCGGCCGGCGACGCGGGCCGCAAGGAAGTCGGCCTCCTCGGCGGACTGTGGGCGGGCACGGAAGTCGATGTCGTTGGTGTTCAGGACGATTCGCGCGAACTTGGCGTAGGCGTAGGCGTCTTCCCAGGTGGCCCGGCCGCCGACCAGCACGCCGGTGCGGCCCCGTGCCGCCTCCAGGCCCTGCGTGGCCGCCACGATCGCGTGGGCCCACGAAGCCGGCGTGAGCTCTCCGTTGGAATCCCGGATCAGCGGGGTGGTGAGCACGTCCGGCTGGGTGGCGTAGTTGAATGCCCACCGGCCCTTGTCGCAGTTCCACTCTTCGTTGACTTCCGGGTCGTCGCCGGCCAGGCGGCGCGTCACCTTGCCGCGGCGGTGGTCGGTGCGCTGGGAGCAACCGGATGCGCAGTGTTCGCACACGCTGGGGCTGGACACCAGGTCGAACGGGCGGGCCCGGAACCGGTATGACGTGCCGGTGAGCGCGCCGACCGGGCAGACCTGCACGGTGTTGCCGGAGAAGTAGGAGTCGAACGGCTCGTTGGCGTAGATGCCGACCTGCTGCAGCGCGCCGCGCTCCTGCATGTCGATGAACGGGTCGCCGGCGATCTGGTTGGAGAACCGGGTGCAGCGGGCACACAGGATGCAGCGCTCGCGGTCCAGCAGCACCTGGGCGGAGATGTTGATCGGTTTGGCGAAGGTGCGCTTGACGTCGGTGAAGCGAGATTCCGCACGGCCGTTGGACATTGCCTGGTTCTGCAGCGGGCACTCACCGCCCTTGTCGCACATCGGGCAGTCCAGCGGGTGGTTGATCAGCAGCAGTTCCATCACGCCGTGCTGCGCCTTGTCGGCCGCCGGTGACGTGAGCTGGGTGCGCACCACCATGTCGTCCGTGCAGACGATGGTGCATGACGCCATCGGCTTGCGCTGTCCCTCGACCTCGACCATGCACTGCCGGCACGCACCCACCGGGTCGAGCAGCGGGTGGTCACAGAACCGTGGGATCTGGATGCCCATCAGCTCGGCCGCGCGAATGACCAGAGTTCCCTTCGGAACGCTGATTTCGGCGCCGTCGATGGTCAGCGTCACCATGTCCGGCGGCTTGACCTCGTCGCCGGTATCCGTCTTGGCCGCACTTGTCATTGCAGCGTCAGGCCTTTCCGTTCAACGTCGCTGGCTTGGAGGTCAGCATGGAATCTTTGGGGTCAAACGGGCACCCGCCGGTCTCGACGTGGGCGATGTATTCGTCGCGGAAATGCTGAATCGACGACATCACCGGGCTGGCCGCGCCATCTCCCAACGCGCAGAACGACTTTCCGAGGATCGCATCGGAGATGTCCAGCAGCTTGTCGAGGTCTTCGCGGGTGCCCTGGCCGTTCTCCAGGCGGGCGTAGATCTTGTCCAGCCAGAAGGTGCCCTCGCGGCACGGCGTGCACTTGCCGCAGGACTCGTGCTTGTAGAACTCGGTCCAGCGGCGAACAGCCCTCACCACGCAGGTGGTTTCGTCGAAGATCTCGAGTGCCTTGGTGCCCAACATGGATCCCACAGCGCCGACGCCCTCGTAATCCAGCGGCACATCGAGGTGCTCGTCGGTGAGCAGGGGAGTCGACGAACCACCCGGCGTCCAGAACTTGAGCCGGTGTCCGGCCCGGACACCGCCGGCGTAGTCGAGCAGCTCGCGCAACGTGATACCGAGCGGGGCCTCGTACTGGCCGGGCCGGGTGACGTGCCCGGAGAGCGAATACAGCGTGAAGCCAGGCGATTTCTCGCTGCCCATCGACCGGAACCAGTCGACGCCGTTGAGGACGATGGACGGGACGCTGGCGATGGTCTCGACGTTGTTGATCACGGTGGGGCAGCCGTAGAGGCCGGCGACCGCGGGGAACGGCGGCCGCAACCGGGGCTGGCCGCGGCGGCCTTCCAGCGAGTCGAGCAGCGCGGTCTCCTCGCCGCAGATGTAGGCACCCGCGCCGGCGTGCACTACCAGCTCCAGGTCGTATCCCGAGCCGCCGATGTCGCGGCCGAGGTAACCGGCGGCGTATGCCTCGGCCACCGCGTTCTGCAGCCGGCGCAGCACGGGCACCACTTCGCCGCGCACGTAGATGAACGCGTGGCTGGCCCGGATCGCGTAGGCGGCGATGATGACGCCCTCGACGAGCACATGCGGGGTGGCCAGCATCAGCGGAATGTCTTTGCAGGTACCGGGTTCGGACTCGTCGGCGTTGACCACCAGGTAGTGCGGCTTGGCCGCCGGACCCTTGTCGCCCTGGGGGATGAACGACCACTTGGTGCCGGTAGAGAAGCCGGCACCGCCACGGCCGCGCAGCCCTGAGTCCTTGACGGTGGCGATCACGTCGTCGGGATTCATGGCCAGGGCCTTCTTCATGGCCTGGTAGCCGTCATAGCGTTCGTAGGTCGCCAGCGACCAGGACTCGGGGTCGTCCCAGTAGCGGCTGATGACCGGGGTCAAAGGTGTTGTCATGCTTGGCCTTCCGGACCAGGGGGAGCCTGCATGTCGTTCTCCTTGGCCACCCGCAGCCCGGCCAGGGTGGCCGCGCCGGGCCCGCCCTGTCCCTCGTCGGGACGCTCATCGCGCAGACCGGCCAGGATGCGTGACGTCTCGCGGAACTTGCACAGCGGTGCGCCGCGGGTCGGGGCCTTCGGCTCGCCGCCGCGCAACGAGTCGACGAGTTCGCGGGCGGACTCGACGGTCTGGTTGTCGTAGAACTCCCAGTTGACCATCATCACCGGCGCGTAGTCGCAGGCCGCGTTGCACTCGATGTGCTGCAGCGTCACGGCTCCGTCGTCGGTGGTCTCGTCATTGCCGACACCGAGATGCCCTTTGAGATCCTCGAATATCGCGTCGCCGCCCATCACCGCGCACAGCGTGTTGGTGCAGACGCCGACCAGATAGTCGCCGGTGGGGCCGCGCCGGTACATGGTGTAGAAGCTGGCCACCGCCGACACCTCGGCGCCGGTGAGGTCCAGTTGGTCGGCGCAGAACTCCATCCCGGCCGGGGTGATGTAGGAGTCCTCGGCCTGCACCAGGTGCAGCAACGGCAGCAGAGCCGACCGCTTGTTCGGGTACTTGGCGATGATCTCCTTGGCTTCCACCTCCAGCCGCGCGCGCACCTCGGTGGGATAGGACTCCGGCGCACCCTCCACCACGAACTGGTTGGGTTCCTCCGGTGGCGGGCCGAGCCGGAGGAAAACCCGCTCGCCGCTGCCTGATTCGCTCATCGGTCCACTCCGCCCATCACGGGGTCGATGCTGGCGACCGCGGTGATCAGGTCGGCTACCATGCCGCCCTCGCACATCGCGGCCACCGACTGCAGATTGGTGAACGACGGGTCCCGGTAGTGCACCCGGTAGGGGCGGGTACCGCCGTCGCTGACCATGTGCACGCCCAGCTCGCCGCGCGGTGATTCCACCGACACGTACACCTGGCCGGCCGGAACCCGGATGCCCTCGGTGACCAGCTTGAAGTGGTGGATCAGGGCCTCCATCGAGCTGCCCATGATCTTGGCGATGTGCTCCGGGGAGTTGCCCATGCCGTCGGGGCCCACGGAAAGGTCTGCAGGCCAGGCGATCTTACGGTCTTCGACCATCGTCGGGCCGGGCTGGAGCTTGTCCAGGCACTGCTCGACGATCTTGATCGACTCCCACATCTCGTTGACACGAATCATGTAGCGCCCGTACGCGTCACAGGTGTCCTCGGTGATCACGTCGAACTCGTAGTTCTCATATCCGCAATAGGGTTCGCTCTTGCGCAGGTCGTGCGGCAGCCCGGTGGCGCGCAGGATCGGGCCGGTGATGCCCAACGCCATGCACCCGGTGAGGTCCAGGTATCCGACGTCCTCGGTGCGCGCCTTCCAGATCGCGTTCTCGTTGAGCAGTTCACCCATCTGGCGCAACGGAATTCGCAGTTCCTTCAGGGCCGCCGCGATGTCGTCGACACCGCCCGGCGGCAGGTCCTGCGCCAGGCCACCGGGCCGGACGTACGCACTGTTCATCCGCAGGCCGGTGATCTTCTCGAAAAGGGTGAGCACAATCTCGCGGGCCCGGAAGCCGACGAACATCGGCGTCATGGCGCCCAATTCCATTCCGCCGGTGGCCAATGCGACCAGGTGCGACGAAATGCGGTTGAGCTCCATCATCATCACCCGGATCACGTTGACCCGCTCCGGGATCTCGTCGGTGATGCCGAGCAGCTTCTCCACACCCAGGCAGTAGGCGGTCTCGTTGAAAAACGGTGCCAGATAATCCATTCGGGTGACGAAGGTGACGCCCTGCGTCCAGTACCGGTATTCGAGGTTCTTCTCGATGCCGGTGTGCAGGTAGCCGATCCCGCACCGGGCCTCGGTAACCGTCTCGCCCTCGATCTCGAGGATCAGCCGCAGCACGCCGTGGGTGGACGGGTGCTGGGGTCCCATGTTGACGACGATGCGCTCGCCGGGATCGGCCTTGCGGGCGGCGTCGACGACCTTGTCCCAGTCCTGGCCGCCGGCGACGACGAGTGTCTCTGCTGGTGCGCTCATCAGTTATAGCCCCTGCGTTCGTCGGGCGGCGGAATCTGCGCGCCCTTGTATTCCACCGGGATCCCGCCCAGCGGGTAGTCCTTGCGTTGCGGGTGCCCGTGCCAGTCGTCGGGCATCTCGATCCGGGTCAGCGACGGGTGGCCGTCGAAGATGATCCCGAAGAAGTCGTAGGTCTCGCGCTCGTGCCAGTCGTTGGTGGGGTACACCCCGAACAGCGACGGGATATGCGGATCACTATCGGGCGCAACGGCTTCCAGTCTGAGCCGACGATTGTGCGTGATCGACTGCAGTGGGTACACCGCGTGCAGTTCGCGGCCGGTCTCATTCGGGTAGTGCACCCCGCTGACGCCCAGGCACAGCTCGAAACGCAGTTCCGGCTCGTCCCGCAGCCGTTGGGCGACCTGCGGCAGCAGATCCCGGCGCACGTAGAGGGTGAGCTCGTCGCGATAGACCACGACCTTCTCGATCGCCTCGTTGAAGTCGAGGCCCTCGCGGTCCAATGCCTCGGCCAGGCGGTCGGCGATGTCGTCGAAGTAACTGCCGTACGGGCGGGGACTTTCGCCGGGCAGCGCGATCTCGCGCACCAGCCGTCCGTAGCCGGAGGTGTCGCCCGTGCCGCGCACGCCGAACATGCCGCGGCGGACGTTGATGACCTCCTGACCTTCCGGCGGTATGTCGGCACCCGGAGTGAGGGTTGCGCCCTGCGAGTCCTTGTCCGGTGAGCTCATCGCAGCAGCCCGCGCATCTCGATCGTCGGCCGGGCAGCCATGGCGGCCTCTTCGGCCTCGGCGATGGCCTTCTCCCGGTTGACCCCCAGCGGCATTTCCTGAATCTTCTCGTGCAGCTTGAGGATTGCGTACAGCAGCATCTCGGGCCGGGGCGGGCAGCCGGGCAGGTAGATGTCCACCGGCACCACGTGGTCGACGCCCTGGACCACCGCGTAGTTGTTGAACATCCCGCCGGACGACGCGCAGACACCCATCGCCAGAACCCATTTCGGCTCGGCCATCTGGTCGTAGATCTGGCGCAGCACCGGCGCCATCTTCTGACTGACCCGGCCGGCGACGATCATCAGATCCGCCTGTCGCGGCGTCGCCGAGAACCGCTCCATGCCGAACCGGGCGATATCGAACCTCGGCCCTGCCGTGGCCATCATCTCGATCGCGCAGCAGGCCAACCCGAACGTCGCCGGCCACAGTGAGTTCTTGCGGACGTAGCCCGCAACCTTCTCGACCGTGGACAGCAGGATTCCGCCGGGTAACTGTTCTTCCAGTCCCACGTCCTACCTACCTCAATCCCACGTCAGGCCGCCGCGGCGCCACACATACGCGTAGGCCACGAAAACCGTGAGCATGAATATGACCATCTCGACGAGCGCGAAAGTCCCCAGCGAATCGAAGCTAACCGCCCACGGATAGAGGAACACAATTTCAATATCGAAGACGATGAACAACATTGCGGTCAGGTAATACTTGATCGGGAAGCGCTGCCCGCTCGCGGCGTGCGGTCCGCTGAACCCGGTTTCAGTGGGCTCGATCCCACATTCGTAAGCCTCGAGCTTCGACCGGTTGTATCGGCTGGGGCCGGTGATGCTGGCCAGGAAGACCGAACCGATGGCGAAGGCCGCACCAATGCCCGCCATCACCAATATGGGTATGTAGACGTTCACTTGCTCCACGTTTCCGTCGTTTGGGCTGTCGACAGCGGCCAAGCGGCGACCAGGTGTGACGAAACCGGACTGGGGTACCCCGACATGACCTTGAGCACAGCCTAGCCAGGAACGCCTCGGTGGTCGCGCCCACCCTAGAGATGCGTCAAACCCGCACGTCAGGCGCTGGTGTCAGCTGTTCTGGCCGGCAACTCCGTTATTTGGATCGATGCCGCCTGCGCCCTTGCCTCCGCGGCCACCGGAGGTGGGGGAGCCGACGATGCCGCCATTGCCTCCAGCGTTCGCACCATTACCCCCGGTGCCGCCGGTGCCGCCGGAATCACCGCTTTGTCCCGCACCACCGTTGTTATTGAAGGTGCTGGTGGCCACGCCGCCGCCGCCGCCACCGCCGCCGGTGCCGTTGGTTCCGCCTGCGCCACCCTTGCCGCCGGTACCCGTGTGGACGCCGCTGGTCGCAGTGCCGCCTTTGCCTCCGGTGCCGCCGGTGGCGCTGGCGTTGCCTCCGGCGCCGCCGGCACCACCGCCACCGCCGCCGGCGGTGTCGAGATAGGCGCCGCCACCGCCACCGCCGCCGCCACCGGCTCCGCCGTTACCCCCGGCAACGCCGACAGCGCTGGCGCCTTGCCCGCCGTCACCGCCGGCTCCGCCGACCCCGGTGGTGCCCAGGCTGTTGGATGCGGTGCCGCCGGTCCCGCCGCTTCCGCCGGTGCCACCCATTCCGCCGGTGCCTGCGGTACCGAGGCCGCCACCGGCATTGCCGCCGGTACCGCCGGCACCGCCTCCGCCGCTGCCGCCGCCGTAAACCGTCTGGCCGGGCGTGAGGCCTACGTTGCTGCCGCCGGCGCCACCGTTACCGCCGACGCCGCCGTTGCCGCCGTCCCCGTTGACGCCGTTCACACCGGTGTAGCCGCCGGCCCCGCCGGCTCCGCCTTTGCCGCCGTTGCCGCCTTGGCCGCCGAAGCTGTGATCGGTGCCATTGCCGGCGCCGCCGAACTCGACGAGGTCGCCGCTGCCCCCGTTGCCGCCGTCACCGCCGGACCCGCCGAAGCCGCCAGTCCAACTAGCGTTCGGGGCTGAGGTGCCGCCGTTGCCGCCGTTGCCACCGCTGCCACCCACGCCGCCTGCCGGGCTGAAGAAGCTGCCGCCGGAGCCTGCAGACCCGGCGTTACCGCCTTTGCCGCCTGTGCCGCCGTTACCGCCATTTCCGACCGCGGCGTTGCCACCGTTGCCCGCGTTGCCGCCGTTGCCACCGGCGCCGCTGGCGCCGTTGGTGCCGCCGAAGCCCGAGTTGCCGCCGTTGCCGCCGGTGCCGCCGGCGCCGCCGGCGCCACCATTGCCGCCGCCGACGGCGCCGGAACCGTCACTGCCGGCGCCGCCGGTGCCGCCGGTGCCGCCATTGCCTCCGTTACCTGAGATGAGGCCGGTGCCGGCCTTGCCCCCGTCGCCCCCGGCGCCGCCAGTACCACCGACATAGCCTGGACCACCGAGGTTGGCACCGGCATTGCCGCCGTTCCCACCGGCGCCGCCGTTGCCGGCGTTGCCGCCAGTGCCGGTGACACCACCGGATCCGCCGTTGCCGCCGGTGCCGCCGGCGCCGCCGCTGAGGCCGGTGATGCCCGCGCCGGCGGCCCCGGCGCTACCGCCTGCCCCGCCGTTACCGCCGGTCCCGCCCGTACCCGCAGTACCCGCGCCACCGCCGCTGCCACCACTGCCCACGGCCCCACCGGCGCCGGCGTCGCCACCGGCACCGCCGTTGCCGCCCGCCGCGCCGGCCAAGCCGAAGCCCACACCGCTGGATCCGGAGCCACCGTTGCCGCCGGCGCCGCCGTTGCCGCCCGCGCCGCCGGAGCCATTGGTGCCGCCGCCGGTGCTGCCACCGTCACCACCTGCGCCACCCGCACCGGCCTGGCCGCCCGCGCCGCCGACGAAGCCCTTACCCGACGCGGCGTTGCCGCCGGCGCCGCCGGCACCGCCCATGCCGCCCGAGGCGCCGTTTCCGCCGATGGCCCCGGCGCCGCTGGCGAAGCCGCCCGCGCCGCCAAGCCCACCGGCCCCGCCCGTGCCGCCCATACCGGGTGGGACGTTCGAGGCTGGGTCGCCGGTACCGCCGGCGCCGCCGGCGCCCGCCATGCCGCCGGTTCCGCCGGTGTTGGAGGCGATTCCGCCGGTGCTGGCGCCGCCGGCGCCGCCGTTGCCGCCGGCCCCGCCGGTACCGCCGACGAGAGTGACGCTGTACGGGAAGGTCATATTGGCACCGTTGCCGCCGATCCCGCCCTGTCCGCCGTTGCCGCCGGTCTCGACGAGGTCGCCGACGCCGCCGGCGCCGCCAGTGCCGCCGTTGCCGCCGGCACCTCCCGGTGTGCCGACATTGGAGTGGGCGGTGTTGTTGAGCCCGTTGCCGCCGTTGCCGCCGTTGCCGCCGTTGCCGCCGGCGCCGCCGACGGGGCTTGAGAAGGTGCCGCCAGTGCCGGCCGTGCCGGCGGCCCCGCCGTTGCCGCCGTTACCGCCGGCGCCAAGAGGGCCACTGATATCGCCGCCGACACCGCCATTGCCGCCGTTGCCGCCGTTACCGCCCGCCCCGCTGGCGCCGTTGGTGCCGCCGGAACCGGAGTTGCCGCCGATGCCGCCCGTGCCGCCGGCCCCGCCGTTGCCACCGGTGTCGCCGGGCGTGCTAGGGCCACTTGTGTAGCTGTAGCCGGTGCTGCCGTTTCCGCCGCCGCCGCCTTTGCCGCCGCCGCCGCCGTTGCCCCAGGTAGCGCCGCTGCCAGCGTTACCGCCGTTTCCGCCGACGCCGCCGTTGCCTCCGGCTGGCGCGGTGGTTCCGCCGGTTCCGGTGTCGGTGCCGCCGTTGCCGCCGTTGCCGGCCGTGCCGCCGCTTCCGCCGTTTCCGCCGACGCTGCCGGTGCCGGTGGCGTTGCCGCCGGCACCGCCGGCACCGCCGTTGCCGCCGGCATCACCGGGCTTGCTGGGGTTGCCGGCGTTGCCAGTTGCACCGGCTCCGCCGTTGCCACCGTTGCCGCCGATGCCTCCGTTGCCGGCGATGGCGCCGGTGCCGGCCGTGCCGGCATTGCCGCCGTTGCCGCCGTTGCCGCCGGATGGGGCGATGCCGCTGCCGGTACCGATGTCGGCGCCGGCGTTGCCGCCGTTGCCGCCGATGCCGCCGTTGCCGGCCTTGCCGCCGACACCGCCAGTGCCGGTGGCGCTGCCGCCGTTTCCGCCCAGGCCGCCTTGGCCGCCGTCGCCGCCTGCGCTGCCTGCCAGGCCTGTGGCGCCGTTGCCGCCCGCGCCGCCGGCACCGCCAGCACCGCCGGTCTCGACGAGGTCCCCGGTGCCCGACGCGCCGCCGTTGCCCCCGATGCCGCCGTTGCCGCCGCCGAATGAGCCCGCCGACGTCACGCCGGCGCCTCCGTTGCCACCATGGCCGCCGTTGCCACCAGGGCCGCCGACGGCGCTTGAGACCGTACCGCCGGTGCCGGCCGCACCGGCGTCACCACCGGCACCGCCGGCACCGCCTTTGCCGCCGCCGACGAAGGAGCCCGCTAGCGCCCCGTTGCCGCCGTTGCCGCCGTTGCCGCCGGCGCCGCTGGCGCCGTTGGTCCCGCCGGTGCCCGAGTTGCCGCCCGTGCCGCCGGTGCCACCGAGGCCGCCGGCCCCGCCGGCGGTGCCCGCGGTCGTGGCAGTGCTGCCATTTCCGCCGGCACCGCCCTTACCGCCGGCGCCACCGTTCCCCGAGAGTGCTCCGCTGCTGGCCACACCCGCGCTGCCGCCGGTGCCGCCCTGAGCGCCAGCACCGCCCGCCATGCCGCCGGCGCCGCTGTCGGTGCCGCCGTCGCCGCCATTGCCGCCGGTGCCGCCCGTGCCGCCGTTGCCGCTGACACTGCCGGTGCCGGAGGCGTTACCGCCGTTGCCGCCGTTGCCGCCGGTGCCGCCGCCGTCGCCGTTCAGTAATCCGTTCCACCCGCCAGTGGCACCGTTGCCGCCGTTCCCGCCGGTGCCGCCGTTGCCGCCATTGCCGCCGGTGCCTGCGGTAGCGCCGGTGCCTGCGGTCCCCGCATCGCCCCCGTTGCCGCCGTTGCCACCGACCGGGGTGCCGTTGCCAATGTCGTTGGCGCCGTTGCCGCCGTTGCCACCCTTGCCGCCGCTGCCGGCGTTGCCACCGACGCTGCCGGTCCCGGTGGCATTGCCCCCGCTGCCGCCGGCACCGCCGGCACCGCCGTAATCGCCGTTGCCGTTACTGCCACTCGGCGGGAACGTGCCGTTGCTGCCGGTGCTGCCGTAACCGCCGGTGCCACCGTTGCCGCCAGTGGCCCCGGCGCCAACAGTCCAGCTATAACCGGCGGTGCCGGGCGTCCCGGCGGCACCGCCGTCTCCGCCGGCGCCACCAGCCGGGGCGACGAATCCGCCGCCTTTGTGGCTGTCGGTGCCGCCGTTGCCGCCGTTGCCGCCCGCGCCGCCAGCCCCGGCGTTGCCGCCCATGCCAGTGCCCCCGTAGCCGATGTGGGAGGCGCCACCGTTGCCGCCTGTGCCGCCGGCGCCGCCGTTGTCACCGGCCAGCCCGGCGTTGCCGTTGTTGCCGGTACTGCCGGCACCGCCTTGACCACCGTTACCGCCGCTACCGCCGTTGCCTGTCTTACCCGAGCCGGCTCCGCCTGCGTAGCCGGCATCGCCGCCGTTGCCGCCGTTGCCGCCGGCCGGTGCGGTAGCTCCGCCAGTACCCACGTCGAGGCCGCCGTTACCGCCTTTGCCGCCGGCGCCGCCGTTGCCGGCGTTGCCGCCGACACCGGTGTTGCCGTTGCCGTATCCGCCGTAACCGCCCTGGCCACCGGTGCCGCCGTTGTCTCCGGGCTTGTTGGGGTCGCCGTTATTGCCCGCGGTGCCGGCACCGCCGTTGCCGCCGTTGCCGCCGGTGCCGTATTTGCCTGCAGTAGCGCCGGTCCCTGCCACGCCGGACATGCCGCCGTTGCCGCCGGCCCCGCCGGCCGGCGCGGTGGTCCCGCCGGTGCCGGTGTCGAGTCCGCCCGCGCCGCCGTTGCCGCCGTTGCCGCCGTTGCCGGCGTTGCCGCCGACGCTGCCGGTGCCGGTGGCCGTGCCGCCGCTGCCGCCGGCGCCACCGTCACCGCCGCTGAAGCCGGCGCCGCCGATGAAGCCCACGGCGTAGCCGTTGCCCCCGCTGCCGCCATTGCCGCCGTTGCCACCGACACTGCTCGTGCCGCTGGCGTTGCCGCCGGTGCCGCCATAGCCGCCCTTGCCGCCGGCGAAGGGTCCGCCGGCGTTCGCACCAGCACCGCCGCTGCCGCCGTTGCCGCCGCTAGCGCCTTTGCCCGCGGTGGCACCGGTGCCGGCTGTTGCGGTACCGGCGGTGCCGCCGTTGCCGCCGGCGCCCCCGTTGGCACCACTGCCGGCGCCGGCGTCGCCGCCTGCGCCGCCGTTGCCACCGCTGCCTGCGTTTCCGCCGAAGTTGCCGGCGCCGGTGACGCTGGCGCCGTTGCCGCCGGCCCCGCCCGCGCCGCCGTTTCCGCCGCCGCTGGACGACCCGCCGGTGCCGCCGGCACCACCGTTTCCGCCGCGTCCACCGTCCCCGCCGACATTGCCGGTGCTGACGGTGAAGCCGGCGCCGCCGCCGGCGCCGCCGGCACCCCCGGCGCCCCCGTTGTCGGCGACGTTGCCGCCGGCGCCGTTGTTGCCGACGGCACCATTGCCGCCATTGCCGCCGGCGCCTCCGTGTCCGCCTTTGCCGCTGATGGCGCCGGTGCCGACCAGCCCGGCCGCTCCACCCGCACCTCCGGCGCCGCCAGCGGGGGCGGTAGCTCCGCCGAACCCGGTGTCGGTGCCGCCGTTGCCGCCGTTGCCGCCGTTGCCGCCGTTGCCCGCGTTGCCGCCAGTCCCGGTGGCGCCGCCGTTGCCGCCGCTGCCGCCGATCCCGCCTTGGCCGCCGGCGTCGCCGGCGAGGCCGGGGTTGGCGCTGCCGTATGGGTTGCCACCGCTGCCTTGGCCGCCGTTGCCGCCGTTGCCACCGATGCCGCCGTTGCCCGCGGTGGCGCCGCCACCCGGGGTGCCGGCAGCACCACCCTTGCCGCCGTTGCCCCCGCGGGGCGCGGCTTTTCCACCAGTCCCGGTGTCGATGCCGCCCTGGGCGCCGTTCCCGCCGGCCCCGCCGTTCCCGGCGTTGCCGCCGGTGCCGGTCGGGCCGCCGTCGCCACCGTTGCCGCCCGCACCACCAGCGCCGCCGGCGTCGCCGTTCAGGCCGTCGGCGGCGACGTTGCCGTTGTTGCCGTCGGCGCCGGCACCGCCGCTGCCGCCGTTGCCGCCGAGGCCCCCTTTGCCTGCGGTGGCGCCGCTACCGGCCGAGCCGGCGGCGCCGCCATTGCCTCCGGCGCCGCCGGCTGCGGCGATCTGTCCGCCGAGCGAGTAGTCGGCGCCGCCGCGGCCGCCATTGCCGCCGGCACCGCCATTGCCGGCGTTGCCACCGGTCCCGGTCGCGCCGCCAGCACCGCCGTTACCGCCGGCACCGCCGGCGCCACCGGTGTCACCGGACAGGCCAGGGGCGCCGAATTTGCCGGCGTTGCCCGTGCTGCCCTGGCCGCCGTCACCACCGGCACCACCCGTAGCGCTGGTGCCGCCGTTACCGGGCGTGCCCGCCGCGCCTCCATCGCCGCCGTTGCCGCCCGCTGGGGCGACACTCCCACCGGTGCCGGTGTCCGCACCGCCGGCGCCTCCGTTGCCTCCGTTGCCGCCGCTGCCGGCATTGCCGCCGGTGCCGCCGTTGCCGCCCGCGCCTCCCTTCCCACCACCGCCGCCGTCGAACCCTGGCGCGCCGGCCGCGCCGTTGCCGCCGCTGCCACCACTGCCGCCGTTGCCGATCGAGCCGCCGTTGCCGCCGGCCCCGCCGTTGCCGCCGTTGGCGCCGGCGGTAACGGCAGTGAAACCGGCTCCGCCGGTGCCGCCGTTGCCGCCGCTGGTGACCGCGGCCCCAGACCCGCCGTCGAGGCCTTTGCTGCCTCCGCTGCCGCCGGTGCCGGGGTTGCCGCCGGTGCCGCCGGTTCCCAACGTGCCCGGGTTGCCGCCGTTACCGCCGGCCCCGCCGTCGACGTACGTGGCGTTCCCGGCTGCACCTGCTCCGCCGTCGCCGGGGGTGCCGGCGTTGCCGCCGTGGCCGCCGGCTCCACCGTTGCCATTCGCTCCGGCGGTGCCGTGTGCGGCTGTGCCGCCGTTGCCGCCGGCCCCGCCATTGCCGCCGCTGCCGGCTTTGCCGCCCGACCCGCCGTCTTGGCCGGCTCCGTTGTTGACCCCGGCCACTCCTGCCGCGCCGGTGGCGCCGTCGCCGCCGTTACCGCCGGCGGCACCGGCGCCGCCCGCCCCGCCATTGCCGCCGTTACCGCTGATTGAGCCGCCTGAGCCGCCGTTGCCGCCGTAGCCCCCGCTGCCACCTGCCCCGCCGTCGGTACCGGAGTCGCCGGAAGTGACGCCGTTGACGCCGGCCTTGCCTGCGGCGCCATCGGCGCCGGCTCCGCCATTGCCGCCGTTGCCGACGAGCCCGCCGTTGCCTCCGGCTCCGCCATTGCCACCCGTCGCGCCGGCGATGACAGCGTTAGCGCCGGCTCCGCCGTGGCCTCCGTTGCCGCCGCTGGTGGGAGCTTTACCGGCTACGCCGTTCGCGCCAAAGCTGGCTCCGGGGCCGCCTGGTCCGCCGCCCGCCCCGAAGCCGCCGCCGGCGCCGGGGTTGCCGCCGTTGCCGCCGGCCCCACCACTGCCGGCGACAAAGCCGCTCGTCACAACGCCGTTGCCGCCGCTACCACCGTCGCCGGCCTTACCGCCCACGCCGCCATCGCCGCCGGTCCCGCCGTTGCCGTTGGCGCCCGAGGCCAGGGCCACTCCGCCAAGGCCGCCGGCACCACCCTTGCCACCGGTGCCGCCGCCCGCGCCGCTCCCGCCGTTCCCGCCGTTACCGGTGGCGGAGAGAG
>NZ_LKTM01000357.1 GCF_001417955.2 Mycobacterium gordonae | reverse complement strand
CGGCGGGGCGGGCGGCCGCGGCGGGGCAGGCGGCGCTGTGTTGGGCAACGGCGGCGCCGGCGGTACCGGCGCCGAAGCTGCCCCAGGCTCCTTCAGCGGAGACGGCGGCGTCGGCGGCAGTGCCCAATTGATCGGTACCGGCGGCAACGGCGGAAACGCGGGCAACGCCGCGATGCTGAATCTACTGGGCGGCCCGGGCACCGTCGGCAGCGGCGGGCTTCTCTTGGGCGTCAACGGAATTCCCGGGTTGCCGATGAGCCCGAACCTGTTGGTCAACGGAAACTTCGAGATCGCGACCCCGTCACCGTCGGGCACCAGCTCGGTGACCTACCCAGGCTGGTCGGTGAGCGGCACGCCGACCATCATCGCCTACGGCACGCCGCGCGTCAGTTACGTGCTGGGAGTCTCGTTCCCGTTCCCGGATCTGCCGAGTTTCCTGGGCTTCCCCGGCACGGCGCCGCCGGGGGCCGGCGCCAATTTCGGCGGCGGCGGACCCGTGGCTACCTCCGGCATCAGCCAAAGAGTCGACCTCAGCGCCGCGACCGCCAAGATCAACACCGGCACAACGCCTTACACGCTCAGCGGTCTGCTCGGCGGTGCGCTCATCGACCCGTCCTCGACCGCCCTGCAGGTCACCTTCTTCAACTCGAGCGGAGCGGTACTGGGCACCGGTTCGACGACAACGGTCTCGGCGCTGGATCGTCTGGGGATCACCGGATTACAGCCACGATCGGTCTCCGGAACCATCCCGGTGGGCACCACGTCTGCGGTCGTCACCGCCACGTTCAACGACAGCAACCCCATCACGAACCACTACAACAACGCCTACGCCGACAACCTGTCGTTCACCGTCGGCGCTCCCGGCCTGGGCCCGGCACCGCTGACCGTGCCGTACTCCAACGTCGGCCAACTCGATCACGTCTTCCTGATCTACATGGAGAATCACGGCTTCACCGACATCGTCGGCAGTGTGAACGCCCCGTACATCAACAGCCTGCTCGGCACCTACGGGTCGGCCGACAACTACTACGCCAACAGTCACCCGAGTGCCCCCAACTACTTCCGGGTCCTCGGCGGCTCGGACTTCGGACTGACCTACAACCCCAACCCACCGTCGATCAACGCGCCCAGCCTTATGCAGGAGATGGATGGCGCAGGCATCTCGTGGGCCAACTACGCGCAGAGCATGCCGTACCCCGGCGCGCTGGTGTCCTCGGGTGACTACAGCACGTTCCAGATTCCCGCCGCTCAGTACAGTTACGTCTTCAACAACACGGTGGCCTACCAGCAGCAGCATCTACTTCCGCTGACGCAGTTGAGTACCGATCTGCAGAACGCGAGCACCACCCCGCGGTTCAGCTGGATCGTCGCCAACAACGCCAATGACATGGAAGGGCCGGTTGATTCGCCGCTGGGCATCGTCGACTTCCTCGGCAGCCAGCTCACCAACCACCAGTACAACGTCGCCGCCGGCGACCAGTTCCTGCAACAGCAGGTCTCGCTCATTCAGAACTCCACCGCCTGGAACACCGCGGGTCAGCGCGACGCGATCATCATCACCTGGGACGAGGACTTCAACAACCTGGGACTGGGAATCGGCAACCAGGGCAACCACGTTCCCATGATCGTCATCCCCAACCAGGGCGCCATCACGGCGGGGATGCTGTCCGGGCAGTTCGTGACGCATGGCTACGGCGACCAGTACAGCTTGATGTCGACAATCGAGTATGCGCTGGGTCCGGCGCCGGGAGTTCCGTTGGCGCCGTTGACGATGAATGACAAGTATGCGACGCCGCTGAATGGGTTCTGGTCGTAGCGGGCGTTGAACCAGGAAGAGGCGACCCGACCGGCACGCTCGGGACCGACCTGGCTCACCCCCAACGTGCGGGTGCTCTCGGCGGTGTCGTTCCTGCAGGACAGCGCCAGTGAGCTGCTGTATCCGCTGCTGCCGATCTACCTCACGGCCGTGCTGGGTGCTCCCCCGTCCGTGGTGGGAGCCGTCGAGGGCGTGGCCGAGGGTGCGGCTTCACTTACGAAACTCGCGGCCGGCCCGCTGGGCGACAGGTTTGCGCGACGCCCACTGATCACCACCGGTTATGGGATGGCGGCGCTCGGCAAGGTGATCATCGCGGTGGCCGTGGCATGGCCGGGTGTGCTCGCGGGTCGCGTTGTGGATCGGCTCGGCAAGGGTATTCGCGGCGCACCGCGGGACGCGCTGCTGGTCGACCAGGTGGACGAGGCGTTGCGCGGCCGCGTGTTCGGTTTCCACCGTGCGATGGACACGTTGGGCGCCGTCGTCGGTCCGCTGCTGGGCCTGGCATGCTACGAGCTGCTCGACCACAAGATAAAGCCGCTGCTGTATGTCGCGATCGTGCCCGCCGTCCTGAGCGTGGCGCTCATGTTCCTGGTGCGGGAGCGCAGAAGTCCGGTGCCGCGAGCACAGCGGCAGCCCATGTGGGCCGGCGTGCGCACCTTGCCATCGCCGTACTGGCGGGTGACCGCACTGCTCGTCGGCTTCAGCGTGGTGAACTTCCCCGATGCCCTGCTGTTGTTGCGGCTCAACGAGATCGGCTTCTCGGTGGTGGAGGTGATCCTGGGCTACGTTGGCTACAACGCGGTCTACGCCCTGGCCAGCTACCCGGCCGGAGCGCTCGCCGACCGCATCGGCAGACCGGCTTTGTTCGGCTTCGGTCTGACGTTCTTCGCAATCGGCTACATCGGTCTGGGACTGACCACCGACACCGTGACGGCATGGCTACTAATCGGCGCCTACGGCCTGTTCACCGGGTGCACCGACGGCGTGGGCAAAGCCTGGATCTCGGGACTCGTCGACCAGGAGTACCAGGCCAGCGCGCAGGGCGTATTCCAGGGCGGCACCGGCCTGGGCGTACTAGCGGCCGGTTTGTGGGCGGGTTTCCTGTGGGGTTCGAACGGCCAACTGCCACTGCTTATTTCGGGGTTTGTCGGCGGGGTGTTCGCGGTTGTGCTGCTCGGCGGGCAGCTGGTCCGCGGTATGCGGCGCGGGTAGTGGCGGGCGCAGCACCGTCGCTGAAGGTGCCGCCGCGGAAGAAGCCGGGGGCGATCAGCCACCAGATGACCATCAGGATTACCCCGAGCAGCAGTGCGCCGATCCCGACCGCCGCGACCGCGCCGACCCCGAGGATCGTGACGTTGTTGCCGCCGTCGTCTGTCAACCAGCCGGGCCTCGCGTACTGGATGAGCCCGTAGCCGAAAACGATCAGTAAGGCCGAACCGCCCAACAGCGGAACGACGCCACGAATCACGAAGTCCCGCAACGACCTGGTGAAGGCCTTGCGGTAGTACCACGCACACGCGAACCCGGTGAGCCCGTAGTAGAACGCGATCATCAAGCCGACCGATCCGATCAACGCGGTGAGCAGGTTGGCACTGATGAGGGTGAACAGGACGTAGCAAGGGGCCGAAACCACACCGATCACGATGGTGGATGTGGTCGGTGTGAGGTAGCGCTGATGGATCTTCGCGAACGAGTCAGGCAGCGCGCGGAAAGCCGCCATCGACAGAGTGGTGCGCGCGGTCTGCAAGATCGTCGCCTGCGTCGAGGCGGCGGCAGACATCAGAATCGACGCCGCCAGCAATAGCAGTGCAATCTTGCCGAAGACGCTGTTGCCGAACAATTCCGGACCGATGGCTGCGAAGACGTCTTTGGAGTTGTGCGGATTCCCCAACCCGATTCCCGTCGTCCCGACACCGGCGAACGCGACGGCCGACACGGTCACCAGGGCGTAGGTTCCCAGGAGCAGGAACGTCGAGATGACGCCGGCGCGGCCCGGCGTGCGGGCGGGGTCGGCGGACTCCTCGTTTAACGTCACGGCGGTGTCCCAGCCCCAGTACATGAAGATGGCCAGGAGAACTGCCGGGGCGATACCCGTCCCGAAATCAAGTCCGTCCGGCCAGAACCAGGACGGCGACGGACGCAGTGAATTCGCCTGGGCGCTATGGGTGTACACCCTGAGCAGCGCCACCACCGAAAACACCATCAGCATCAGGATTTGGATGGACAGCAGAGCGTAGAGCACCCTGGCCGAGACCTCGATGCCGCGATAGCAGACATAGGTCATCAACGCGATCCAGCAGACGCCCACGACCGTCGACCAGAACCTGTTGTCGGCCAGGTCCGCAACCGAATGCCAGCCCAGGACGCCGGCGAACCTGAACGAGTACGCCCCAGTGATCTCGACCAGGTTGGCCATCACGATCACTTCCGCGGCTATCATCCCCCAGCCGCCGAGCCATCCGACGACGGGCCCGAATGCGCGCGAAGCCCACGCGAAAGTGGTGCCACAGTCCGGTTCGGCCTTGTTCAGTTCCCGGTAGGCCACCGCGATCAAGTACATCGGGATGAACGAGATAAGAACGACGCCAGGGGCTTTGACGCCGGCCAGCTGCCCCCCGCCACTGGCCACGATCAGACCCAACGTTGCGGCCAGGCTGTACGCCGGCGCCGTGGAAGCCAAGCCGACCACCACACCGGAGAGCAGGCCGAGTACGCCGCCCTTGAGGCCTTTTCTTTCGACGGTCGTCACTGGTCGCAGTCTGATCAGTGCGCCTTCAGGCCCGCGGCCGCTTCCAGCTCCTGCAGGGCCGGCTCCATGGCGTCGGCGAGTTGGTCGATGTCGTCGGCGATTTCCGGTGTTGTGACGAAGCCGAAATTGATCAGTCGGTGGTAGCTGAAGCAGCTGACGTTCAACCCCACGCCCAACATCAGCGGTCCCACCGGCAGCAGCCGCTCGACGACCGCGCCCGCCAGATAGATCGGGTGGTCGGGCCCGGCAACGTTGGAGATGACCAGGTTGATCGGAGCGAGGTGTCCGCCGAGATGGCTTGCGGTGTAGGCACGGATCGCCAGCCCGACCAGTCCGGGCGGTGTTGTGTCGGTGAGCCCCATAGTCTGATGAGCGGTCAGAGTTTTGGTCATCTCCTTGGCGCCTTGAGAATTGGCGTAGATGGTTTTCAGGCGTTCGGCCGGCTCGGCGACGTCGGTGGCTAAGCTGATCGTCGTCGAGGTGATCTGGTTGCCCAGGTCGGTGCCGCCGTGGTGGGTGGAGATCGGGACCTGAGCCACCAGCGGCCGTTCGGGGAGTTCCCCACGGTCTTGCAGGTAGCGGCGCATCGCGCCCGAAACCAGTGCCAGTACAACGTCGTTGAGCTTCACCTCATGGGCTCGTTTGACCGCTTTGAGGCGATCCAGCGGCAGACTGCACGTGGCGACTCGCCGCTCGGGCGTGAGGTCGGTGTTGAAACGCGTCGTCGGTGCCTCGAAGAAGAGCGGCGGTTTGTTGGGCAGCCCGCGCACCGCCCACTGTTGAGACAGCGTTTGCTGGACGACCCTCAGCACGCGGTACGGGGTCTTGACCGCCACGTTGAACAGCGCGCCGAGCAGGCGCCGCTCGAATCCGGGCATGCCGGACCTAGATGCTGCGTCGGCCGTGACTACGGCTCGGCGCGGTTCGGGCGTTGCGTCGAGCATGATCTCAGTCAGCCCGGCGCCGGACACTCCGTCGATCAGGGCATGGTGCATCTTGGTCAGGGTTGCGACCCGCCCGTTCTCGACCCCCTCGATGAACCACATCTCCCACGGCGGCCTGTCGCGGTCGAGCGGGTAGGACATCAGTCGGCCGACCAGCTCGTCGAGCTCGCGGCGTCCGCCCGGTGCGGGCACCGCGATCTGGCGGACGTGATAGTGGATGTCGAGTTCGGTGTCCTCGACCAGCCACGGCCTGTCCAGACCAAAAGGCGCGCCCTTCACCCGGTGGCGCAGCACGGGGAGCTCCGGAAGGCGCTCTACGAGAAGGTCTTTGACCATGTCGAAGCCGAAGTCCGGCACGTCGGTGGGGTCGCAGATCGCCAATCCCGCGACGTGCAGGGGGCACTCGTGAGTGTCGGCGAACCAGAACGTCGCATCGAGGTTCGACAGCCGCTTCATGGTGACTTGGCGAGGTTGATGACGTCCGGGCCGGGCGTCGCGGAGTAGAGGTTGTCGACCTCGGCGGCATACTTCGCAGCGATCGGTTTGCGTTTGAGCTTCATCGTCGGGGTGAGCTCGTCGCCGCCGGGCTCCCACGAGGTGCCGAGGATCAGGAACCGTTTGATCTGCTCGACGCGGGACAGCTTGGAATTGCCCTCGATGACTGCGGCGGTGAGCATTTCGCGCGCCTCGGGATGCTGGGCGACGGCGGCCGGTGATTCGTCAGCCATGCCGAGCGCCGCGGCCTGCGCGGCGGCGGCTTCGGGATCGAGGACGATGAGCGCCGTCACATAGGGCCGTGCGTCGCCGAACGCCACGACCTGGTCGATCAATGGGGACTCGGCGCGGATCGCCATCTCGATGTTCGTCGGGGAGAGATTCTTGCCGGATTCGTTGACCAGCAGCTCCTTCTTGCGATCGACGATCGTCACGAAACCTGCTTCTATCGTGCCGATGTCACCGGTGTGCAGCCAGCCGTCGGAGTCGACCGCTTCCGCGGTCTGCTCGGGTTGATGGCGGTAGCCTCGCATCACGATCGGCCCGCGGATCAGCAGTTCGCCGTCGTCGGCCACCGAGACCTCCACGCCGTTCAGCGCCGGCCCGACCGAACCGACCCGGTTCCTACCGGGACGGTTCGAGGTCGCGCCGCCCACGCACTCCGACTCCCCCCACACTTCATAGACGGGAACGCCCAGGCCCCAGAAGAATTCGATGGTTTCGACCGGGATGGCGGCAGCACCGGTCACTCCCCAACGCAGCCGGTCCAGCCCGAGTGCTTGACGCACCTTGGCCAGCACGAGGCGATCAGCGATCGTGCGGCGGATGGCAAGTGACTTGGGCACCGACTCACCGGCCAGTGTGAGACGGGCTGCGCGTACTCCGGTGTCGATGGCCCACAACGCTAATCGGCGCTTGAGGCCGGTCGCCTCGGTCTCGAGTTTCGTCTCGATCCCGGCCTTGATCTTCTGCCACACGCGGGGCACGCCCAGCCACACCGTGGGGCGAGCATCCTGCAGCGCCTCCGCGATCGCGTGGATGTCGGCGACATCGGTAACCTGCACTCCCAGAACCATGTTGGCGTAGTGCCCGGTGACCCGGTCGGCGATGTGCGCATGCGGCAGGTAGGAGGTGATCCGGTCGGTCGGCTGCAATTCGATGAGGTCAATGATCGCCGAGAATTCGGCCATCACGTTGGCGTGGGTGAGCTCGACACCCTTGGGTGGGCCGGTGGTCCCCGAGGTGTAAATCAGCGTGGCGACGTCGTCGGGCCGGACCGCGGGCCGAGCCTTACTGAGATCGAAATCGGTCTTGGTTCCACGTGATTCGAGGTTTTCGAGGCTTCTTGAGTCGTGGGGGTCGCCGTCGACGACGATCACGTGCTCGGGTTGGCCCCCGGCCGCCTCCACGGCGGGCAGGAACTCCTGCTGGGTGAACACGACCTTGTTCCCGGCATTGCTGAATAGGTACCGGATCTGGTCCGGCGCCGAGGTGTTGTAGATCGAGAACGGGATTGCGCCCAGATGCATGGCGGCGGTGTCCACCAGATGGAACTCCGGACGGTTGCGCAGCATGATCCCGACCGTGTCACCGTGTCCGACTCCGAGGGCGGCAAGCCCGGCGGCGATGTTGCGGACTCGATCGGCGTACTGACGCCAGGTGATGACCACTTCGTCGCCGACCGTCCGGATGGCCACCGAATCCGGCTTCAGTGCCGCCGTCTCCTGGAAAGCCTGTGGCAGCGTGGACACCAGCGCTCCGCTCGGGTGCCGGACCACGGTTGGATCGGCTTCGGTCATTCCGTCCTTGCTCCTTTGGTCACGGGCATTCCTGGTAACTGCCGAGTGTCCGACGAGGGCGGTTGCGCGGCCAGAGGACAAGGTCCTTTGTTAGGAATCAGGGAAGTCACCACGGTCCGAGGTGGCGGTCGACGTCCATGGGCTGGTGTAGTACGCGCATGACATCGACGACGCCGTCGGGCACGACCCTGTAGTAAAGGATGTGTGATCCGGCGGCGAGCTTGCGGTAGCGGGCGGATCTCCTCGCAGGCCTGGCCGATCCGGGGTTTCACTGCGGCGAGTTCGATAGCGCGCTTCGCGACTTCGCAGCTAAGTTCGGCGCCGAGGATCGGGGCCGAGCACGGATCGGAGCTACCGCAGACCGAGCGCGGCGCGCAGCCGGTCGGCGTCCATGCCGCCGCGGGCGGCTTCACCGGCGGGGAAGGTGTCCAGGAGTTTGATCAGGTCGCCGCGTCGGGTGGGATCATCGGCGGCCTGGCGCGGAGTGTGGCCGGCGAGCGCCGGGATGGGTTCATCGAGCCACTTGGTCTCGTAGTCGCGGATGAACTGGCCCAGATGCGCGGCCATCTCGGGGTCGTCGGGGTCGAGCCCGTCCTCGCCGGTAAGCGGTGACCGCTTGGCCAACTCGGCGGCCTCGCGGGCGTCGCGCAGCGGGCGGCGGGAGTCATCGAGCACGTTCATTGCGGGATCGAGCCGTTCCAGCGTGGCAAGCACGCGGTCCATCCGCTTTTCGCTGTCGGCTTCCACCCGCAGCGTGTGGCCGTCGAGTACCAGGATGGCGCGGATGCGGGGCATGCCTTGGGTGGTGACGTGCTCGAACCACCGCGGCGGCTTCTCGCCGTCGACCCGGTCGTAAGTGTCGTCGAGCGCAGCCTCGATCCCGGCCGGATCGCCGACATGCACAGTGGCCTCGCAAATCGCGAGCGGATCGCCCTCGGTGTTGACCAGCGTCGGCGGCGCGAACCGGCGGCTCAGCTGTGCCACCAGCGTCACCGCGTCCGGCTCCGCGTCCAGCAGGTCGATCAGCGGGTCGCGCTCATGCAGCGCGACCGGTTCCAGCCCGCCGAAGAACTGCATGGTGTCCCCGGCAGGCACCACACGTGCGCACACCAGCTGCCCCGGCTTCAGCTGGCGGCTTGCCGCCCGCTCACGCACCTCGTGCGTGTCGCCGGTGCGCACATCGCGGACGGTGACGCCCTGGCCGGGTTGCACGTGCTCGACCTCGAACAGCGATCGGTCCACCTGTAGCCACTCCTCCGCCAGCAGCCGCTCGTCGTCAGGCAGCAGCGACCCGCGTATCTGGAGGAACTCCGCGAACGCGCCGCCCTCGAACAGCACCGCGTCCAGCACCAGCGGATCGTCCAGCGCCTCGTCGAGGGCGTCGGGATCATCGACGGCGTAGCGGGAGCGTTCGAAGGCCGCTTCGATCAACAGCTCGTTCCAGCCGTTCAGCTCTGCGTGCTGGGCCGCCTTCGCGTACAACCACGCCGCCCGCTCGGCCAGTGGCAGCTGCTCGCGCCCGAGATGGCATTTCTTGTACTTGCGGCCGGACCCGCACCAGCACAGCTGGTTTCGGCCGACGTCGCTGCGCGGCTCGGCGCGGCAGCGCGTGAGTAAGTCCATAAGCGGGTGGTCCGGCTCGGCGTCGGCGCGGCGCAGCAACGACAATGCGCGCTCGACGTCGCCGCGATCGGAGGGGAAGCGGGCCAGGTCAAGCAGCGGCAGCGGCCAGTCCGGATCCATCGACTCGGCCGCGAGCAACTCGCGTTCGGCCGCCTCGATGTCGCCGATCCGCTCCAGCGCCACCGCGCGCAGCCAGCGAGTCGCTATCCGTGCCGCGGGTGGCACTTTCGGTTCCAGCACCTGGGCGAACATGCCCAGTGCGGGAGCGCCGTCGCGACCGGTGCCGACCGTCTCGGCCAACAGCAGCTCGGCCAGTACCGGATCGGCGAGCGCGACCCCCAGCTCACCGACGATGTCGAGGAACTGGTCGTCCTCGGGCTCTGTTGTGTGGGGCTCGGTCGCACCTTCGGGAGCTGGGGTCAACTCCGGCGGCTCCTCCGCGTCGGCGGCGTCGATCAGCAGCTGCGAGATCTGTTCGTACAGCTTGACCAGTGTGAACAGCATGAACGCGTCGTCGGGGTCGAGGTCGTGTCGCTCTGCCAGCCTCGCGCACCCGCGCTCGAACTCCCAATGATCGAAATCGAAGCCCTCAGGAGCAAGCCACTCGCCGCGACGCGCCAGACCGTAGTCGTCGACGATCTCGCTCAAGGGCGGCAACGGCTCCGTGAACGCCGTCGGGTCCTCGACACACGCTGTCCATACAGCCGCATCGAAGTACGTCGGTTCGTCGGCGTCGAGCGTCGCCGCCAGCCGGGCGCCTACGGCGGTGTGCGAAGGCGCTGCGACCCGCTCGAACGCGAGTCCAAGTTCGGTCTGCCGCACCCCGAGCAGATCGCCCTCGGCGACGCCTAACGCCTCCAGCGTGCCTGGCATCAGGAGCAGCGCCCCGAGCGGGTCGACCACCTCGGGCGGGATGCCCCGCTGCTCGAGCAGATCGTCGTCGAACTCTTCCAGCACGACCCGCGCCGGCGACCCGTCGGCGAACCGAGCATACTCCTCGTACTCGCAGAGCGCCGTGATCGGGTCCAGGTCTGGGGTCACAGTGAGTATGTCGTAGGCCGCCTCGGCTGTGCCGAGCCGGTGCGTGAACACCCGCCCGGCGACCACAGTCGGCAGCCACACCCACCGATCGTCGACCAACTGCCTTGCTGGACAATGGATTTCGTCGAGAACTTCGTCCATCGCGGTTTCCGGATCGGCCACTCCGCTGTCCCGCAGCCGTCGCGCGATGCCATCGTCGTCCAATGGGCCGTGATCGGCCAGAATTCTCGCAAGGGTCCGCTTCGCGTCTAACGCCTCCACCACGGCGACAGCCTATGCCGCGGCCGGCCGACGGCTGCGACTACTCCTCGTCCTGGGTGAACTTCTGCCCAATAGAGGCCAAACCCGAGTTCTCGGATGGCGGCACGCGTGTAGTGTCCGCTCTCGTCAGCCGACGCGCGCCTGCAAAACTCTCGGCCCGCTCGCTTACCTGCCGACGGGGGTGCCGTGAGCGAATACGAGATGTCCGACGTGTCGGGGAGCGTCGATGACGACGAGGTCGTGGTGGCGTTCCACGACGAGGTCCTGCTGATCGGCGGCGGTCCTGCCGCGGTCGAGTCCTACCTCACGCGGCTGCAGGCGAACGCCGGGCGAGCCATCCGAGTCGCTGGGACTCACGGCGCCTCACTCGCGAACGCGGCGAGCAGACTCGCTGGGCTGTTGTCGGTCCTCGCTAACTCCGGCAAGTACGTTCAGTTGCAGCCCGCAAGCCTGGACGCGTTGAAAAACGCCAATTTAGTTCCCAGCGCCGACGGCTTTTTCCGGCTGATGAATGCCGGTGGCGATGGCCAGCTCCCGGCCCCACTTCAGTGGCGACCGGCGGGCCTCGGCCCGGAAGCGATGGTGTCGGCGCAGATGATCGCGGTACAGCTGGCGTTGACTTCCGCGATCGCTCAGGTGGAAGACGCCGTCCGTCGCGTGGAGGACAAGGTCGAATTAGTGCTCGAAGTCGCCAGGGCACAGCGTGCCGGCGACGTGCTTGGCAATAACCTGACCCTTTCGCGGATGGTCGCGTCATTGGAAAGGTACGGGTCACTACCCGATGCGTATTGGGATTCGGTGGCTGCTCTTGGACCGGCGCTCAACGTCACCGTCGAGCAACTGCGGAACCATGTCGGCCGCATCCTGGCGTCTTTCGATGTCGACTTGCCGGTGCAGCAGCGCGCCGAGAAATTGCGAAATGCGATCAACGACAACCGACTTGGTGACACGTTGAGCCTGCTGGTGATCGCAGAAGAAGCGCTGCACAAATGGCAGCGCCTGAGCCTCGCGCGAGTCGCGTCGACGCAACCCGAGCAGTTGCTGCGTGCGATCGATGAAGCTCGCGAGCTCGTCGACCATCATCTGCTTGAAGACGTCGACATTTACCGGAAGGCAAAGGAAGTACTCGACCGGTTCGGCAAGTCCAAGGCCATCGACGGCTTTCGCTTCAACTCGGTGCGGGAGTTGGCCACCCAGCGTTCAGCTCTGCGCGACGAGCTCGACAATTTCGCGAAGGCCCGCCATCACCAGGTCGAGGACTGGGAGGACTTCCACATTCCGAGCGTGCTCGACGCCGCCGTCGCGACCATCGGAGTGGTCGCGACCACCACGAACCATGTCCTCGCGGCCGCCGGCCACGGTCTTGTCCGCTTGGGCGCGCTGCTGACAGAGCCGTTGCGGGACAAACATTCTGGAGAATCAGAGCACGTTGAGGACTCTGAATCGCTCAGGTGATGGGGATGCGGATCTTTGAGCCGGCCGCCGAGATTCGCTTCAGACCGCCACATAACGCCGGGCGCCAGAGCCGAATCTATTCCGCAGGAAGTTGCAGCCTGCGAGCGAGATCCGGGCCGCCTACTTCGCGGATAAAGTCTGGGTCCCCACACACCACAAGTTGATCGCGAGCCCGAGACAGCCCGACATAGAGCCGCTCCCGCGAGCGCTCGAACGCCGCCTGCTCATTGACGACGAGCACTATCGCGCGCCGCTCAAGTCCCTTGAAGCCCAGCACATGTCCATAGAACACCTGCTCTGCATCCCAGAAGCTGTCCCAGTAGGCGGTGTTTCCCGCTGCTTGTCGCTCTTTCTGCTCGGGGTGTCGGCTGCCCGTGGTCAACAGAGCAACATCTTCTGGGCGCCATCCTTCGTCTAGGAGTCGGTCGATCTCGTCGTCGCCGAAATCCATCGCATCTTCGCGCGAGCAGGCAATGAACTTCACGGCGGGGCCGTCGCCGCCGAGGAAACGCATCGGGTGATCGACCAGCGGTTGAAACGCGTTGGCGATCTGCTTGGTGTTGCGCACGTTGTGGTCCAAGATCAAGGGCACCAGCGGAACCGGCGGGGAGCCGTGCCGGCTGAAAACCCGCTGCCCCTCGTCGCTGAAGACGTAGAGTCCGCCTGATTCCTCGTCCTTGAGCGCTGCGAGCAACGGGTCCCACCAGGCGTCGGCGAAGTCCTGCGCTTCATCGACCACAATCGAGTCATAGCGGTGGCCGGGCGCCAGTTGCCCTGCCAGCTCGGCCATCTGCTGCGGCAGGTCATGTTCCCAGAATTGCACGGTCTGCTCGGTGCGCAACGATTCGTCCGGGCCCTCCGGTGCGCCCCACAGCACCCCCAACGCGTGGAACTCGCCGACGTAGGCGGGCCTCTGGCGCCGGGGCCAGGCCGCGCTGACGCGCTCGAGGTATGACGCCAGGCCATGCGAGTAACACACGAGTGCCACCCGTTGACCCTGCTGCGCAAGACGGCGGGCCTGCTCCATGGCCAGGAAGGTCTTGCCGCTGCCGGCACCGCCGCGCACTTCCACCCGGTTGATGAGGCGGATAGCGTCGAGGATGACCGATTGATGCCCGGTGAGGGTGTCGGCTGTGTCCTCGTTGGCGAGCGCACGGGCCACGACGTCGCGTTGGGGTAATCCCCTGCCGCTCAACACGGTGCCGAGTTGACCGATCCCGTCCTCGGTGAGCAGCGGCCGGTCGAGTTCCTGACGAATGAGGATATTGCGCAGTTTGTGGACGAGCGTGGGGAGGTCGGTGCGGTCGATGATCTTCCAGCGGGGGCATTCCGGTAGTGAAAAATTATCCGGTAGTTCAACATTGGGCAGAACGACGACGTGGTCCCACCGCATTCGGGCCTGCGTCCAGCGTGGGTCGCTTTCGACGTAGCTGCGCAGCGCGTAACAAGCCTCACGCGCCTGGCGGACCGGCTCAATGTTGAATTGCTTGGCGCCGCGGATCTGGCACCAGCCTTCACCGTCATGCCAGACTTCACCGCCCTTGACCTCCAGGCAGACGATGCCGGCGCCCTCGATGCCGACGACGAAGTCGACCTCATGGTCTTTGAGATGGTCGGTGACGCGCTGGTTGGGGATCACCACGTCGTCAGGCTGCAGTTGGTCGGTCAGCGTGTGGTAGACGCAGCGTTCGGCACCGTTGAGCAGGCGCGGGGTTGCGGCCCGCAGCCGCGTCGACTCAGTTTCCGCCATTCCACGATTGAACAACGTAGCGGTGACATGTAGTCAAGATTCGCACTAGCACCGTCGTCGCAACTCGCTGGCTCAGTTGTCTCACCGACTTTGATGAAACGCCGTCCGCGGCGGAAGCTGTCAGGTCTTTCGACTCACCTGAAGGCGGGGCGGGGCTGCTGATGACTTCCACCCAGCACGTGGACGTGAAGAACCGGGTGACGCGGAAATGCGCGGCATGGCCCATACGCACCGCCCCGGCGGACAACCCCGCTTATGCGTGGCGAGCTATATAAAGGGCGGGACGATTTGCACCCACAGTATTTCTCGGCGGGGCAGGGCTGCCCGATCCTTGAATTGGCTTAGCCTCGCAGATACTCGATGACTTCGCGGAAGGAGGGAACGTCATGACTGTGCCAGAGAACGTACCGGCCGACGAACCCTTCGTCTGGCGCGGGATACTCGACCCTGACCTGTTGTTCGACGACGACGTGTCGGCGAATCATGAATGCGCCGATGCGGCCAAAGTAGGTGACTGGGCAACAGTATTCGAACTGCTCGACGACGACGAACTACACGTGGACATCAATGGGTGGCGGCCCGGCGGGACCACCTGGTTCACCGTCTTGCACCAAGCCGCTTGGCACGGCGCACCCAACGAAGTCGCCGCCGAACTAATCCAACGTGGCGCCTTGAAGTCACTCACCGACGCTCGTGGACGCACCGCCCACGACATCCGGTGCGAACGGGACCTCAAAGCGGTTCACCCCAAAGACATTGCCGCACAACAGCGCAAATCGCTCATTCTGCGCACGCGCTATCTCAAGCCACCGCCTTCCCCTCTGGCGCGATACGAAGTCCGCGCGCTCGAGTGGCACCTCGCCGAAGTCATCGACAGCCGCATCTGTGGCGTGCTCTATGACGGCCGCGATCCGCAACGAGTTCTGCGATACCCTCCCGTGGAGATCTTGCATGAGGTACCGGGCCAACGCATATGGTTCCCCGTGCCCGGGATGTACGGGGGCTTCGACATCACGTTGGTGCAGAACCGTCTCGATGTGAAGAGTTGGTGCCGCGTTGTGGGCGGTTCGGGACAGGCACATGTGGTCACGACGCAGGGCGCGATTCTGGTCGATCAAGGATTCGTGTAGTCCCGGCAGCAAACCCCTGCACAGCTGTTCGACTTCCTCGTTCGCCGACCCCTGCGCCTTTCGCTGTCGGGATTTTCTTGTCGGTGGCCAATCGTATTCTTTGCTCCTCGGCGCAATGCGAGGGGGAAAAATGCGCGGACGTGGGGTTATTGCGGGAGTGCTCGCAACATGCGGGTCATTGGCGTTGTCGGGGCCGGCTCGGGCCGACCAGTACGACTTCATCTCCGAGCTGGACAACTCGGGGGTGAGCTATGCGTCTATCACCGACATGATCGGTATCGGAAAGGAGCTCTGCCACGACCTCCGAAGCGACGTGTCACCTTCCTTGGTGCTCGGCAAGCTACGCAGGACGGGTTTCGCACCGACCGAGGCGGCGATCATCCTGACCGCGGCCGTGAACAACTTGTGTCCGGACACCAAGTCCTTGGTTGTCGCCTGGGCACGTGGGAACGGCTATACCGGTCCGGCGTGAGGGTGTAGACGAGCCAAATTCCCCAAGAAGCTATCTGGACCACGCGGGTGCGGTTTCATCGAAACTGTCTCCGCCGTTCGCTACGCTCCCCAGGTTTGTCGGCCAACTTCAATAGGGTATGCCCCAGAGCGATGAGGAGGGTCGAAGAAGTGACCGATGAAAATAGCGTACCCGCGCCCGTGTGGATGCTTGCTACCGAGGACGTCGCCATCCCGGACGTTATCGGCGACGGGGCCATGACGTCCGAACGCCTCGCCGATTTGCGCAAAGTGTTAGTCGCGCTCGCAGACTCTCCGATCGCGACGTTGGAGGCACACCCGATCACCAACAAGCGCCCTCACGGCAACGGCATCGCGCTCCAGGCCGCGAGTCCATTGGCCCAGAACCTTTCTCAACTCGTGACTCAGACGGCGAAATCGGCCCCCTCGGCAGCGAACGCTGCTGGCTCCGGCGAAGTCTTGTATCGAATGGTGGTGCCCGCAAAGGTCGCGGCGCAGGTCGGCAACGGCTTGGTTCGCCCGATGGCTTCGAAAGCTGCCGCCGGCGGTGTGCGCAGTTCGCTAGTCAACTCGAGCGGGATAGTCGCGCAATCGAGTTTCGTACCCGTCACCGGTCAGGCGGCAGCCGCCGGCGCAGCGACAGGGGCGGCCGGTGCGGTTGGCGGGGTCGCGGCAGGCACCGCGGCGCTTACAGTTGCAGCCCCACTCGTACTGATGGCAGTCGCCCTTGGCGTCAGTGCATACGCCGATCACAAGCGTGAGCAGGCAATGGAACGCATTACCGACTTGCTCGAGAAACTGCACGAAGACAAGCTGGAAGATGAACGTAACCAACTCGACGGCTGCCGCGACGCCATCCAGAAGGCGACAGCCGTCTTACTCGATCAGGGCCGAGTGGGTGCTGCGTTGGGGCTCGACTCCGCGGTCTATGCGATCAATGTTGCAATTGAGCGCGCAGCTCGCCGGGTGAGCAAATGGCAACGTGCGCTGACCGACATCCGCGGACCTGTTGAGCTCGCCACAATACTCAAGTCATTTCCCGGTGTCATCGAGGACGACGGCGGGGAATTCCGCGCTCACGTGGAACTTGCCAACCTTGCTATAGCGCTCAAGCGGCGTGTGCTCGTGCTGCAAGCCGTCGAACATGCACAGCTCGAGGGCGCTAACCACCCGTTCAAAACGTTCATTCAGACCTTGAAGGACGACGAGCGGCGCGTTAACGACTTGGAGTCCGGGATAGTCAACGTGTTGCGTGGTTTAGCAGAGATCGAGCTGAAGCGGTACGGCGGGATCAGGAGCGCCGTCTTCATGCCGCGCGAGGTCGATGACCTCCTCCGAGCGGCATATCGACTTCGTGCCTTCGGAAACGAAGTCGATGCTCACGATCATCAGGGCGACGTCGAAATCGATATTGAACGAAAAGCAGACGGTTCAGTCATTGTATTCCCGGCTGTCGAGGCATCGTCCTGAGGGGTGTCGGTCGTAAGGCCGCTGATGGGCTACGTCACACGTGCAATTAGCCGACTAGCGGCTATTGCGAAACACGACTCGGCACCGCTTACAGTGTGAAGATGGCGCTAATTCGTTCATTGAAGCCTGACACGCAGCCTGCACGACCGCCACGCACCGAGGTCGACTGTCTCTACACCACAGTATTTTCGGATCGCGGCGACAAGCTGCTCCGGTTGGCGACATTGGGGTCAGACCTCCGCAAATTGGCGCCAAAACCCAGTCAGATAATCGAACTCGATCAGGCGACCGCCGAGAAACTGATTACCGTTATGGTCGAGGCGTTCCCAGGAATACGGCTCCCCTAGGGTCCCATCGAATCGCGAGAGCGAGCACAGCATTGACCGCAGACGCCGCATAGCGTGGTGGGCTTTCACTTGAGCCGCAACTTGGCGGGACGCTTCGACTCCACTGCAACATCAGCGAAGGTCGCGAGCAGTGCGCATACGAACGCCGACCGGTACACGTCTAACTGGTGCTTGAGCCCCTCCTGCGTAAGAACACCGTTGGACGTCAGGTGGGCCCACGCTCGGATGATCATCCATGCTGGAACCAGTTCCGGGGGAGCGCCTCGGCCTTCGGACTGCAGAGTTGCGACGCGGATACCCGCTCTATCAATTGAAACAATTTTGTTCGGCCGTCCATATCCCAGCGTGCGTAACTCGTCACCCTCCGCGACCGACTGCACGATCCTCATGTAGAGCTCGTCGTCAAACTGAGTGCCGCGCGGAGTCAATGCCGCGTCAGGCGTCATCATCGCTGCCTTCGAGTTGTCCGTCTGTGTTGTCGGCGATTTCCTGCTCAGCAGCTTCGTCATCAATCTCTTCTGACGTCTGCTCCAGGTACTCGTTAAACACCTCTGCGAGCGCGCGGTTGTCGGTCTGTCCCACATTGAAGAACCACCAACCGTTTTCACTCTTACCACTGATCCAACGAGCCGCACCGGACGGCGTCTCAAACAGGTGGCCATCGACATCAATACGGCCATCGGGAAGAATGACAGCTGTTCGACCGCTGTGCGCCTTTCGGCGCGCAAAAATCTTCGAGCCAGGCTCAATCAACCCGGCACCAATCAAATCCGCGACGGTCACGCGCCGCTTCGGTTGCTCCGCGGTCTTGCCGTAGCTCGACTTGTGTCCCTCTGGCACAGGCCATATCTCGACGATCGCTTGAGCCATATCGGCAGTACGCGCGCGGATCTTCTGCACGCTCCACTCTGCGCCTGCATCCAGAAGGATGCCGACGTTAAGTTTGAGCACATCATGCTCTTGAAGCGCGACTCGCTTCGAATCCCAGGGCGCATTCGACAACTTGGTGTTGAGTTTTGAAGTGACGAGGGTGAGGTTCCCAGCAGTGTGCACGAGCCGATCACGCGTCGCTTCGTCCTCATCTGGCTCCAACGGCCAATGCTTCTGCCATTTCTGGGGCATTACATGCTCGATGTGGTACATACCCCGCGCCACACGTTCACCGCCGAGCCCTTCATTGGGGCCCTTCCACCCACGTCTGTGATCCTCTTGCGCCTCCAGGACCATGCGGAGGCGATTATTCCTAATCCTCTGGTAGGCCGGCATATTCTTGAGCTCGCTGATGACCTCGTCATCGTCTGGCCAATAGCGGCTTTCGACGTTCTGGCCCGTGAAGAACTGCTCGACGACATCCCCCGCGTTCTCACGATCGCCATTCTGAAGCTGGGTGACCAACTCGGCAGCAACTTGGTTGTAGGCTTTCGTTGTCGCTCTCACCAACATTCTTCTGACTAGCCAACTTTCGAGCACGTCGAGCGCCTTCGTGACCTGATCCGACGGCACAGGGTCCATCTCGGCATCAAACAACCACAAGACCACTGGCTTGAAGACTTCGCTCTCCAGTGTGTTCGAGCGGTAAGCGAAGAGCTGAAGTCGGTCAACGGGATTGTTGGCAGTCACACCTTCGATGAATGCCCGATAGACTTTACTAGCCCGAGCGATCTGTGTTACTAATTCAAGCATCGAGGTGCCGGCGTCGAAGTCTGCGTATCGCTTAAACCGGGTGAACACTTCTCGCGCAACGGTTTCTTCGCCCGTACGCGCGATCAACCAGTGGTTCAAGAAAATTGACGAACGTGAGTATCGCAGCCGGCCGAAGCTGACTTCGACCTCCCAGAAACCCGTTTCAAAATCTTTCCAGTACTTTTCGTACGCGGCTTCGACGTCGACATCTTGCTCCATCAACCGCTGGAAGACGAAGTTTTTTATGAGATCCGCCGCAGTGAGGCCGGCACCGCGTGCATTGAGAGTCTCAAAGATCTCCTGGGCGTTCTCTTCTGCGGTGAGGTCGATGACAACGAGTTGCAGGAGCTCGCGTACCACATGCTCGAGCTTCTCAGCCCTTGCAACGACTTTCTCTGGTCCGTCGGAGTTCAGCCATTCCCTCGCTTGCTCCGAGAAGTAGCGATGGGCTTGGACCAGCCGCTCACCCGCATGTGCCAACGATCCGTACGCGACTGGCGGAGTCGCGGCCATCACGTCGTTGAATGCGGCCCGATCCCGATTCGTCGGCCACACTTTAAATTGATCCTCGTGGTGGTCGCAGAACGCATCCGGATTACGAACGAGCGCCTCAAGCCGCTTCGCGGGCTGCTCTACTCCCGCTGCGTGGATCTCAGCGTGCAGCGCGTCGAGCAGCAATTGCAAAGTCGTTAAGCGTTGCTGACCGTCGATCACGGTACGGGCCTGAAGCGAGCCGATTGGATTCTGAAGCTGTTGCAGAACGACTGCACCAAGGAAGTGCGGCTGTTGCTTGACATGAGGTTCAACGAGCAGGCGGTCCGCGACGCGAACAACATCGCGCCACAACGGTTCCCACTGATTCTCCAGGTTCCACACATAGGGTCGCTGGAACAGCGGAACGATCAGCCGCTGTGGTTGCATGAAGACCAGCTGGGGTGTTCGTACCTGTGTGTCCATTGATCTCCTCGTAGATCTGCCGGCGTCTAAGCGTTCGACCCGAGCAGCTCCGACCGCTGCCCGCTCCAAGTCACCACTAGCGCATCACGTGCTCGGCTACTAGCGACATAAAGCAGAGAACGTTCCCGCAACAGGGCCTCGGCGCGTTCCTCGTCGGGGATGTTGCGTAACGCCGCCGGCGACGGGACGTGCTTGTCATCGGCCCCAGACAGGATCACGCGCGAAAACTCCATCCCCTTAGCCCGATGCATCGTCATCACCAGCGGCTGGCCTGGGACGGCCGCGGACCGGTCGAGAGCTCGGACTTGAACACCGCGCTCTCCCAGTCCTCGAATGAATCGATCCCGCTCCTCCTGGCTTCGGGTCAGCACCGCAATGCTCTCGGGCACGACGCTTTCCTTGTCGAGCCACTTTGTAATCAAGTCCGCTACTGTTTGGAGTTCAGCGGTTTGGTCGGGGCACGCGATCAACTCCGGCTCGGGCCCACTGCGCGCCGACCGATAGTCACTCGTTTTCTCGTTCTCTTGCTCCAGATCTGTGTAATGCGCTCCGGACAGGACCCCTACTGCAAACGCCAGGTTCTGTGCAGTAGTCCGGTAATTCAGAGTCAATCGCCGAGATCGACCGACGATCTTGACTCCCAACCGGCTCAAGACAATTGGGCTCCCATATATACGTTGGTGGGAGTCTTCGGCGATGAAGAGGTCGTTCGGCCCTTCCGACACCAGCGCACGAAGGAGCGCCCAGTGAGTGGCGTGGAGGTCCTGGGCCTCATCGACTATTAAGTGATCGGCGATGTGGCCGCCGCCCGATTCTGCTCTCACGCGCAACGCTTCTGCCGCCAGGGCGAGCACCTCGGGAAAACTGAGCGTCTCGTTCATGTCACTCTGTCGACGGTAGGCTTCGACGAGGTTCCATACCGCGATGCGTTGTGGGCGGCTCAGCCGCACTCCGCGACCCGGTCTCGGGATCTTTGCGTACTGTTCCAATGTGGTGATGCGGTTTGCGAGAACCACGGCAATGTACTCGCTCTCCAAAAACCCGGGCGTCGCCAACTTGGCGTCCAACCCCGATTTCACCGTGTTGGTCACGTCACGCCAAACGGCGTCGGACGAGGTCCGCTGTGCCGGTACCACACCGCTGCGCCCGAACACATGCTGAAATGCAGCACTAACGTGGGACCAATTGTTGTCGACGACGGCTTTCGCCAGGGAGTCGATACCCCCGACGTAAACGCCGACATCCCCTGGCTTGTCGGCGATTACGACATCTGGGTCGAGGGCTTTCAGATCGGCCTTGAGCCCGTCAGCGAGTGCGGTATTGAAGGTCGTCAATATGATGCGCGCATCTGGGATTGACTTGGCCAACCGCCGCGCGCGGTGTATCGCCACGACTGTCTTCCCCGTGCCGGCTCCTCCGGAGAGCCTGAACGCGCCACTCGTGTTCGATTCGACGTACTTCCTTTGTTCTGGGTGGAGGAATATCCGCCATGCCGCGAAGTCACCGCCTTCGATGACGCGGCGCAATTCGTCGTTGTCCTCGATATACGCGAACTGCATTTTGGATGCTGGCCGCTCCAGCGCCCCGATGATCTGTTCGTCTTCGTCCAGGTTCGTGTCGACGGGTTCGTCAGTGAAGCCGTGCTTCTCGCGAATGGTGTCGATCGAAACGCCAGTCGCCAGATCAAGTAGCGCGCTGCCCTCCCAGTCCAATGCGCCTTCGGCAGCATCGACGAGCGCGGACTCACTTGGCGCTGCCATCGCACGCTCCGCCACCGCGGTACTGATACCTAACCTCTCGGTCAGGTCCGAAAGTGTGTACCCTACGCCTGCGAGGTAGGAAAGTTCTGGGGCAGGCTTCGGGGGTGGCGTAGGCGTAGCAGCACCGGTCGAGGTGGCCGGTTCACTGATCAGTCCTTCGAGCGTTCCATTAATTGGATTAACCCGAAGCGTCGCTCGCTCAGCGAGTTTGATGGCCTCATCGTGTCCCCAGGTCCCCATGTAGATGTACGTGGGGCCGCTCGACTTGTCGTCCACTCGGAACAGCACGGCTCGATAGTGCAGATCGACACGGCCAGTACGGACTCGTGGATCGACGGCGGCCTTCATCGGTTCAATATGTAGCGATGGCTGGGTGTCATCGGCGTTCAGCTTCTCGAAGAAGTCATACACTTTGTTCTTGATCGAGCCATCCAGCTTTGACATAGCCTTGCTGTTCGACGCAATGACTAGGTTCGCCATTTACATCACTCCATTCGATTGCAGCACCGCGACGACATGCTCGACATTGGCCGGACAAAGCGTCCATCCGTGAGGAGCTTCGCCGGAGTCGAAGGACACGCCGATCCGCGCATCCGCCCATGCCATGTCAATGACGTCGCCACTCTCGGTCTCATAGCCCAGCTCCGGAACCGCCACCCCGGCATCGGCGAGCGCCGTGATGAGCTCTCGCTCGCTGTCCGAGACAGCTTCATCGAGGATGGTTTGCCACTCCGGTGCGAGGGCAACCGACTCAGTTACTTCGGGTGCGGATGGCGCCACGGAGAGCAGTGAGCGGGTGGTGATGCTGTGGCGACCACTGAGCCCTAGCCAGTTCGACAGCCGAATCCATTCCTTCCACGCTTTGCCATCAAGCGATTGGAGGTGATCCTCGCGATCGTCCACAGCGAGCACTGCACGCGGCGGCTCGGTAGTGCTGTGCACGCCCGAAGTCACCGTGACGCCGCCAGCGGAGTATGTCCAGCACATGTCGGATCCAGCCTCGCCAAACGGTAGCGTTCCATTTAGCACCGCCAACGCGGCCACCGCTACATCATTGGAATCAGAGTGAGCCCGGTTGTCGTTGCGCACAAAGAGATACGGCATCCAGTCACCGAAGTGCTGCCAGGATTCGGTATCTGGGTTGACGACGAACTCGAGCAGCTGCGTCACTGGATCCTTCGATAGGAGGCGCACGAGTCCGGGTGAAACGTGGAACCGGCTCGTGACGATGCTGGCGGCTTTCTGGTCGAACCAATCCGGATCGACCCCGTCGCCCGATTTGAAGCGCTGAAGATCGTCATGTCCGAACGACCACACCAAATAACCAGCCTTACGAAGCGCGGCCCGCTTGTCAGCATCGTCGGCGACGCGGTTGCGGTCGCCGGTCCCAGCGTGGAATGCCCGCCCGTCAGCAAAGATAGCGATTCGCGGAATCTCGGGATCGGCGGTCTGGAGGACAAAGTCGGGTTTGACGAAGTCGAGCGAAATCTGCGGTCGCAGTGACCATTTGCGCGGCGAGGTACCCTGCAGCGTGATGGTTGCCGACGGTCCGTAAGTGCCCGGCTTTTCGACGACAGCGGCGCCCATCAGTTTGAGCCGAGCGATGAACGCACTGTAGAAATCGCGCTCAAGGAATGACTCGTCGCCGAGGGGCGTGGGCGGTGGCGCCTTCTCGGTGACTTCGGCAGTCCAGTCCTCGAGGTCGGGAGTCGAGTGGGAGCCGACGTCCAGGATCTCGTCGAGGAGCTTCAGCGCCGTTAGCCGAGACACCTTATCCATGTCGTAGGGCGCGGCAAACGGGAGCAGACAACGGTGACAGGCCAGTCGATCCTCATCGCGGCATGGGCATTCGCGCACGATCTGCCGCGCAGCGGCGAGCACGTCAAAAACCTTGGTGTGGTCGGAGAACTCGGCTAGGTAGCCGGTGCCGCCCGGAACAGTGTCGTGAATAAGAAGCGCACGACGGTCCGGAGCCCATAGCGCGTCACTGATAGTAGCGACGTCGAGGTGTTCGGGCGATCCACCGATTACTTGGCGTAGACCAAGCAAGATTGCAGCGGCGAAGCTGGGGTGAGCGAAGTTGTCATACTCCATCTGCGGCGGCAGGTGCAGTAGCACACCCTGCGTGCGCAGCCGACGCGCGAGGGCGATGTCGCGGACGTCCTCAGTAGGCGAGTCGCGCAGCCGACACCAGGTGCGGTGTTCGTAGCGGCTATTGCGGCCGGACGTCGCGTCAAGTTGTCCGCATGCCGCGCACACCCGAAAGAGGCCGCTAGCCGACTCTTGCCCGGCGATCAGCCTTTTCTTTCCCTTAGAGGTTCGCTTGCCCAGGTTAATCCATCGAATATCCAAGCGGCGCAAATACTCCGCGCCGAATGCCGATCCTGATCGGAACCAGGTTCGACCCACCTGCGAGGGATCGACGTCGGCGGCAGTGACAACGGTGAATGGTTCGCGCTTGCGACTGTCACGAATGTCGTTGATGGTGGCCTCATCACGGCGAACCTCGGCGGACACCCTTGTCATCTCGACCACCGGTAGGTGCTGATTGACGTCACCGATGGCGACGCTATGACACCGCGGACAACTCGCGGCCGGAACGCCGGCGCCCACCCAACCGCATTGCGGACACACCTGCCACAAGTGGATGTTGCACTCTCCAGTGCCCAGATCGACGGCATCGATGGTCACCGCAAGACCCTGCGCGTAGAACGTCGCCCCCGGGGCGAGTTCGGTGAGCGCTACGCGGGACCCCCGTTGATAGCTGAGTTCCTCACCCATGTACTCGTTGCTATCGGGATCGATCCACGTGACCCCGACGTCGAGAGTTACCGCGTCGTCGAGCAGCGTGTAATTGGGCAGTACGCCGTACCGCTCAAGCACCGAAATCCAGTAGTCGCGAGTCAACGAGTTAATTTGCGCATTAAGCAGTTTGAGTGATCCCTTGGCGATCTTGTAGGCACGCCGGTCGTCGTCGGTCGCCGCGGGCGACGTGGCGCGGCGTTCGAACTCCGGCAGTTCGGCGTCGACGGCGGCCCGCCGAGTGGTGAGTTCGTCGAGGTCCGCCCGCCATTGGTAACAGGCGGTCATCAACCGTTGCGTGAGACCACTCGGTCCGCCCTCCGGGGGAGCGCTGGCCCAAGCTCGAAGACTGGCAATCGAATCCACGCTGAGATGCTCGCCGAACTGGCCGAGGAAGCGGTCGAGCAGCTGGTCGCTATCGGACGCTGCGGTCTCCAGCAGGCGCGACAACCAGCCGCCCTCGGCGTCGTCGCCGAGAACTGAACGCGCGTCGGTGGGGCGTTCTTGCTGAGGGTCGCGAGCGAACTGATCGACGATATGAGCGACGTATTGACGCTGGAGAATTTCCTCGGCGCTGAGGAACGTCGCGGGTGGTCGCACTTCGCCTTCGATAACCGACAGCGGTTCGAACAGTTTCGGGAGATGTTCGCCGCGGCCGCGGACGTAGGCCAGGATTAGCGAGTTGCCGGTAAGTCGCCCGGCGCGGCCGACACGCTGCAGGTAAGAGGACACCGATCGGGGCAGCGATCCGAGCATCACGGTCGAAAGGTCGCCGATGTCGATGCCCATTTCCAGCGTGGGCGTGGCGACCAGCACGTTAGGCGCCTGCGGGTCAGAGCCACCGCTCTTGAACGCCGTCTCGTACTTGAGTCGCGTCGTCGTAGGAAGAAGACTGGTGTGCTCGCGCGCCACAACGCGCTTCATCTCGGTCGAGTCATATAGCCGGCGATAAAAGTTATCCGCCTTGGGAGTTCGATGTAACCAACCTGGACAGCGGATGAGGATGCAGGGAGCACCGTCGAGCTCGTCAACAGTAGTCACGCTGCCCGGTACGGGAGTCTGGCAAACGTCACACGCCAGCAGGTGTCGCTTGTCGAGCAGCCCCTCGACGGTCGGCGCGCTGACGTGCACCGTGCCGGGTTCTAAACCGTATACCGTGGAACCGGTTTCGGTGGCGCGGGTCGACAGCAGCATCTGCTCAGCGAGTTCGACAAACAGTGCCTTGGCGAGAAAGGTTCCGTCCTGAGGACTGACATCCAGGCAACGCGAAGTCCACCGCGCGTACCACGACGAAGGCGCGGTGATCGGGTCAAAGCCCTCCGGCAGCGGACCGGTTCCCGTCTTGAGAGCGGGAAACGCCGGTGCGGGCCGGCCTTTCGGGAACGCAGGCATGCCTTGTCCGCGCGGCCGACCTCCCCAGATGTGGTAACGGTTAGCGTTCTTCTCCACATATCGCCGCAGCCACTCGTGGTGAATGCCACCCCGCGTGCGCACTCGTTCCGCCGTGCCGCGGACCCAATGTGCCAAGGCGTGGTCGGACACGCCGCCCAGCGGAAGCTGCGTGGCGTCGGCGCGCTCGATTGCGCGGCGTCCGAGAATCCGCGCCTTCTGCGGCGCACCCAAATAGACCTCGGCGGCGACGCTGCCGGTGAGTTCTAGAGTGCGACCAGTGCGAGACTGCAGTCCGAACTCGAGATCGATGTCAAATCGCAGTCGCTTCTTGGCCTTGTTCTCCGCGGCCCGCCGTGAGTTGGAATGGGCGTCCGCCTTCCAGAAGGCGACGAACTCGTCGCGGTCAACGATGTCGGGTGGCAGCAGTTGATACCGGAGCATCGGGTCGGTGCCGGCGCGGGCGATCACAGCCTGACTCAGCTCGTCGAGGTCGAGTTCGCCATCGCCAAGTGCACTGCGTAGCGCAGTGCGCAGCGTGAGGCTATGCGAGCGGGCCTGTACGAAGCCGGCACGGTGTGCAGCGTCCTGCACGCTGTCGGTGAACATCAGCGCCTTCTTCTCAGCGGCATCGAGCTTCTCGTTTCCGAAGAGGTTCGACAGTGTCACCGATAATTGGGTCGCCACTGCACTACCGAGAAACCGAATCCCATCGGCGGCGCCGCAGGCTGGGCACACGTCGTCTTTCGACTGCTCGTCGGCGTCGGGACCGATCAAGGTGAGCACGGGCAGTAAACGTCCGTCGACGATGTCTGCGCTTTCGGGATCCGGTGTGATGTCCTGCAATTCGCGATGATCGAGGTGGAACCAACGCAACCCATCAACGCCGCCGGATACCTGCGCCTCGGCCGGTGCGGAGATCAGCGCGCGGAAGCGGGATGCGCCTGCGGCGTGGTCGGCGCGGATCGCCTCATCGGTTACATCGAGAGCAGTGCCAGTCGGCGCGAGCCGCGCTCCCCAACCGGAGCGCCCGCAGTGTCGGCAATACACCGCGGGTAGATACAGCTCCTGATCGTCGGCCAGCGCGCCGTCGTCCGACCAGCGGTATTCGGTGGCGGCGCGCACTGCCCTGTCGACGCGGCTGAGCTCTCGGATCCACAGGTGCACGTCGACACCCAATGCCGCGCGGCCGGCCTCGGCGCGGACGTGCGACAGCATTGCAAATACGAACTCTAGGAAGCGGATCCGTGTGGCGTGGGTGCGGGCGGCATCGCGGTCGACGGCCACTGCCGGAAACACTCGGTCTGCGAGATCGGAGAGCGACACGGCGTGGATGGAGCCCTCCAGTACGGCCTGGACGAACCGATGCCGCTTGAGTTGGTCGAGCATGTCGGCAATGTTGAGTTCCGGGCCGCCGGCGGTTCCTCCTGCATGTACGGACTTCTGAAAGAGCTCGGATTGGGTGGGTTTCTCGAAGAGCTCAGACTGAGCGGGCTTTCCGAAGAGTTCAGATTGAGGACGCTTCTCGAAGAGTTCGGCGAACACCGCAGCGGCAATGGCCTGGTTGTTTGGAGCGGAGACGGTCGCGTTGACGATCCGTTCCAGCGCATCTGGTAGTCCCGGTTCGACGGGTGTCCACTCATGGTCACAGTCCCCGAGCCGCGAATTGCGCCATTGATCGGGGGTGAGTCGGGTTTCCTCGATGACCGCTTCGGAGGGGAACACCTCTCCAAACACGGTGTGCGCGAACTCGCGCATCGCTGTCGGCGCGGCACGCGAGCCGAGTGTCGCTGATGTCGCGACCGGGGTGATCCGGCCGAGCGGGCGGGCGCGGTCTGCGTCGGTGATCCGCGATGTGTCGGTCCAGTAGCTCTTCAGTGTGATGCCAAGACGGCGCAGCAGCATGGCGACGTCGGTGCCCTGCGCTCCGTCGTAGGTGTGGAATTCGTCGAGCACCAGATATCGCAACGATTCTGCGGACAGTCGCCACATGTCGGCGCGGCCCGGATGCAGCAGCATGTGGTCGAGCATCTTGTAGTTGGTGAGCAAGATGTCCGGGGGCGCGTCGTGCATGAGCGCGCGGTCGGTGATCAGCCCGTCCGCCGACACTCTCGTGCGTCCACCGCTGGCCTGCTCACCGGTGTACAAACCGGCAGTGACAGCGGCCAATGCCGGGTCGCCGGCGATGAGCTTGGCCAGCCGCTCCGCTTGGTCGTTGGCAAGCGCGTTCATCGGGTAGAGGACAAGCGCCTTCATTCCGGTGACGCCAGACTTCCTGGCCCGCAGAACGTGGTCGAGGATCGGGTAGAGGAACGCCTCCGTCTTACCGGACCCGGTGCCAGTGGTCACGAGCGTGGGTTGCGGGCGGTCGCCCTGCTTGGTCGACAATTGCGCAAATGCGCGGGCCTGGTGTCCGTAGGGCGTGAAATCTTGCGGCCACCAGTCGAGGTGCTCTGCCCAGTCGTCTTCGGCCGGTGCGAACGGCAGCCGCAGCCTGACATACGGACCCTTGAACATTCCGGTGTCGGGATCGCCGACGAAGTCGGTCAGCGCCGATTGCGCGTCGGGGTCGGTCAACGCGAATGTTGTTGCGAGGTAGTCGGTAAGGCCTTCACGGAGATGTTCGGCCTGCAGGGTGGGAAGGAGTGCGCCCATCGATTACATACCTCGTCCGGCGTTCCACGGTGCGTGATCGATCTCCCATGCAGTGATGGGTCGTTTCAGTTCGACACTAACGGCGGGAACCAGCGCGTCGATCAGATGGCGGGCGCGGATCGGATCGACGACAACTCCGTGATGCTCGAACCAGCGCAGGACCATTCGGTCGGGCTTGATCAAGTCGTCCTGGCCGATGAGCATCCATAGGTAGTTGCGCCGCACCGCATGGGCACCCTCTCCGGGGATTCTCCGCAGATCCGCGTTCACGGCGGCGAACCGCTCCTCGTCACCGAAAAGTACGATCGCATCAGCTATCTCGTTGACGCCGTGCGCGCGGAAAGCATGGAGGTGACGGAGTACTGCGTCGGCTTTGCGAATTCCGCCTCTGGTTGACGTGTTCTGCCCATTGGTAAGCCGTATCAACTCGCCGACAGTGACGTCAGCCAAGCGGGTAAGCGGCAACGGGTCAACGTCGATCGGCTGGTCCAGCGAGATGGTGGGTTGCTCGACACCAAACTTTCTCGCAAGATTGCGGACCAGCGGAACCACGACGTTGTCATAATGGGCACCGATGCTCCACACCGCATCGACGATGCACAGGCTCAAGCTGCCCCAACGTCGTTCGCGCGGCTGCGGACCGAGCGCGACGACGGCGTTGACCAGTTCACCGAGCTTAGCCGGGTCTACGGTTTGTTGCGTTCCGGTCATGCGAGTGCAATATCGCTAAAGTGCTTGTGGGCCAATTCCATATCGCGTTCGCGGTCGACGCCGATGAATGGCTCGACGTAGGTAACTCCGTCGACAGTCAACTCATCGCCCTCGACAGCTCGCTTCCTGCGGTACTCGGACGCAAGCTTCGACGGCAGTTGACGGCCGTTCGCGTCGTACAACGCTTCACGTTCATATTTCTGCAGAACGGGGAACTGAGTGCGGTAAATCGTGCGCAACTCCGCCGCGGTGATTCCAAGCATGATTGCGACGATGGCATCGATTTCGATTAACGCTTGACGACGGTCGGCGGCGCGGCGAAGGGCCGTCGCCCACTCCCACTCCGGTCCGACCTTACCCAGTCGCGCACGGCACGAGTAGTCCACGCCCACGTGAGGAACCCACGAATCCTGCTGCCAGACGGAGGTATACAGCTCCTCCCAAAGCGGAGCGTACGGTTGGATGAGGCAGTTCAGGCGGAGAGTGCGGACGATTAGCTGAGCTTCGAGGGCATGATTACGTACGTGAGGGAACCGTCGTACAACTCCGTGCTTCAATTCCGACACACTGGCGGCCTTCACCAGGAAATCGACTGGCAGCGACGACCAAAAGCCGTTCGCAACGACCAAATCGCTCTTGGTTGGTAGGTCGGCGGAGAGAACAGTTACAACGAAGCACGGGCCCGGTGGGAACACCGCCGAGTGAAGGGTACGAACGGTCGATGGATCCGCCATCCTTCGCCACGCGAGCCGAAAATACGATGCACTTGGCTCACCATGCCATTTTGGATACGCCTGAATGTATTCACTGTAGGGCTTGGCGATCTGGTAGCTCGATCTTGGTTTGAAGTCTTCTGGGATCGACTCAAGGTCGATTGTCGTCGTATCCTGACGACTTCTTGGATTCTCGTTTGGCTGTTGGTAGAGCGGATTGGCAACAGAGAAGTGGGGTCCTTGCAGAATAACCTCTTCCCACCGTGGTGGGGTCGCTGACGAGTACTTGAAGTAGCCGAGTTCACGATCACGCGGCTCTTCCCAACCCCTAGTCCATTCAAATCCGATATCTCCGAGGCGAGGGGCCGTAGCCACCTTGTCCAGCACCTGGGCGCTTGCGCGATTCACGGGGTATAACATCCGTGCTTCGTCTGGCGGCGTTCCCGGCTCGTCGATTAGAGCGGCCCAATTCTCCAGTACGGACCGATCTACCCGCACGATCCGCTCGCGGTGCGGACGCATATCCCAGTTATCATCCGCATCGCGCACACCGGGCGCTTGGCCGGAGCCGTCGTGGTGAATCGATCGCTCAAGCACGTCTGGGTGATATATCCAGCCAGCCTGAAGGAAGCTCACTTCGGTTTGCGTACATCCATATATGTGAACACCGAAGTCTCGTTTGTCGCTAATTTCGCGAAAGATGTATGCATTGTTCTTGAACTGAACATGTCGACGGAGCCTTCGATATGTCTGGCGTCGAAGGTATTTCGCACGGAGCTCTGTGAAATGGCTTTCCGGGTGGATCAGCCCGCTGATCCCTGCATCGGTCATCGAGCGCCAGACTCGCTCCATGAAGCACCGGTACAAGTCGGGTTGCAGGCCTGTGAGTACCGGCCGGTCGACACCTGACGCCAGATGCGCATTAACTCCGACCTGATCTGTCCGCTGGTTCAAGATTTCTGCCAGCACATCCCGTCGCTCAAAAGCGTCTAGGCGCTTGCGATTCCTAAGGTCCTCCGACGCTTTGTCGACTAGTTGCCACCATGGATCGAACTCGGCCAACGCACTCGACTCATCCCAGTCGGGCCTCACCCACGGCGGGTTTCCTACCTGTAAGTCAAAGCCTCCGCGGGCGAAGACCGGCGCAAAGTCGAGTTCCCAATGGAAGAACCCCTGCCCCTCACCAATGGTTTGCGCTACCGTCAGCCAAGGGAATCCATCGAGCGCTTTGTCGATTGAAAGTGCTTGTGCAAACGTACGATCGATGTCCTCAGCGAGGTCGAGTTCTTCCCAGTTGAGGTCGCCCGCGAGACTGGTCTGGCCGTACTTTTCGAACTTGCCGGCCTTCGGCAGGATACCGAGAATGGCTTCCAAACCACCAACCCACTGGTCCCAATCCGGCGGTTCGATGTCGGTAGTCAACGGCCACGACCACATCGCGCACCAGGCGTCCATCACGCGGCGCAGTCGCCGGTAGGCGCCGTTCTCGTCATGCAGCACTTCCTCGATCTGCTCCCGTGTCACCGCAGCATCAAAAGACTGAAGGCTTTCACGACCCCAAAGTTCGATGTCACGACGGATCTCGGACTCCGCGATCGCCAGCCTGCGAAGTGTGAATCTCCACAACGTCTCGACACGCTCGGCGAGAGCGGCCAGTCGTTTCTTGATCGCCGCGCTGGGGTTACCGCGAATACCGTTGCGCCACAGCCGCAATTCCTCGCGCTTGTCCGGCGCATAGGTCTTGGCTTCAGGAGTGTCGATCACGGCGCCCCAGCCGTGGGAGGGCAACAAGAAGTGATGGATGGCGCCGCCGGTTTCTTCACTCAGAGGGACATCGGTCGGCGCGGTCGTCAGCCATGCCTTCTTCGACAGAAGACTCGGCGCGTAGCGGAACCTGTCAACCTGAATGAGGCACCGTTGCGCGGTATTTACTGAGCGTCCTCCTCTGGATGGTCGGGTGGGTTG
>NZ_LKTM01000356.1 GCF_001417955.2 Mycobacterium gordonae | reverse complement strand
AAACGAAAGCCGCCCCGGCACCAAACCGGGGCGGCTTTCACCTGCCTCTTGACAACAGATGCCTACATATCAGCTTTCGCGCTGGCAGTCAAGTTTGACGTTGGGCATGGTTGGTCGACCAGGCAGGATGCCTGGCGTTCGACGCGATAAACAGTGCACCGGGAAAGCGGTGGGCCGTCGTGGTCCGGCAGGCTGATGAGTCGCCGTGAGCGGCAGGTTTTCTTGTGCGCCGTGATGACGGCCCAGGTAAGACCAATCACCGACATTTAGTGTTGAGCGCGGGTCGCGGGGCGGGCCGCTCAAGTCGTTCGGAGCGAGGCGGCGAGCGGCGTCCAGCGATCGGCGACCGTGCGCCTGTGCCGTGCACGTGGATCGGATGCCGGAGGGTGATGCTTGCATTGGAGAACAGAACTGAGGAATGCAGGCGACGGTTGGACCAAGCAGGACGCTTATCCTCCTTAAGGTAGGATAATAAGTATGACAAAGGCGAAGGTGTCGGTGACGATAGATCAGGCTGTGCTTGCGGCGGCCGATGCGGATGCCCAGGCGGTCGGCTTGAATCGTTCCGAGATGATCGAGCGGGCCCTGCACCACGAGCATCTCCGGATCTCGCTGGACCACTACACCGCGCACACCGTTCCGGCGTTGGATATCGACGCCTACGCGCAGACGGTCTACCAGGCCAACCGGGCCGCAGGCCTTTGATCACCCCCGGCGACGTCAGGCCGCGCCGCGACACCGGACACGAGCTGTATGTTGTCGTACTCTCCAACGCGATACACCTCGCCGCTGCAACCGGGCGCGTGATCACCTGCCCGTTCATTCCCGGTGAAATCCCCAGTGGCACAATGGCGATGATTGTATCTGTGCAGCAACCCAAGGGCGTTGTCCTGCCCGAGCTAGTTCAGTGGCTTCCCGCGGTAGCGCTCGACGAATCCATCGGCAACATCGGCGCAGCAGCCCTCGCCGACACGACGGCAACCATCGCGGCCCTCGTTTCCTGATTCAGCGCAAAGACCGACCCGGTGTCGCCGTCACCGCCTTGAGAATGCCGGATATGGACCACGGTCGGAATATCTCACCGCTCACGACGTCATCAGGACCGCGACGAAGGCGCCCGAGGGCGACGATCTCGTAGTTGCCGTTCTCGCCGCGGCAGCCGATTCCGGCATAGAAGTCGACGAGGCTTATTTGGCGCCGCGTGCTCGAATTGGAACCGCTCGACCTGTCCGACGTGCGCGAACATCTTGCCCTATAGCTCGCCAACGACCGTCAGGTCAGCTTGCCGGCAACGGGATGGTGGTCGGGTGCGGACAGCCTGTTCGGCCGTCTGGTTGAGGTGAACGGCGGTGTCGCCGCCGTCGCGAAAAAGCTCGGCGTGAATGCCAAGCACCTTGCCTGGGTTGCGGATTGGAGCCGTCGACTTCGGGCAGTCTAGCCCGTATGGGGAGGCTGGGGCCGCACGGCATGTGAACGTGGGTTTACGACCGGTGGTAGCAAAGGTGAACACGGCAGCGACTGTTATCCATGCATAACTGATATTATACATGAAACACGGCACCGCTGAGCCGCCTCCGTTGGGGCTACCGCCGTGTTGTCCCTGCTCAGTCAATCTGTGATCGGCTCACTTTAGTTGGCGCATCTGCCAGAGTGCGCTCACTTTAGTTGACACACTTGCCCGCGACACGCTCAGTTTAGTTGGCGCAGATTCGCGTCGCGTCCTAAAGCCGGTGTAAAAGGGGTGCATCGCCTGGGCCGTACTGGACCGCGCATCTCGCGGCTGGCGCGGATTCGCCATGACCCCGGCCGGGGTACGCCAGCTCCAAGACCTACGCCGCGCCCTGCTGCACCCGCCGCGACAACTACGGCCCCAGCACGCCCCAAACTCTGCGGGCAGCACCACCGAAGCCATCAGCCAACGGCGTAACATCACCCACCGAAGGCAGAAGCTACGTAGGCCCATTTACACCGGATTCCGGACGCCCCCCAGATTCGTTTGCCCGCTGAGCCGCCTCCGCCACCCGCCACAGTGGGATGGCTTTGGCCGACCAGGCACTCCTGAGCGCTCACCGTGCACGGTGGAAGCGTATCGGCCTGGTCGGCGCTGGCCCGACCACGCTCGCCGGCGGACTCAGATACCTGCATCTGGCCGACCGATCAAGAAACCCGGGTGCACACCTGCCCGACGGGTTCGGTGATCACGGCTTGCCCCGCGTCGGCCAGCGCGGTGATCCGAGCCGCCGCGTTCACGTCGTGGCCGAAGTAGTCATCGTTGCGGCGCACCGCGGTGCCGTGGTGAATGCCGGCCCCTTTTCGGCATAAGCGTGGCTGCGATGATCCCCACCGGCCGCCAGACTCGCTGGGCGCCCTTCGACGGGCTCAGCATATGGCCGCAGGCCGGGGTCATCGCAGCACGGCGGCAGATTTTCGAGCATTCGCCGGTGAGCTCCTTTGTCCCCGCGGTGTTGCGTTGCTGTCGGGAAACGACTGCCACGGCGAATCCGACGCTGCCGCAGCCGGTTTCGGGCTCGGCAAGAGCGCCCAGGCCGGAGCGGCCGGCGAGCAGCGCCATGAGCACCAGCACGGGTTCCATGTTGCATGGTCAGCTCCGGTGCTGGTGTTCGGGCTGCAGCCGGCCGACGCCGGGCAGGAACCGGCCGACGCGGGCGGCGTAGTCGGTGTAGGCCGGTCCGTGCACCCGGTCCAGGTAGGGCTCTTCGGCCAGGCGCACCTGCACCTGGATACCGGTCACGGTGATCACCACGCCCGCCAGGGCTACCGGGTTGGGCACCATCAACGCCAAGCCGCCGAACGCGACGATCACCGCGGAGAAGATCGGGTTGCGGCACACCCGGAACGCGCCGGTGGTGACGAGGGTCGTGTGTTCGGCCTCGTCGATGCCGATGCGCCAGGACGCGCCGAGCGACAGCTGAGCGGCCAGCGCCAACGCGATGCCCAGCACTGCGACCGCGATACCGACACCGCGCACCACCGGGTGATCGGCCACAGCCAGCGGCGCCAACCCGGCCAGATCGGCCAACGGGGCGCCAACACCGACCGTCAGGTAACCAAGGTCGGTGCCGGCCAGCGCCCACCACTCCAGCGAGCCATCCGGGCGCCAGGTGCGCCGGTTGCCGCTGTCGCCGGTGCGGGCCAGCTGAATGTGCCGGCGCAGCGCGCCGTCGAGCAGCATCATCACCGCGAACAGGACCAGCGCAGCGATAGCCATCATGTGTCACCTTCCGTTCAGATCGGTTTGGCGGCCACCCCCAGCAGATAATCGCCGCGGATGCGGGTCACCGATCCGAGCACCACCAGGCCGTCGCGGGCCAGCTCATCGAGGAACTGCCCGGCGCTGAACCGGTCTTCGGTCGGGTGGTCAAACAGCCGCCGGTAGCTGGGGCGGGCCAGGGCGTGCGCGGTCACCTCGTCGAAATAGAACCGCCCACCCGGGGCGAGCACCCGGGCGACCTCGGCCAGCGCTGCACGCCAGTCCGGGATGTGGTGCACAATGCCGAAATCGAACACCGCGCTGTAACTGTCGTCGTCGGCATCCAGCGCGGTGCGCAGGTCGGTGGCACTGCCCTGAGCGAGCCGCACCCGATCGCCGTAGCAGGCCAGGCGCCGCCCGGCCCGGCCGATCATCGCCGGATCCAAGTCCACGCCGTCCACGGCGGCGGCGCCGAACCGCTCCAAGATCAGCCGACAGCCGTACCCGGACCCGCACCCGATTTCCACCGCCCGGGCCCCCGGGATCAGCCGGCCGCCGAACCGCAGCAGCACCGGCACCTCATAGAAACGTTGCAGCCAGCGCCGCGGCGGGGAGTTCACCAGTGACGTCTCGGCCCGGTTCATCAACATAGGGATCTGCCTTTCCACCATTTAGCCGCGCACGTCACCCCGTCGCTTCCGCGGCCGGCTGTAGTGCGCCGACGGGCTTTTCGGTCCAGTGCGGGTGGGCTGCGCGGCGAACAGACCCAGCCCAATCAGCAGCAGCTGACGCCGCCCGTAGCGATCCCCCGGTGTCCCGCAGACCAGCATCGGAGCGGCCGGCACCAACACGTAGACGTTGGCCATCCACTGCAGCACACTGGCGCCGACCACCAAATCGGCGGCGATCGTCGGCAGCGCCGCGGTCATAATCGTGATGTTCCAACCCGACGGTGCTCACCGCGATCAGCAAGCCCGCCAGGGCCCACCAGCACCTGGCGTGGGACCCGAGCACCCGGACCTCCCGAATCAACGCCTGAGATCGCTATCACCATGGTTTGACAATTGATATATGGGTGACGCTATCATCGCGTTATGGCGATGACAAGTGGGAAGCGGCCGGCGCCGCGCCCGACCCATGACGTGGCGCCGGCGGTGGCGCTGTTTCACGGTTTGTCCGACCCGACCCGGCTGGCGATTCTGCAGCGGCTCACCGAAGGGGAAGCCCGGGTGGTGGATCTGACCGGCTTGCTGGGGACGGCGCAGTCGACCGTGTCGGCGCATCTGGCCTGCCTGCGCGACTGTGGCCTGGTGGTTGGCCGTCCCGAGGGTCGGCAGGTGTTCTACTCGCTGACCCGCCCGGAGCTGATGGACCTGCTGGCCTCGGCCGAGACGCTGCTGGCTGCCACCGGCAACGCAGTGGCGCTGTGCCCCAACTACGGCACCGCCCGCGCCGCGGCGACGAGCAACAAGAGTGAGACGAGTAAGGCGAAGGTGAGTAACCGATGAGCGAGGCGTGCGGCTGCGGCCACGACGAACCCGATGCTGACGAGCGCAGCGAGGAGCACGAGCCGGACCGGCTCTGGCAGGTCAGTGAACTGCAGTTCGCCGCCCTGTCGGGTGTGTTGCTGTTGGCCGCGCTCCTCGCGGGCTGGGCCGGTGCGGCCCGGCCGGTGATCCTCACGCTGGAAGCGGTAGCGCTCGTGGTGGGCGCCTACACCTTCGTCCCGTCCACGCTGCGGCGGCTGGCCAAGGGCAAGATCGGGGTGGCCACCCTGATGACCATCGCCGCTGTCGGCGCGGTGATCCTGGGCGAGGTCGGCGAGGCCGCCACGTTGGCGTTCTTGTTCTCCATCAGCGAGGGCCTGGAGGAGTACTCGCTGGCCCGCACCCGCCGCGGCCTGCGCGCCCTGCTGTCGCTGGTTCCTGATCGGGCCACCGTGCTGCGCGACGGCGCCGAAATCATCGTGGCACCCACCGAACTGGTGGTCGGCGATGCGATGCTGGTCAAACCCGGCGAGCGGATCGCCACCGACGGCATCATCCGCCACGGGCGCACCGCGCTGGACGTCTCGGCCATCACCGGGGAATCGGTGCCCGTCGAGGCCGGACCCGGTGACGCGGTGTTCGCCGGGTCGATCAACGGCACCGGTTCACTCGAGGTGGAGGTCAGCACCACCGCCGCGGACAACTCACTGGCCCGCATCGTGCGCATCGTGGAGGCCGAACAGGCCCGCAAGGGCGCCTCCCAACGGCTGGCCGACCGCATCGCTCAACCCCTGGTGCCGGCCATCATGGTCGCCGCCGCCGTTATTGCGGTGGTGGGCAGCGTGTTCGATGACCCGCTCACCTGGATCCAACGCGCCCTGGTGGTGCTGGTCGCCGCCTCGCCGTGCGCCCTGGCGATCTCGGTGCCGGTCACCGTGGTGGCCGCGATCGGCGCAGCCAGCAAACTCGGCGCTTTGGTCAAAGGCGGCGCGGCGCTAGAAGCTCTCGGCGCGGTGCGCGGTGTCGCCCTGGACAAGACCGGCACCCTGACCGCCAACCGCCCCACCGTCATCGACGTCGCCACCACCAACGGCGCCACTCGCGACCAGGTGCTCGACCTGGCCGCGGCGCTGGAAGCACGCAGCGAACACCCGCTGGCCTCGGCCATCCTGGCCGCCGCCGGCCAGATCAACCCCGCCAGCGACGTGCAAGCCGTCACCGGCGCCGGACTCATCGGCCACCGCAATGGACACACCATCCGGCTGGGCCGCCCCGGCTGGCTCAACCCCGGAGCGCTAACCGGCGACGTAGCACGCATGCAGCAGGCCGGTGCCACCGCCGTGCTCGTCGAAGACAACGGCCACGTGATCGGCGCGGTCGCCGTGCGCGACGAACTGCGCCCCGAGGCCGCCGAGGCCGTGGACCAGCTGCGCGGCGACGGCTACCAGGTGGCCATGCTCACCGGCGACAACCACACCACCGCCGCTGCTTTGGCCGCCGAGGTTGGCATCGAGACGGTGCACGCCGAGCTGCGCCCAGAAGACAAGGCGAACCTGATCGAACAGCTACGCGCCCAACGCCGCACCGCCATGGTCGGCGACGGCGTCAACGACGCCCCCGCCTTGGCGACCGCCGACCTGGGTATCGCGATGGGCGCGATGGGTACCGACGTGGCCATCGAAACCGCCGACGTGGCGCTGATGGGTGAAGACCTGCGCCACCTGCCACAGGCGTTCCGCCACGCCCGCCGCGCCCGACGTATCATGCTGCAAAACGTCGGCCTGTCCCTGGTGCTGATCACCGCGCTGATCCCGCTGGCGCTGTTGGGCATCCTGGGCCTGGCCGCCGTAGTGCTAGTGCACGAGATCGCCGAGGTTGTAGTCATCGCCAACGGGGTACGCGCCGGCCGCGCCAAGCCACTGGCCGTAGCACCGGCCGGCCACCCGGCATCATCACCACGCACAGCCACAGCGGCGGCGTCTACGTGATCCCGAGCATTGACCACCCGAGGCGAAGCAACCCGGCCAAAGCGCATCATCCCGACCACCGGTTCAACACGCAACCTGACACACCCTCGTTCCGGCGGGGGCTGGCGCTCGTGATTCATGGTCTAGGACGTCGTCGGCGGCGTCATCGAGGTCACCGTCGGCTGTCCGCAGGCTCCATCGCGCTGGTCGGCTTGGGAATCGAACTCGGCAATCGAGGTCTTTTCGCCGCGTGGTGATCTGGCAGCTACGCGCCGTCGCCACGCGCGCCAGCGGCCCGCGCTGCGCGCGATCGCCGTCACCTTCCATGCACTGGCCGCCTACTACGCGATCGGTGATTGCTTCGCCGAACGGGCCGCCCGCACGGTGGCCGCCAACATCACCGGCCAGCTACACGGACACCCCCAGCCGGAAAGTACCTCGGCCAAGCCACCTGCTACATCCAATTCGGAGACGGGTTGGTGGCAGGTCGACATCGACTTTCGGTCCAGCCCGCAACCGGTCGCCACCTTCACGGCACCCTCACCCGAGTTCGCAACCAATACAACCGAACTCGGCTCTACCCGCCGGGCACGCCGGTTCTCCCGTTGACCGCCAGCAATCCGATCGGTGAGGCGGCGCAGCCGCGTGGCCCACGGTCAGGGCGGCAGAACCATCCGCGTCCCCGTGCGGGCCCGCGCCCCGCGACAGGTCCCTTGACGCCACCAACCACCGCGAATCCCGCGCACGTGTCAACCACCGTGGTGTGGGCCGCGTACGGGCGACGGTGGTGGCTGGTCGGCGCCGGTCGCCAGCCGGGTCTGGCTGCCGTCGCAACCCACCACGACCCACTCAGACAACGAGAACATCACGGCAAACACCGCAAGCGCGATCACCGGCCGCCTTCCAAGGGTGAAATCGCCGATACAGTCTGCGCAGCAACGGGATCGAGAAAATCCCGCCCAGGGCCGCGAACAACAGATTGCCCCGACACCGGTAACCAGGACGGGCCCCCGCGATTAAACCCAGGTGTGCAGCACGTGCGGCACCAGCTCCATCACCCCAGACACCGCGTGCCACACCGCGCCGAGAGCACCACGCCTCAACTCTGCCGGCGACCGTCGACGTCAACCGGGTCATCGCCGTCACCCGGTGTCGCGCCTGCGCCGAAGGGCAGGTCGTCGCGTCCTCCTACCCCCGGCGGAACCGCGCGAGATACCCCCGCCGTCCCCACGCGTGACCTGAGCCGACACCAGCAACCGCGCCAAACGGAGTTCTCTGGCTCGATCCGCCACCAGCGGCCTACCAGACGCGCGGAATACCCGACGGTCCCGTCCAAGCGACCGGTCTCATCGACAGCACACGCCTAATCGTTGCACGACCCGCGGACCCAGCGCTCCCGGGAATATACCCCTGGTGGTATCGCGTCTAACTTAGGGACACCCGAAGAGGAAGGACTGCAATGACAACCACCGAGACCCCCGCCCCCGTGACGAGCATGCCGCGTATCGGAGACCCGGCCCCGGCCTTCACCGCCACCACCACGCAGGGCGAGATCAACTTCCCCGCCGACTACGCCGGCAAGTGGGTCATCCTGTTCTCCCACCCCGCCGACTTCACCCCGGTCTGCACCAGCGAGTTCATCACCTTCGCCGCGATGCAGAACCAATTCGCGGCCTACAACACCGAACTCGTCGGCCTATCGGTCGACGGCCTCTACAGCCACATCGCGTGGCTACGCACGATCAAGGACAAAATCACCTTCCGCGACATGAAGAACGTCGAGGTCAACTTCCCGCTCATCGAAGACATCACCATGGAGATCGCCCAGAAATACGGGATGATCATGCCCGGCGAGGACTCCACCAAGGCGGTTGCGGGCGGTTTTTGTCATCGACCCCACGGGCGTGATCCGCGCCGTCATCTATTACCCGCTAAGCCTCGGCCGCAACTTCGACGAGCTGCTGCGCGTCATCAAAGCCCTCCAAACAGCCGAACACTTCGCCGTTGCCACACCGGCCGACTGGCGACCCGGCGAGCCGGTCATCGTGCCCCCCGCAGGCTCCTGCAGCACCGCCAAGCAACGCATGGACGGGCACATCGACGGCATCGAGTGCGAAGACTGGTTCTTCTGCACCAAACAGATCAGCGCCGACGAAGTCGAATCCGCCATCCGAACCGTCTGAAGGGTTCGCGCCACAGCACAATCCACAGATCTACACCAGTTTTCGTCATCCGAGCAAGGTGGCCATCACCGCAAGCACCGTATCCGTGATTCACCAGACGAAAACGGCGATACTAACCATGGGTAACTGATGTATACATGAAACAAATGGGCCGAGCCGCCGCCGTCGGGGCCACCGCCGCGTGGTGGCGGCCGACTCGTAGTGGTTTCGTGTGTTGTAAAGCCGACCGGGCAACTCGTAAGGGCTCACCGCGCACGGCGGAGACGTATCGGCGGCTGATGTTCTTGAAGTTCCGCTACCGGATAGGTCCGACCCTCCGCGTTGAGGCTCCAGACACCGCGCCGTGAATTCTCGGCGAGGCCCATGCCTTTGAGCTGACCGCGCCCACGCAAGTCTGCGGGCGATCTCGGTCCCGGGTCCATCACCGTGCAGAGCTGCCTGTTGCGCATCCAAGAAGTTCTCCCGCTCAAGGACGCTTTCGTTGATCTCGTCGATGGACCCGGAGTCGCCCAGATCCCGCATCGCGAGGACAGCGGGCCAGAGCAGCTCTTGGTACGGGGGCACGGCGGTCACCGTTGTGAACCTAGCGACGTTCCGGGAAGTAGTTGATCGACATGCGGTCTGACTCACCCGATCATGTATCACTGGCACCATTCGACACACCTGCACCAGGTTGACTGCTTGGCGGCTTCCGTCGGTGGTGGGTCTTAGAGTGAGACTAGAGCAGGAAAAGCGCAGGTGAGGAGCCCCGATGGCGGACCGTTCAGCGATCGAGTGGACCGAGGCCACCTGGAACCCCGTCACCGGGTGCGATCGAGTATCCACCGGGTGCGATCACTGCTACGCGATGACTCTGGCAAGGCGACTCAAGGCGATGGGGTCGGAGAAGTACCAGGCCGACGGCGACCCGCGCACATCCGGCCCCGGCTTCGGTGTCACGGTGCACCCGCAAGCGCTGGACGAGCCGCGGCGGTGGCGCACCCCCCGCGTGGTGTTCGTGAACTCGATGGCCGACCTGTTCCACGCCAAGGTGCCGATCAGCTTCATCCGCGACGTGTTCGACGTGTGTCGCGACACCCCGCAGCACACCTATCAGGTCCTGACCAAGCGGAGTCGGCGGCTGAGTCGCGTCGCAGAAAAGCTTGACTGGCCGGACAACCTGTGGATCGGCGTCTCGGTGGAGAACGCCGACGTTCTTAGCCGGGTCGACCATCTCCGCGAGGTGCCGGCCGCGGTGCGCTTCTTATCCTGTGAGCCGCTAATCGGTCCGTTGGACGGGATCGACCTCACCAGCATCGGCTGGGTGATCGCCGGCGGCGAGTCAGGCCCCAAGTATCGGCCGATGGAGCTGTCCTGCCCCAAGGTCGAGAACCTTATCGTAGCCCCCGTCGTCTAACCTGTTGCCGCGGTGGGCATCTCGTCCCACAGTTGGCCGTCGAGCTCGCGGCCGGCTGCCTTCGGGGTCCGGCCGCCCCACTGTTTGAAGAAGAACGGCACTCCCTCGGCGCGGCAGGCGTCGCGGATACCGCGCGCCCCCGGGTAGGTCAACGCTGCAGTAGTTCGACGCCGAGTCGGTCGACGTCGTTGGTGTTCCTGGTGACCAGCGCAACTCCGAGGGTCAGCGCGGTGGCAGCAATCATAATGTCCATGGCGCGACCGCGCGGACTGCGGCCTTGGGCCCGTAGGCGTGCGCACAGCAGGCCGTAGTGGTGGGCGGTGGTGTCGGTGAAGGCGATGCCGTGGCCGTAGACGGACTGGATCATGGTCAACCGGTGCTGACGACTCAGTCGGGCGTTGTCATCCGGTGCGCAGTGCACACCGAAATGAAGCTCTGCATAGCTCACCGAGCTGATTTGGCAGACCAGCCCCGACAGGTCGACTTTGGGAGCGACCAGGATGCTGGTGTCCAGGATGACTTGTCTAGGCCCAGGGGTCGTCAACGGTGTCGTCCTCGCGGGCGGCGCGTAGTTCGTCCTCCCAACCGGGATCCACGGCCGTGTAGATCCGCGCTGCCTGTTCCCCGGCCACCCATGCGGGTGTCGCTATTGGCACGATCCGGGCTACCGCGCGGCCGTTGACCAGCACCGTCACCTCGGCGCCGCCCTCGACCTCACGCAAAACGGGGGCGGGATTCTGTCTGAGTTCTCGCATCCCTACATCGGTCATGCAGCCAGTGTAGCCACAATGTAGATCATGATCTACATTGTGGCTCGCGCTCACCCAGGTACACGGGACGAAGCGCAAGCGATGTCGACGCGCGCGTGCTGATCGATGTGCCGTGGAGATCCCCCGCGACCAGACTTCATCCCTATCCCCCACCGCTGCAACAGCTCTCGGCTGTAGATGGATAATCGTCATTATCCATGAAAATTGGGCTTACCAACCGGCGGACTGCGAAGATGCTCGTCACCCTTATTCGACGAGGTACTCGACGGTCACGGAGGACATGTCTAGAACGGCCCGCAGCGCCTCGAGTCGGTGCGGTGCGACTGCCAGGACGAGCAGCCGGCGAGCCCTGCTGGCGCCGACGTAGAGGACACGACGCGCCTCATGGGTCTCAGGCGCCGCCCATAGTTCGATGATGTGGGGTCGCGCCCCCCTCGGGTCGTCTTCTATGTCGAGGAGCACGGCGTCCCATTCGCCGCCCTTGACTGCGTGGATGTGCGCGCTGGCGAGCCCCTGCGAGTGGTCGGTCGCCTCGCCCGCCCGGCTCCAGGCTGACCAGTCGGCGCTCTTGGCCTTCTGGAACCGCTGCCCGGTCGGGGTGTACCCGAAATCGATCACCGAGAGCAGGCCCGCGACGGTCGTTCTGATGGATGCGGTTGCTGAATCGACGTCGGTCCAGGTTTCGGATGCGTCAACCAACCGGGCGACCATGATCCGCAGCTGAGATCGGTCCATGCCGGCGGCGTCGAGCTGCTCGTCGCGGGGTACGCGGCGTAATTCGGCTGGGAACTTGATCGTCCCCAGCAGGACCTCCTCGACCACGATGATCGCGGCTTTGCGTTCGGTCGGATCCGGTGAGTAGCGCAGAGTGGCGATGGATCTGATCAGACGGGAGGTGTTGGTGGTCGACTCGGCGAGGCGCGGCACTCGTCCCGACAGGTCGTGGGCCGCCTTGCGGGTGGCGGCGAGGACGATTCGTTCGGCAGGGTCGATATTCAATTCCGTTGCCAACCGATCGAACTCCCTTCGAGCGTATGCCGGTGTTCCTCCCGCCACGTACACGACGTCGGCGTGTGGCGATTGGGAGGAGTCACGCCGCGACAGGATGGGCCGGGTGCTGATGGATCGAAGGCTCGATGCGATAGCGCAGATCGCCGGTGACGACCGCCAGTTGTCGTCGAGGTAGACGACCTGGTCAGTCTGCAGAGCGGAGCGGTAGCCGAGGTAGGAGCTCGGTTCGGCTTGACGGAATTCGTAGATAGCCTGGTCGGGGTCGGCTACGACGACAATGTGGATGCCCACGGACTGCAGTGACCGCAGGATTTCGTGCTCGATCGCCGAGCAGTCCTGGAATTCGTCGACGATGATTTCGGCGAACCGCGCTGTCAAACGCTGGTGCAGCCAGGCCGAATCGGCGTCGCGCAGAATGCTCAGGGCTTTGAGCCGTGACTGTTCGCAGTCGTAAATCCCCGAGGCGGTCAGCTCGTTGATCCGGCGCTGCGCGAGGTTGGTCAGGGCGCTAGGTGTGATGCCGACCTTATTTAGCTGTGCGACGTAGGGGCGATCGGCGGCCGGTGCGTCGGCGGGGTCATCGGAGGGATAGTAAAGGTCACCTGAAGCGTCGGCGTGGAAGTGCCCCAGCGCGAGTCCTGCGCCCACCACACTGCCGTGACGCACCTTGGTGTCGAATGTCGCCGGGAGATCGTTGTACGAGTCGACGTAGCGTGGCGGCTTGCCCTTCGCGCGGACGAGGATCGGAGTGACGAGGTACCGGTGAAGGAATCGGTCAAAGGTGCCAACGAAGTTGGGGGCATCGAGGGCCTGCGGAACGTTCGCGCAACGACGAGCTGCTTCGTCGACGGCGGCGTTGGTGAATGAAAGCAGCGCCGCCGCCTGACCTTTCGATGTGGCTGCGGCGATGTAGCGTGCGGCGATGGCATGGGTTTTACCCGCGCCGGGGCATGCCTCGACGAGTCGGACGTCGGCCGCAAGAACAGCCTCCTGTTCCTCACTGAGGTTCGTGTGCATCCGCATCCGCGTTCTCGGGGTCGGCGACCAGGTAGGCGACGTCTGCCATTAGGGAGTTGATGGCACCCTTTAGGTAGGCCGGAATGTCGAAGGAAGCAGAATCGTCTTGCTCGCGTCGTTCGGCGATGGCCTCGCAGACGAGTTGCGCGAAATCGCCTTTCCCCAAGTCGATGTCGCCGGTCTCGCGTTTGATTGCCTTTGCGAACGCCGTGGCACGCGTTGGTATGTCCTTGGCCAAGTTACTGAATAGCTCGTCCCATTTGTCCTCCGACTGTGGGTGCATCTTGAGGTAGGCGCGCTTGAGCAGTTCCTCGTTGGCGACCATCGAGAACAACTCGGCCTCCAGTGTCGTCCCGCCGACGAACACCTCCAACCGGGGCTCGTCGGGAAACAACTCCAAATACCGTTTCCTGCGCTGATCTCCGAGGCGCCGCGGTGTCGGCTTGGTGACGGGATCACCGTCGGTGACGACAATGACCTTGTCGACGCGGTGTGCGGGCCCATTTAGGAGCAGCTTCACGTACGGCTCGAAGTCCACGCCGTCGATGGCGACGAACGACGCTGCGGCCAGATGGCGGAGTCTGATCTCGTCCCCGTCGCATGCTAGCCGCGCCAGTTCGGGCAGCACGATCGCTTCGGCGATCCCCTCAATGAGCACGACGTGCCGCGCGAACAACACCGCCGACCGGGTGACGGAGAGGTAGCGATCGAGTTTGCGGACTTCCGCTGGCGTCAGCCCAAGTTTGCGGAGGGCGGTGACCTCGGTGCGCCATCCTGCGCGGTCGCTCGCTCCGCCGGTTCCCGCGACGGCACGTTTCGTGCGCGAGGAGACCACGAGTTTGTCCACCGATACGCTGCTGGCGAGGTTGGGTGAATGCGTCGACACGACTACCTGTACGCGGCCGGCGGGATTGAGGCTGTCGTCGGTGGCGGCTTTCCTGCGTGACTGAGCCGCTTGGTCTTCGAGGTATTTCAGCAGCACCGATTGCAGTTGCGGGTGGAGATGCGCCTCGGGCTCCTCCACCAACAGCAGGGTCAGGTCGTAGTTCTTGGCGTTTACGAGTTGCACGATGATCGTGGCGATGTAGGCAAGGTTCGCGTAGCCGAGTCCGGAGGACGCCAAACGGATGGGGTCGATGTGCTCGTCGGCGAGTTGGATGCGCAGCAGGCCGGCAAGGCGGCGCAGGTCCTGGTCCTTGCCGACAAGCTGCAGGTCGTGGCGTCGCGATGGCGGGGTGATTTGCTCCATGTGCTCGGAGATCCGGTTGCGCGCGGTTTCGGGTAGCGGAAGTGTCGCGATGGAGCGCAGCGCCGCGTTGGCCGCAGAGCGGAATTCCTCTCGCTTGGGCTTGTCGTTGTCTGCTGAAGTGAGCACCTTGAGCACGTCAGCGATGCGCTCGCCGCTACCGGAATCCAGTTCGCGGATCGCGTCGCGCAGCGGTGGCAGGTACACATGCGCGATCCGCTTGCGGTTGATCGGTTCGGGATCCTCGACACTCGAGCGTCCGGTCGAGTGTCGGGCCGAACGCCACTGTGGCAGATCGACGTCGCGCGAGTAGGTCACGTTGTAGGTGAGCACGTCATCGGAATCGACGAGTTGGGCGAGAAAAATCGCCTTTTCGGCGGTGCTCAGCTCGTCGTAGGCAGCGGCGATCCTCACCTCAGTGGTGTCGTCGGTTCCGCGGGTCGGGTCGGTTTCGGCGGAGAAGCTCACGCCGGGGCCCTCGGTCGCGGCCGTCGTCGCCAACCGGATCGCGTCGATGACCGCGCTCTTGCCCGAGGCGTTCTCCCCGACGAGCACCGTCAGATCCTCGGCAAAACAGACCACCACGTCTTCACAGCTGCGGAAGTTCGATAGCGATAGACGCGAGAGCCTCACGATCGGTCGACATCCCTCGCTCCGCCAGAGGACATGCTGGGATTGCGATGGTCACTACACTGCCAGCGGCGCACTCCGGCAGGGATCCCTGCGATCACGCGTCGCATCCGCCGACCACGCCGGCTTCGGTGCGGTCGGCGCGCCAGCGAAGGAAGCGATGACCAATAAGACGCTGACCACTCCCCACTGCCCTATATCTCCCCATCCACATCGTCAGCGACAGATCTCCAGACACATTGACACCTTCGGCGGCTGCCGCCCTCGCGCCACGCCGGGCAACGATGCAACGCCCCCCGGTAGAACAACACATTTCGCGAGTTCAGCAGATTCTGCATAAGGCGAGTGGTTACGGCCGAAGGGCCAGTATTTCGACACGCATTATGACGGCCCCCACGGGGGGCGGTGTGCGTCGCTAGGCCGGATCTGCACTGTTCTTGCTTCACCCGTGGCGGCACTCGCCGGACTTACAGCAAATGCACGATCTCGACGTTGGCCCAGTGCTGTGCGAGGTATTCGGCGACCAGCCGGCGATGGCAGTGGTGTGGCTTGTCTTCGCTGCACAACAGGACTGCGTTGTGCAGCAGCGCGGTGGACACGGTGTCTTCGATGCGCCGCTGTTGCATAAGGGCGATGAATTCAGCCTCGTAGGCGGCCCAGGTGCCGTCCCGCTTTTTGTAGGCATCCAGCATGTGTTGGGTGGGCGCGAGTTCGACATGGTGGGCGTAGTCCATGTCACAGAGCTCGTGCAGGAAAAACTTCAGATCGTCGCGCTTCGCGAATCCCGCCAGCTGGGAGACGTTGTTCAGTCGGACATCGACGAGTCTGGTTGCCGGGGAGTTGCGCAGCAGATCGAAAAAACGTTGCGCCGACTTTTTGGTAAAACCGATGGTGTAGAGCGCTACTGCCATGGCGGCCCGTCGGTGTCGAGTGCGGGATTGACGTAGGCGATTCGGTGTTCTTGGCGGCGCAGTGCTTGCTCGAGGAGCTCGTTGGCGGTGTGGAACAGGTCGGCCTGATGGAGGCCGAACAGCTCCCGCAGGCGCTGCATGGCTGCGGCGTGACTTTCGAGCCGGCCGTCGCGGTGGATGTGGTCAACCTGTGCGCCGCGTTCGGTCAGCACCCGCGCGACCAGCACGGCGCGATGACACTCCAAAGGCTCGGCCTCGGCGCACATCAGCGCGATGCGCTCGGTGCGCGCGCCCTCAAGCACCCGCCTGATGCCCACCCCAAAGCTGGGGGTCTGCGCCAGCCGCTGATACTGGACTTTGCCGGCGACATAACAGCTCAGGTCGTCGGTGCGCGCACCGAGATGGTCACCGAGGAACACGTATTTGATGCCGCTGGCGCTGAGGCTGCGCGAGAGGATGTCGCGGTTGAACTGCGGTGTGTGCCGGCTGGCGGGGACCGATCGGACGTCGGCGACCGCGGTGACGCGCCACCGCTGTAGCAGCTTGCGCAATGCCGGCCAGGGTTGGGTGGAGTGCCCGATTGTGAAAATGGCCTCCGCGGTCATGACGGGCTGGGCCTGTCGACGACGGAGCGCAGCATAATGGCGGCCACCAGCTTGTAGGTGTAACCGTTGAACGGCTCACCGAGGCTGATCGTCAGAAACGCTTCACCGAGCTCGCAGTGACCGTCGTCACCGGCCAGAAACGCGGCCCGATAGTGCGCGTCGGTCACCCGCAACACGTAGTTGACACCCGCATAGTGAAACGCTGCCCGCACCCCCCGTCCCTTGTATTCAGGCTGCACCGTGACTCTGAGGTCGTTGACCCGGATGAGCACCAACGAGGACTGCAGGCCAGCGGCATCCTCATCGGCGATGCGGTCGTTGCAACCGTTGGACGAGCTGCACCCATTAATCCACAGCGAGTCCGGGTGGTCCTGCAGCGCGGTCAATATCCGCCAGTCAGCGCGGTCGGTGCGCCGCCACGCGACGGTGTTGTCCAGCAGCCAGTTCTCCTGCTGAAATCCGTGCGGTTGAGCGCCGAGGACCCCGAGCATCACCACGTCGAGCACCTGCAGCTCGGAGCCGTCCTGCAGCTGACGTTCCGACCACGACAGCCCGTGGCCAGGACGAGAACTCACCGGCCGGATCCAGTGGAAGGTGCGGTGATCGACGACTTCGATGCCTGCCACACACCGGTAGGCATGTTTGACCGAGTTCGCAAGACACACAATCTTTTTGGTCTCCGCCATGCTCTTCCGCTCGTGCCGCGGCTCCCCTCACCGGCGCCAGGAACCTCTTTGTCCATCATAGGTAATACCGCTGCCACTCGGGTGCATGTCGTGTCAGGCCACGGCCACTCGTCGGCGGCGGCCTTGGCTGCGCGCGCAACCCGCCCCGAGGACCGGGCGGGCGCCGGAGGACGGTGTGAGCGCGATCGGGCCCGCACCGCCGGCCTGCCCGGCGAATCGTGCCTGCTCGGGGCGTGTGTACCCGGGGATCCATCGTCGATCGCCGTCGGCGCGTGCGGTCGTTGGACAGCGGCAGCGTGGGTGCGGTAGAGAAGTGTGTACGCGCAACGCGCGGTACGTGTTGAGAGCTTCCGCAACCTCCAGCGGCATCGACCTGCGTCTGGACCCGGGTTCGGTTGTTGTCGGGGAGAATCGTTCGGGCAAGTCAAATCTCATTCACGCACTGGGGCTGGTCCTGGACACCTCGCTGTCGATCGCCGATCGTCAGCTCGACCGCGACGACTTCTGGGACGGCTTAGCGACGGGTCCGACGACTGGGACCCGCTGTCGGCAGGCCACGTCATCTAAGTGGCGATCGAAATCGTCGACTTCGCCGACAACACCCGCGCGCTGGCCGCACTCGCTGGCGGCCTGGTCAATGAGGGCCCGCCGCGCGTGCGCCTAACGTACCGGTTCGGCCCGGTCGATATGGGCGCTGAGTCGATACCGAGCCCCGAGCGGTATCAGTGCAGGGTCTACAGCGGCTGCAGCCAGCCATACTCGCGATTTCCACCGCGCTGCGCCGGCGACGATCCCGCGCAACCACGGCGCACCCCGCGCCGCACACCGCGCGAGCCATGACTCTCAGTCGCGCCGGTCAGCGCCGGAGCACGTGACTGCGGCGACGGCCAACAACCTGATTGTGGGGCCGTAGTGTCGGCGGGCTGTGCAACGATCACACGCGATATGCCTGATGTCGACCGAGCTACGCTGCGGCGGTTGCTCACAACGTTTATCACCGCGATGGCGTCGCAGACCCACCGCGAGCTGGATGACTCCTTCGCCGCACTCGGCCTCACAGAGCCTCCGCCGCCGCAAGGCCACTCTCGTAGCCGCGCTCAACGCGTCGGCGAAGTCGCCGCGGCGTTGCCCGAAGTCGACCTAATCGGCATCGCCGGGTGCGTCCTTGAGCGCGGCGAGCTGCAGCCCGCCGAGCGCATCAGAATCGAGGACGTGCTGTGGGCCGCAGGGTCGCCGCCGGAGATCCCCAAACGCATCCGGCGCGAGATCGCCGCACGTCTGGATCTGGCCGACCTCGTGGTCGATGAGCATCGCTTCACCGCCATGCTGGAAACGCTGTGGCCGCTCGAGGCGCCCAATCCCTTCGAGGACCTGCTCCGTGGTTCCGGACCGTTCTCGGTACCTTTCGGCGGGCCCGGCCTGCGCGCCCAGATCCGCCAGCACGTCTACCGCAATCCCGGCGACTGGTCGACCGATGACCTGTTTGAGCACCTTGGCGCCTTTGAGGCCGGCGACCGCCGCTTCGGGAGGTTCCTGGAAGCCCTGGTATCAGCCGACGTGCTGATCCACGAACCTAACCAGCGTGCCGTCGTCGACGTCATCAACGAAGGGCTGCGTTCGTGCGGTCTGCATCTCACCGAAACCGACATTCGCGACGGCTATCCCGTCTTTTCCTTGTCCCGCCACGGCGCCGGCGCCGCACGGCGACCGCGGAACCTGATCTTCGCGACCCACGTCCGGCCCGATCTACGTCTGCACGACGCCCTGGACAACGAGCTCGAGAGCGTCGCGGACGCGGACGCCGTCCTGCTCTATGACCGGCCCATCGGCCCGGACGGCCTGCGTTGGAACGACCTGGAGACTTGGTGGACCCAGACTCGGCCTCCTCTGCCCGGCAAGACGGCCCGACAGGCGCTGTTTACGCGGCTGCGCAGTGCCATCCCGGCATCGTCGCCGCCGCAGCAGCTACTGTTTCGGTGTTTTCACGACATCTTCCGGGATGCGGTGCCCGAGTTGCCTGCCTTATTGCCCGAGGTGTGGCTGTGCTGGGACCCCAAAACTGTCCGTCAACGAGGTGCGGCGGCCCTGCCGCGATACCGGATCGATTTTCTCATGCTGATCGGCACCCACCGGGTCGTGCTGGAAGTCGACGGCGCCTCCCACTACGCCGACGCCGACAACCGCCCTGACCCCGCGCGCTACTGCCATGATGGCGGCCGACCGCGACCTGCGGTTACGCGGCTACGACGTGTTCCGCTTTGGCGCCTACGAACTGCGCGACGAGCGCGCAAGACCGATGCTCGCTGACTTCTTCGGCGACCTCTTTGAGCGCTGCGACTTTGGCCGCCCCTGATCACGCACCGACATGTCGTGCGCCGTGCGAGCCTCTCAGTAGCGCGCACGACACGAAGGACGATTGCCATGCCAAATAAAACCCGACACCAGACCGACGACCTCTACGACACCACGCAGCACAGTCTGGCCAGTTTGCTCCTGAACCGCGGGCACAGCCTGGCAGCCGCAGTAGTCGCAATGGCGCGGTATCGCTGCGACCAAGTCGACAATCTCGCCGGAGGGCAATACGAGATCACCCTCGAGGTACCCGCCGAGGCCTACGATATCGCGCGCGGCGAGCTGCTCGTGCCTGGACCAGGGATGCCAAGACATCATTGGCCACAAGCACTACGTGGGCTTGCAGATCCGGGTACTGCCGCCCCCGGCAAACCCCGACTGGGCCGCCCAACTCATTGAGGACTTGCGCGCACGCCAGGTTCGCCCGGCACGCCCCGCCGTGCCGGGCGTCACCGCGGCCACAGCACCGCAAGGTCGATCTCCAGTCAGCGAGCTCGCCGCCTCGCCACCCACAGCGGCTCCAGGGTAATGGCCGGGGTGCGGTCCCGCCTACCCGCCGGTGCGCCGTCCGGCGCGCGCGCTGCCCTACCTGTCCGGCACCGATGGTGTCGCCGTCGCGACATCCGCGCCAAAACGTGCCTGCCAGCGTAATCGTGGATAACGGGTATTATGCATGAGCTATGTCACCCGCTGAAGCACCCTCGCCAAGTGCGCCACCGCGCACCGACGCCGAGCGGCCCGAATGGTTTCGCGCGTTTCTGGCCGACCGAAGCACCCGCAAACCCTCCCCGCACACCGTGGACGCGTATCGGTGTGACTTTGACGCGATCGCCGTCGTGCTGGCCGGCGGCCCCCAACAGCTGGCTGCGCTGGACTGCGTCGCGATCACCAAGGACACGATGCGCCAGGCCTTCGCGGTGTTCGCCGCCTCCCGCGAACCAGCATCCATCCGGCGCTGCTGGTCGACGTGGAACACGTTGTGCAGCTATCTGTTTACCGCTGAGCTGCTCGAGGCCAACCCGATGCAATTCGTGGGCAGACCGAAGGTCGCCAAGAGCCTTCCGAAGTCACTTCCCGCCGCGGCCGCTAAGGCCCTCGTCGACGCCGTCACAGACCACAGCGATGCGAATCTGCGCAACCAATGGCCCGAACGGGACCGCGCCATTATTCTGACCATCTTGCTCGCTGGCCTGCGCGCCGGCGAATTGCGCGCTGCCAACGTCGGGGATGTCCGCCTCACCGAGGCCGGTGGGGTGATCCACGTGCGCGGCAAGGGCAATAAGGACCGCGCCATCCCGATCGAGGCGGCCCTGATTGACGTTCTGAGTGACTACCTGGCCAGTCGCGGCACTCGCTTCCCCGCGGCCAGCCGGCGCCGGCAGGGCAGCGACGTTCCGGTGCTGCGCCGCTGGCCCACCACAGCGCCGCTGTTCGTCGGTGTCGACGGGCAGCGCATCACCCGCGGGGCACTGCAATACCGAATCCTGCGTGCGTTCAAATTGGCCGGGCCGGACGCTCACCGCAATCCGGGGGCCCTTGTGCACGCGCTGCGACACACCTACGTTATCTGTACTGCTTTCGACCCCATGAGGTACGTCGGTTCAGCGGCGTGACACGCCGGTGCCTTACGAATATTCGGTAATGTGAGGCACGGCAGTTACGTTGGGCACAATGACATCGTTTCGGGCCGAACGGGCGGTCTCGCCTCTCGACGGATCTCACCTGTGGGTGGTACTGGATTCCGAGTTGGTGATGCACCGGGAAGCCAGCGACTTCTTGCGGGCGTTGCATGGGGCCAGCCGTTCGCAGCACACGATTCGTGTCTATGCCGGCCGGGTGGCAGCCTTCCTCGGGTGGTGCGCCGATCAAGGGGTCGAGTGGTCTTCGATCAGCGCGGCGAACTTGGCGCGTTTCAAACACTTCCTGGAGGTAACGCCGTATCGAGGCAGGCGGCTGCGCTCGGGTACGACGGTCAACGCCACGCTCACCGCGGTGTGCGAGTTTCTGCGGTTTTGCGCCAGAACCGGGGTAATCGAGCAGGCCGTGGCCGACCGGTTGGCTGAGCCGCGTTGGCTGCGGTTCGCCCCGGCCGGCTTCGATGCCGGCGAGTCCGGCCAGTTCCGCATGGTGCGAGCGCGGATGCTCAAGGCCAGGGCGCAGACAACGTTCCCGGAGGCGTTGAGCCCTGAGCAGTCTCAACGGGTCCTGGCGTGTTGTCGAAGGCCCCGCGAACGCTTCATGGCCACGTTGCTGGATGAAAGTGGGCTGCGGATCGGCGAAACCCTCGGACTGCGCAGGGGTGATCTGCACCTGCTTCCCGACTCCCGCCAGTTGGGTTGCGCGGTGCTGGGCGCTCACCTTCACGTTCGCCATCGAGCCAATCCCAATGGGGCGCTGGCTAAGTCGCGGTTTCCTCGAAGCGTTCCGACCAGCCAGGCAGTGTCGTTGGCGTATGCTGATTACCAGTTTGAGCGCAGCGAAATCCTCGGTGAGGACGACTGCGACATGGTGTTCGTCAACCTCTACCACGCGCCGCTGGGCGCGCCGATGTCCTATCGTGCGACGAAGGGGTTTTTCGAACGGCTGGCCACCGAGTGCGGTTTTGCGGTGCGACCGCATATGTTTCGGCACACAGCGGCCACGAACTGGGTGCGTGCCGGGGTCGACCTTGATGTCGTGCAGCGGCTGTTGGGTCATGCCGCGCTGGGATCGACCGCTGTGTATCTGCATGCCAGAGACGAGGACAAACGCCGAGCCGTGGCGGCCGTGGCCGCCAAGGAACGCTACCGATGAGCACATCGGCGTTTCCATCAAGGGTCGCCGCCGACGCCGATCGAGGTTCGGTGAGCGACGCCGGCTGGCAGGAATGGTTATCTGCCCATATCGACACCGCGTGGCGACCGGGTGAGTGGGACGCAGCGGTGTGGCTGTTCACCGGCGATTTGGACAGCGAACGCACAGCTGCGTGGCGGTGTCGTTCCCCGGGTTGTCCCATGCCGACACGCAGCTACAACGGCCGCTGCTGGGGTTGTCGACATGCCCTGTCGGCTTCCGGTGTCTCTGAGGAGGATTTCGACCGCCAGCCCCGCCGTCGGTCGACCCGCCTGGTTGCCCCGGGTGTGTGTACGGTGCCCGGCTGCGAGTGCGAGCTGGACTGCCGGGGCTTGTGCCGGCGGCACGCGCTGGACTGGCGCAAGGCTGGCAGCGGGCCGGTGGAGGAGTTCATCGCCGCTGCCCAGGCGCTGCGGCGCCGCGCGAACTGTGTGGTGGCCGGCTGCACCCGTGAAGGCGTCGCCCGGCACGGATTATGCAAGTTTCACGGCATTCGGCTATATCGGGGGCGTGGCAGCGGTCGGCCCTCGCGCGAGGAGCTGGCTGCGTGGATAGCCAACGAGAAGCCGCGGATCGCCGGGCACCAGTTTTACTTGGCTGACCTGCCACAGCTGGTGCGACTTGAGTTGCTTTATGCGCTGCAACGCCGCGACGAGGCGCCACCTTCGCTGGACCCGGTGCAGGTTCGCATCCTGATTAGCCGCCTGGAGGGGGCCAGCTCGGTGCGCCGCGCCGATCCCGAAGCGGTGTGTGAAAGCGGTGGCGTGCAATACAACGGGACCATCAAGGGCCTGTTCCGTGACCTTCGCCGTCATCTGGAACGGGCCTGGACCCAATACAGCGGCACCGATCCCTATGGCGGCGATGTGTGGCATCTCGAGCTGCTGGATTTGCAGTCCAATGGTTCGCGCCGCTGGCCGGCGGCTACCAAGGGCACCGTCGACTTCGGCGTGATCGAGCTGGGCTGGTTGCGCGAGGTGCTCCAAGGCTGGGCTCGGAGCACCCGCCCGTACGTGCAAGGGCTGCGGCAAGCGCTGCGGGCCTGTCAGGTGGCCTCTCAAACGCTGGTTGCCGCCGGGCGCGCCGACCCCGCCACCCTGGGCGCGGGTGACTTCGTGCTCGTCGAGCAGGCCATCGCCGAGCATCGCCGCGCCGACGGCTCTCGGTACTCCGCGAAATACCGCATTCAGCTGCTGCGGGTGTTTGACCAGGTGATCGAGCACGCCCGCACCAACGCGCTGATGAGCGAGGTGCCCGATCCGTTTCGGCCGTCGCAGCGCCGTTACCGGCTGATCGAGGAAACCAACGAGGAACAGTTGGGAAAAGCGCTGCCCGAGAAGGTGATTCGTCAACTCGACCAGCATCTACCCCTGTTGGGCCCGACGGGGCCAAACGGCTCGATGAGCGCCGCAGACCTGCGGGCAATGCATCAGACCATCTACCAGATCCTGCGTGACACCGGCCGGCGCCCCGGTGAGATCGTCAGCCTCAAGATCGGCTGCGTTGAGGTGATCGACGGCCAACACAACTTGGTCTATGACAACCACAAGGCCGCCCGACTGCGTCGACGCCTGCCCATCACCACCGAGACCGCCGAAATCATCACGGCCTGGCAGCGTCGCCGCACGCAGCTGCATACCGCGCCGTCGACCCGCCAGTGGCTGTTCCCCTCCCCGCTGCTGCGCGCCCGCCAGGCCCGCGGTCACCTGATCACCTCCAGCATCGGGGTCGCGTTTCGGTACTGGATCGAATCGATTCCCACCATCAACGGTGAACTGCTGGGCCCCGACGGGACCCCGCTACCGTTCGACCGCTCCCTGATCACCCCATATGTCTTGCGGCACAGCTACGCTCAGCGCCACGCCGACGCCGGCGTACCCGTCGACGTGCTCAAGGAGTTACTCGATCACCGCTCAATTCAAACCACGTTGGGCTACTACAAGATCACCCATAAACGCAAGCAGCAGGCTATCCGCGCCGTGGGATCCCTGGCCATCGACGCCTCGGGCAACCCGAGCTCGTTCGCCGACCCGCTGGCCTACGAACGGGCCTCGGTGTCGGTGCCGTTCGGCAACTGCACCGAACCCTCGAACGTCAAAGCCGGCGGCGGTGCCTGCCCGATCAGATTCCAGTGCGCGGGCTGCGGCTTTTATCGCCCGGATCCCTCCTATCTTCCCGCGATCGAAGAACACATCCACTCGCTCAAGGCCGACCGAGAGACCGCCCGAGCGATGGAGGCCGCTGATTACGTGATCGCCAACATGAGCAGCGAAATCGAGGCGTTTAACCGCGTGGTCGACACCATGCGGCGCCGCCTTGGCGAACTCGACCCCGAGCAGCGCACCGAGATAGACGAAGCCAGCCGGATCCTGCGCCGCGCCCGAGCCGCCCGGCGCATCCCAATCACCGCCGTGTCCACCTCGGGCAGACAAACCGGATGAGCACCACCGCGGCCAACCAGGCTCGCGCCGCAGCGCTGAAAGCGGCCCGCGCCAAAGACAGTGAGCTCAAGCGGCGACGGACACTGGCCGCCCTTGAGGCGATGGAAGCCGACGGCGCCTCGATCACCTTCACCGCGGTAGCCAACGCCGCCGGGGTGTCCACGTGGCTCGTCTACGCCCCAGGAATCCGCGAACACATCGACGCCGCTCGAGGTCGCCAGGCCAACCACAGTCCCACCCCGATGCCAACGCCCTGCGGCAACCACAGCACGACACCGGCCAGTCTTCGCACCGACCTCGCCATCGCGCGAGATCAGGTCAAAACACTGCGGGCCGAGCGCGACAAACTCCAACAGCGCCTGCGCTTGCAACTCGGCGCCGAAATCGAAGGACCCGATCGGGCGCTTCTGACCGCGCGCGTCGCGGACCTGGAAGCCGTCAACCGTCGACTCGTCGCCGAGCGCGACGCTCGCACCATCGAAACCGACTCCGCCAAAAGACATGTCGCCGAGCTGCAAGACGAGCTATGCGCCGCGCGAGAAAGCCTGAGACGGGTCATCAAAGCCCAAAACCGCACACCATGACGATCAAGACAGAAGGTCGTAGAGCGGGTTTCGGGCTGCAGCGGCACGATTTTCGGCGCCGGCCCCGTCGACGTAGCGCTGCGATGTCACCATCGATTCGTGTCCGAGCAGCTTCATCAGCGCGTAAACACTAGTGTCGACGTTAGCCAGTTGTGTAGCGAACTCATGCCTGAGGGCGTGGACCATGGCTCCACGCGCGCGTTGACTGTTCAGGCCAGCCCTTTTGAACGCCCGAAGTATCCGGTATTGCAGTACGCCGCGGGTGATTCGGTCACCGTCGCGGCCGACGAACAGGGCGGCGGTCGTCGGCCATGCCCCGAACCCGGTGCTCGGGCCCCGACGCTTGGTGTCGGCGGGAAAGCGGCCTGCACGCGAGTCAAAATAGGATTCCAAAACCTTGATTAACCCCTCCTCCACCGGGATTCGGCGATCCTTGTTGCCCTTACCGCGGACGTGGATCACACCGCCGCCCTCGGTGGTTGTGCGGATGTCGCCGACGTTGGCGCGAAGCAGCTCGTCGGCTCGCAATCCCGCCAGCACCGCGGTCAATACTAGGGCCGCGTCGCGTTCGGGCCAGTCGCTGCGGCGCTGCGACCCGCTGTCGGCGTCGATCGCCGCCAGAAGCCCCGACACGGTCTCGGCGCCCAGTCCCTTCGGCAACGATTTGGGGACTTTGGGGCGACCGATCAACGACATCGGGTTGGACGGGATCCGTTCGCTGTTGTAAAGGAAGTCGCACAATGTGTTCCACGTCGACCAACAGCGCCGGATCGATGCGGCCTCGTGGGTATCGGCGTAGGCGGCAAACGCCGCCCGCATCGCCTCCTTCGTGATGACGCTCGTTCGCAGCTCGCCGATCCGTGCGCGATCGCCAGCCAAAAGCTCGGCGATCGCGGCAAAGTCCTGCCGGTATGCCTTGGCCGTGTGCGGCGATGGCTTGCGGACAGCGCGATCGGCCAGAAACGCCGAGAACCACGGTGGAAAGCCGGGTTCGGGACCAGGGGCGTCATCTGATCTACGAGACGTCTTCGCCATGAACCCAATAGTCGCACCAAGTTCGCGGATACCAGGGATCCGCTCCCTATGTCGGCCGTGTCAGCAGGCGGCCGAATGTCGACTGCCATGGTGATGGGAGCGGTTTGAGCAGGGGTTAGCCACGGCCATGGGACCACCCGTTTGCCAGCGATGGGGGTCGCCTAAGCAGCCGAACGAATCATCGCAAGCCCCAGTCAGTTGAGCGCAGCAAGGGCGACGCCGCGCCGCCCGTAAGGGGATCCCGTTGCGGGCCTTCGAAAACAATCAGTTTCGTCGACTTATCTGTAAGAGTGAGTTCGATCGGCCGTGTAGGAGCTGGTAACGACGCCGGCTACATGTACACGATGTAGCGCCGGGCGGAGTCTGCGATGTCTCCATGTCACCGACGTGGATGTCGGGCGTGGGGTCGTAACTGGCCGTGGACGTCGCCATGGCGGGCCTCAACCACGCACGTGGCAAGCAGGGTGACTCCGCGCCGGCGAGCTGCGGGTGACTACACGGCGGCGATGGGCAGGACCAGCATTCCCCGGCCGATCGTACGAAGGAAACGGGGCCGTGGGGATGTCATGCCGGGTCTGCGGTGGGGGCGTGGGGTCGTTCGTGGCGGAACAGCGGCACGGCGAGGGCGGCGGCGACCAGCGCGGCCAGACCGAAGGCGGCGAACGCAGGTGTGAAGCCAGCGGTGAGCGCGGCTTGGAACAGGAGGCTGCCCAGCCCGAGGCCCGTGAAAAGGGTGAAGACGTTAAGGCCCATGGCCTGACCGCGGTGGCCGCGCAGGTCGGTGACGATGCCGGCCAACGGCGGCTGGGTCATGTCGTAGCCCAGCGAGAGTGCCACGATCGCGGCCTGCACCCCGAGGCGGGGCAACGGGGCAGCCAGCGCCAGGGCGCAGGCGGCGGTCAGTGCGACGCCAGCGGGGATGATGCGGGCGCGGCCGTAGCGGTCGACGGCGCGGCCGATGAGCGGGCCGAACAGGAATCCGGGGATTCCGTAGCCGAGCAGCGTCAGGCCGATGCCGAGTTCGCCGAGCCCGAACCGCTGCTGCACGAAGATCCCCAGCCAGGTGTAGACGCCGGATTGCACCACCGCATTGAGTAGCACGTAGCCGTAGGTGAGGCGGGCCCGCGGCTGGCGCAGCAGCTCAGTGAACCCGGCCGCGACCGCCCGCAGCGGGGGTGGAGTGGCCGGGCGGGGTGTGGGCGGCAGCGACTGCAGCGCCACCGCCGCGCCGAGCAGCACTGCCCCTGCCGCGGCCGCGGCGAGGAACAGGCCGGGCCAGCCGAGCATGGGTTGGCCCAGCGCGCCACCGGCGGCGCCGAAGGCGATGCCTCCGGCCATGCCGCCGAACAGCCAGCCCAGGGCGCGGCCTCGCTGCGCGTACGGGACTCGGTCGCCGATCAACGCCAGCGCGATGGGCACCACGCCGCTGGCGCCGACCGCGGTGGCCACCCGCAGCCAGATGAACACCGCCGCGGTGGGGGCAAGCGCGGTGAGGCCGGTCAACAGGGTGAACGCGGCGAGCGACCCGATGATAACCGGACGGCGCCCGATCCGGTCGGAGACCGGACCCCACACCAGGGTCATCGCCCCGTAGGGGATGAGGTAGGCGGGCACGGCCAGCCCGACCATCCCAGGGGTGGTGACGAACGCGCGGGCCAGCGCGGGCAGGATCGGCGCGATCATGAAGATCTGCGCGAAGATCACGAACGCGGCCGCGGTCAACACCGCGAGCATGCCCCGCGGCACTCCCTGCACCGAGTCCCTCGGCTGATTAGTCATCTCGGCGGGCAACGCGTTGACTGGTCAGCGTGCGTGGCATCGGCGCGAGCACCAGATGGCGCGGGCGGTGGCGACCCGAGTCACCGGTTATCCGGTGGTGCGGGCTGGGCGTGGATGTGGTCGGCGATGCGGGGTCGGTCACGGTCTGTGCTCACCTTTCGGGGTTGTCGCGAATGCTGTTGCGGTGCAGTGTGGTTCGGGGGTAGCGCGGGTGGGATCAGTCGGCGATGATGTGTCCGGTGTGCATGCTGCTCGAGCAGTGGAAGCTGTAGGTGCCGGGGTGGGGTGCCTCCAGGGTGATGGTGCGGGTGGCGCCGACGGGGACGGTGAGCACGGGTGAGCTGCCATCGTTCCCCTCCTGCCGCGACGTCGTCTGGGTGCTCACGGGCCGGCCCACGCTGCCGATGGCGTCGGTGAGCAGCCTGGGGCGGGTGCCGATGGAGTTGATGAAGATCGATGTGACCGAGGCGACCATGGCCAGCATCGCCCAGATCGGCGAGATCAACCCGGTGGTGGCCAGCGGGATGCCGATCCCGTTGAAGGTGAACGCCAAGGCCACGTTGCCGCGGGTACGCCCGTAGGCGTGTGCGCTGATCTCTTGCGCGTCCAGGATCGCGCTGACCTCGTCGCGCAGCAGCACGATGTCGGCCGACTCCACGGCGATGTCGGTGCCGCCGCCGGCGGCGACGCCCACGTCGGCCTGCATCAACGCCGGCGCGTCGTTGATGCCGTCGCCGACCATCGCCACCCGGGTGCCGTCGGCCTGCAGCTCGCGCACGATCGCGGCCTTGCCCTCCGGGCGCACCCCGGCGCGCACCTCGGTGATGCCGAGCCGGGCCGCGACATGGCGGGCGGCGCGCTCGTTATCCCCGGTGACCAGCACCGGAGTCATGCCCCGTTGGCGCATGGCGGCCACCGCCGCGGCGGCGTCCAGGCGCGGCTCGTCGCCCAGCGCGATCACCCCAAGGGCCTGCTTGTCAGCGGCCACGGCGATCACGGTGTGCCCTGCCGATTCCAGCCCGTGGATGCGAGCGCGCACCAACGTTAGGTCGATGCCGGCCTCCTCCACCAGGCCGGGGCGACCCACCAGCACCGCGTGACCGTCCACCGTGGCGCGCACCCCGCCGCCGGTGATCGACGCGAACCCGCTCACCTCGCCCAGGGGGAGCCCGCGCTCGCCGGCGGCGGCCACGATCGCCTCGCCCAGGGGGTGCTCGGAGTGGCTTTCCGCGGCGGCGGCCAGGCCCAACAGCCGGTCGGTGTCGGCGTCGATGGCCTCGATCGCGCGCACGGTGGGTTTGCCTTCGGTGAGGGTGCCGGTCTTGTCCAACACGATGCGGCCCACCAGCCGAAACGTTTGGAACGCCTCCCCGGTGCGCATGATGATGCCGCGGTCGGCGGCGGCGCCGGTGCCGCGCACGATCGCCAGCGGGGCGGCGATGCCAACCGCGCACGGGTAACCCATCACCAGCACGCCCAGGGCGGCGAACACCGCGTGCCGCACATCCGCGGTCCCGGTGACCGCCCAACTCACGACCAGCCAGCCCACCAGGGCCGCAGCCGAGATCGACAGCACGGTGGGGGTGTAGACCCGCAGCACCCGGTCCACCAGGTGCAAGATGCCGGGCTTGAGCGCGCGGGCGTCCTCCACGTGCCGGATCACCTGCGCGAGAAAGCCTTCGGCGCCGGCGGCGGTGACCTCGATGAGCAGGCTTCCGGTGCCGTTAATCGCCCCGCCAACCACCTCCTGGTCCGGGCCGCGCTCGACGGGCACCGGCTCGCCGGTCACCAACGAGAAATCGACCGCCGATTCGCCCGAGACGATCCGCCCGTCCAGCGGGATGCGCTCACCGGGGCGCACCCGGATGCGTTGACCCACCGCGACGTCTTCGACCGGCACCTCGGCTTCGGTGCCGTCGTCGGCAACCAGCCGGGCCAGGTCGGGCTGCAGGTCCAGCAGCTTTTTGACCGCCTGACTGGAGCGGGTCTTGACCAGCAGCGACAACCACTCGGAGAAGATGTGATAGGTGGCCACCGCGACCGCGACGGTGAAGAACTGCTCGGTCGGAAATCCCGGCAACACCCCGCTCAGCCCGATCACCCCGCCGACCAGCCCGGCGAACGCCGCGGCTTCCTGCAGCACATGCTGGTTGAGGATGCCGCGGCGCAGCGACTGGTAGGCCATCCGCAAAATATGTGCCGCCACGCCAAACACCGTCGCCGCCGCCAACACCGCGGTGACCCAGCCGGTCACCGGCGCGTGCAGCACCCTGCTGACGCGCAGCGCCAGCGCGAGCGCACCGGGTCCCATCACCGCCAGCGCCGAACCGACCGCCCGGCCCGTGCCCGAGCGCCGCACCACCGCGAACACCAGCGCGAACGCCATCACCAACAGGGTGGCGCAGAGGATGTTCCAGTAGCCCTGGGCGATCTGGATCATCGCTATCAGCGACAGGCCGATTGCGGTGAACAGCCGCCTGCCTTCACGCACCAGGTCGCGTTCTTCGTCTTCGAACGCGCGCAGCTTGCGCGGGTCATACAGCTCATAGCCGACATCGCGCAGGTTGGCCAGGATTCGCTCGGGGGTGATCCGGTCCTGGTCGTAGTCGACCAGCACCTGCTCATGCGTCAGGCTCACCGCCACCTGACCCACCCCGTCCAGCCGGCCCAGGGCCTTTTCGATCGTGCCGGTGCACAACGAGCAGTGCAGGCCCGCGATCTTGGCCCGAATCCGCCGATGCCCGAGATGCCGACTCGGCTCTGAGGCCCACAACCGGGGCCGTTCGCCCTGGGTATGTTCGTCCCAGGTTAACGTGCTCATCGGGGCGCCTCCTCGACGACCTCATAGCCGGCGCCGGCGATCCGCTCAACGAGCACCTCCCGCCCCGGTAGCTCCGCCCCGACGCGGATCTGCACGCGCCCGGAGACGTGGTCGGCGCTGACGTCGCGGACGCCCTCCACACGGCGCAGCACCGCGCCGATACGCTCCTCGCACCCCGCACACGACATGCCACGCACCCGCAACGTGATGGTGTCCATCCCATCTCCTTGACATCTGACCTGTTGTTTTCCTCGGCGACCCCACGCTAGAACCCTCCTCCAAGGACAAGGTCAATACTGGAGTGGGACGGGCGAGGAAAGGATGATTGCGATGAGCCACACCGTGGGTGCCGCCGCCAAGGCGGTCGGCGTCAGCGTGAAAGCCATCCGGCTTTGGGAAGCCAAGGGGCTGCTGCCGTCCGCAGAACGCACCGAGGCCGGCTACCGGTTGTTCACCGAGGCCGACATCAAGATCCTCGATTTCATCCGCCGCGCCAAGACCCTCGGTCTGACGCTTTCCGAGATCAAGAACATTCTCGAGCTGCAACGCCAAGGAGCCGTGCCCTGCCAGCGCGTCACCGAGCTTCTCGACGCCCACATCCGCGATATCAACCGCACCATCGCCGATCTGCGCGCGCTGCGCGCCACCCTGGCATCGGTGCGCCAGAGCGCGCGCGACGACCAACGCCGCGGAGAAACCGCCACCATCTGCCGCATCATCGAAACCGCCACCGACAGCGCCGATTCCCGCAACGCCCAGGCATAGTCAACACACTCGCAAGCGTGCCAACAACGTCGTACTACGCATCGCCCCGAGGGCGATCCGCACGGCAACGAGCAGCACTCAGCCAGCCATCGACCGGCACTGCTCGGCGCAGCGCCGGCACGCCTGCGCGCATTCGCGACAGTAATCGCGGTCGTACTTGTCACATTCGGCCGCGCACGCGTCGCACACCTGCGCGCACAGCTGACACAGCTGCGCCGCCCAGCGCGACCCACGCGACAGCAAGGTCACGCAAGCCGCGCATATCGCGGCGCAGTCCAAGCACAATCGCGCGCACTCGGCCATCTGCCCGTCTTGGGCGCAACAGTTGTAATTGCAAGTCTCGCACGCCTGTTGGCATTCGACGCACGCGTCTAGGCAGGCTCGGTTCGTCTTCTCGACCATCGCCACAGCCATCACATCCTCTCGCTGGTTGAACATATGACGTCCCGCGCAGCCCACGCCCTCCCATCGGCATGATCCACACCGGTGACTTCACCGTAAGAGGCTGCCGCTAGGGGAACTTCAAACGGCACGCCCTGATCGGACCGCGCCCCGCGGTCGGAACGGAACGCTGTGATTTTCAGAGGTAAGTGGCGGTGAATCTTCAGCGGTAAATGGCGTCACATAGTCGCGATGACCCGCGTGCGGT
>NZ_LKTM01000355.1 GCF_001417955.2 Mycobacterium gordonae | reverse complement strand
CGCTCGGCGGTGCCGGAGCTCCTCCGCAGGGCTTAGCCGGGTCCGACGGGCGAGACGGTGGTGGCGGTACCGGAGGAATCCTGTTCGGCATTCCCGGAATACCGGGCTAGCCTTCGGCCCGGTTCTCAGCCGGCTTCTCCAGGTCCTTCTTGATCGCGGCGATCGCGTCCACCGGGGTCAGATTCTGGCCCTGACTGTTCTGCCCGAGCTGGGGCCAGCCCGCGCCGTCGGGCCCGCGTAACTGGTCCCAGATGTCGCGCACCTTGTTGAGCAGTTCGGTCTGTTCGTCGTCGGAAAGAGCCATCAGCCATCCTTCGTTCGTGGTGATGCCGCACGCGGCGGCGAATTGTTGCGGAGTGAGTCCATCGGCGGAGTTCATGTCGCAACGGCCGAACGGCGGCGCGCCCTGCGGAAGATTCGGGCTGTAGCCGTTGCCGTCGGTGTACTGGTGCGCGACCTGCCCGGGCAGATTGGGATTCGATCCGTATCCTGCCGCGACCACCCGAAGCCCGGCTGGACGCACCCGCCACATATTGAAGAAGTCATAAGCGTTGGCATATCCGATGATTCGGGCCGCCGAGCCCGCGTAGTCAGCCAGATTCCAGTAAAGGGCATTGATCCAGCTCGACCCGTCACCGGGCGGGTTGCCCCCGGACTCGACGTCGAGCATCAGGGCAACCCGTGGGTGCAGGCCGCCTTCCGCGTCGATCATCGCGCGCACGGTGTCGGCGTTGGCCAGCCAATTGGGGCGGACGTAGGTGTAGACGATGCCGAATGTCAGGCGGCCACTGTCGATTGCGCCGCGCATCCAGGCGTAGTTGCGGGCGAAATTATGATCCCGGTAGGTGCCGTCGCTCACGCGAATCGATAGCACCGGGTACGGATATGAGTCATTAACCGGCACTTGGTATTCCGAGACGTCGGCGAACAAGGTATCAGTCACCGTGCCGTTATCCCCCTCTGCAGCAACCCTTTACGGTTGCCCATGCTACAGACGCCGACCGTCAGACCCGGCCGGTATCGTCGCCGTTATGGCTGATCGCCCTGCCACGGTCCGCGACGTGCATCGGATCGCCGCGTCCATGCCGCACGTCAAGCGTCTGGAGGGGCCGAAGGGCAACCCGATCTACCAGGTGGGCGGGAAGTCGTTCGTGTTCTTCCGCACTCCCCAGCCCGATTGCGCCGATCCCGACAGCGGAGAGCGATGGGCGGACGTGATCATGCTGTGGGTGGAGTCGGAGAGCGACAAGCTCGCCCTGATCCAGGACCCTGAATCGCCCTTCTTCAGTTCTTCCCATTTCGACGGGCACCCCTCGGTGCTGGTGCGGTCGAGCCGGTTGGCCGAGATCAGCCTGACAGAGTTGACCGAGCTGATTCAGGACGCCTGGTTGTCGCGCGCTTCGAATAGGCGGGCCGCTTCCTGGCTCGCCGCGCAAGGCGCGCAAGCCTGAATCTGCGGCAGTCCTTCCGCCATTTTCATGTTTAGGCACGAGTACAACGGGCAACGCTGCACGGACGGGAATTGTTTCGGGCAACAATGGAGGTCCCTATGTATCGCGGTCGCGGAATTCTCGGGGCAATTGTTCTGGTCTGGCTGCTCATCGGAGTCCTCGCAGCCTGGCAGCGAGACTACTTCAAGGGCGAGGAAACCAGTTGTGCCTCACTGGGAACCGTTGCAGTGACGGTCATAGCGGGCCCACTGAATTACATGGGCGTAAATCCGAAAGTGAAAGATTGCCACGCGCCCAAGTTGCCGCAGCCCAGTGCAATGCAATCAATCAGTTATGTCCCTGCTAGGTAAAGGAAAGATCCCATGATTGTCGTCGGCGCCCTGTTGCTGATCCTAGGTTTCGTCTTCGGCGTGCATTTGTTGACAGTGCTTGGAGTGGTCCTGCTCGTTGTCGGTGCGGTCATGTGGGCCATGGGCTCCGTCGGCCGTCCCGTCGCCGGCAGGCGAAACTGGTACTGACCCAACGGCACACCGGGAAGGTCCCGTGACCGCAACTGCGGCCACGGGATTCTTTCGTTACACAGCCGGCGCATAGGGATGCCATAGCCTCGGCCCAGTCGGGTGCGGATACTGGAACTCGTGGCGGCTCCCCGAACAGAGCGCGTGGTCATGTGCCGCGCCGACGGTCAACCGGTCACCGTGCTGGTGGTGGATGACGAACCGGTCTTGGCCGAGATGGTGTCGATGGCCCTGCGGTATGAGGGATGGAACATCGTCACGGCCGGCGACGGCTCTTCGGCCATCTCCGCCGCCCGTGCTGACCGCCCAGACGTTGTCGTCCTCGACGTCATGTTGCCGGACATGAGCGGCCTGGACGTGTTGCACCGGTTGCGCCAGGAGAATCCCGGGCTGCCGGTGCTGCTGCTGACGGCCAAGGACGCGGTGGAAGACCGGATCGCCGGATTGACCGCCGGCGGAGACGATTACGTCACCAAGCCGTTCAGCATCGAAGAAGTGGTCCTGCGGTTGCGCGCATTGCTGCGACGCACCGGCGTCACCACCGTCGACAGCGGCGCCCAGCTGGTCGTCGGTGACCTGGTCCTCGACGAGGACAGCCATGAGGTGACCCGGGCCGGTGAACCGATTTCGTTGACTTCCACCGAGTTCGAACTGCTGCGGTTCATGATGCGCAACGCCAAGCGGGTGCTGAGCAAGGCGCAGATTCTGGACCGCGTATGGAGCTATGACTTCGGCGGCCGGTCCAACATCGTCGAGCTCTACATCTCATACCTGCGCAAGAAGATCGACAACGGTCGCGAACCCATGATCCACACGCTGCGCGGCGCAGGGTATGTCCTCAAGCCGGCGCGCTAGGAGCCCGCGGGTCTGGTCGCTGCGTCGGCGCCTCATCGTCGGGCAGGTCACGATTCTCGCCGTCGTGTGCCTCGGCATCACCGCCGCAACAGAACTCGCGTTGCGCCACCATTTGCTCGCGCAGTTGGACAGCCAGCTCAGCGGTACCTCGTACCGATCCTCGTTGCTGTATCCCGAATCGCCCCGGCACCACGAGCCGCGCGTCCCCAAGACCGGTCCGGGCCCCAGGTTCCTGGACGCTCCGGGTCAGCCCGCCGGCATGGTCGCCGCGGTCGTCAGTGACGGCGTGACGCTGGACGCGGGTTATCTGACCAGTAGCGGCACCCGGGCGGCTTTGACGCCGACCGCCCAGCATCAGCTGGAGCAGATCGCCGGCAGCCGCTCGCCGGTGACGTTGAATCTCGACGGTCTCGGCCGCTACCGGGTGGTGGCCGCGCCGAGCCGCAACCGGGCCGACGTGATCGTGACCGGCTTGTCGATGTCCAACATCGACGCCACCGGGTTTCGGATGCTCGTCATCTTCGGCATCGTCACCCTGATCGCCATGGCCGCCGCGACCGCCGCGGGTGTGGTGACGATCCGGCGGGCACTGGCACCGTTGCAGCGGGTTTCCCAGACCGCGACCAAAGTGGCAGACCTGCCGCTGGATCGCGGCGAGGTGGAGCTGCCGGTACGGGTGCCCGAAGCCGATGCGAACCCCTCTACCGAAGTGGGGCAACTCGGTTCGGCGCTCAACCGGATGCTGGATCACATCTCCGCCGCGCTGTCGACCCGGCAGGCCAGCGAGACGCGGGTGCGCCAGTTCGTCGCTGACGCCAGCCACGAACTGCGCACACCATTGGCGGCGATCCGCGGCTACACCGAACTCGCTCAACGCATGGGTGACGATCGGGAAGCCGTCGCGCACGCCATGAGCCGGGTCGCGTCCGAGACCGACCGGATCACGCGTCTGGTCGAAGACCTGCTGCTGCTGGCCCGGCTGGACTCCGGCCGGCCGCTGGAGCGTGAGCCGGTCGACCTGTCCCGATTGGCGGTGGACGCCGTCAGCGACGCTCACATCGCCGGGGCCGAACATCAGTGGGAACTCGATCTGCCGCCCGAACCGGTGATGGCGACCGGCGACGAGGCGCGGCTGCGTCAGGTAATGGCCAATTTGCTGGCCAATGCCCGCATTCACACCGCGCCGGGCACCGTGGTCACCACCCGGCTGAGCACCGAGCCGACGCACACGCTGCTGCAGGTGATCGATAACGGCCCGGGGATTCCGGCGGCGCAGCAGTCAGAGGTGTTCGAGCGCTTCGCGCGCGGGGACAGCTCACGCTCGCGCAAGGGCGGCAGTACGGGACTGGGTTTGGCGATCGTGTCGGCCGTGGTCAAAGCACACGGGGGGATCATTACGGTGAACAGCCGACCCGGCCATACCGAGTTCGCGGTGCGGTTGCCGGTCAATGGTCGGCAACCGCCCGCGTCATCACATTAGGAGCAGGTGACGTCGATTTCGAAGGGCTTGTTCACCGGCGACATCGGGTTGGCCATGTCAACCCCGGTGGCCGTACCGGTGATCTTGTAGGCGTTGCCGTTCTTGGTCGCCTCGGCCTTGCCCTGTCCGGTGCCTGAGGTGTACGCGAGGGTGACGCCGTTGACGTTGCCGAGTCCGACGGACTTCACCTCGGGCGGGTTGGCGTCGGTCAGCACCGCGGCGATGCCGGTCGCCTGGCCGCCGATCGCGATGTTGACGTTGCCGGCCGCCGTCGTGCACACAGTCGTGCCGGTTACGTGCTGGTCCTGCCCGTCGATGATCACCTTCGTCCCGGAGGCCCCGCCGCCTCCGCTTGACGTCGCGCTCGAGGAACCGCTGCTGGTGTTCGACTTGTTGTCCGAACATCCGGAAAGACCCGCGACCAGAATGGCCGCCCCGGCCACAGCGACCGTCAGTCCACGCTTCACCTGTGCTCCTTTGCCGTTGTAGCGGTCCAGCGTCATTGCGGACCGCCCCGGCAGTATGCGACTTCACTGGTTGGAATGGCTAGGGTCCAAGGACAATTAATTTGCACGCGAGTTGTGGCTCGGGACGGCCCGATTAATGGCAAGGTAGTGCCGGTGGATCACAAGCCTCCTACCGCGACAATTGAGTCGGCACATAGCCGGCATGCGCTACCGTTCGATGACACAAGGGATTTCGACGACGCCGATCGCGGCTTTATCGCCGCGCTGACGCCGTGCGTCATCAAGGCGGCCGACGGCCGCGTGGTGTGGGACAACGACGTGTACTCGTTCCTGAGCGGATCCGCACCCACGTCGGTGCACCCCAGCCTCTGGCGGCAGTCGACGCTGGCCGCCAAGCAGGGCCTGTACGAGGTGGTGCCGGGGATCTATCAGGTTCGGGGATTCGACCTCTCCAACATCAGTTTCATCGAGGGCGACACCGGAGTCATCGTGATCGACCCGCTGGTCTCCACCGAGGTGGCCGCGGCCGCGCTGGAGCTGTACCGCGCCCACCGCGGCGGTGAGCGGCCGGTCGTCGCGGTGATCTACACCCATAGCCACGTCGACCACTTCGGCGGTGTGCTCGGGGTGACATCGCAGGCCGACGTGGATGCCGGCAAGGTGGCGGTGCTGGCGCCCGAGGGCTTCACCACACACGCCGTGCAGGAGAACGTCTATGCCGGACCGGCGATGACACGCCGCGCGACCTACATGTACGGCACGCTGCTGGATCGGGGACCGTCCGGGCAGGTGGGCTGCGGTCTGGGGCAGACGCCGTCCACCGGCGAGGTCGGGCTGATCGTCCCGACCATCGATATCAAGAAGACCGGGGAGACGCACACCGTCGACGGTGTGCAGATCGAGTTCCAGATGGCGCCAGGCACCGAGGCCCCCGCTGAAATGCATTTCTATTTCCCGCAATTCCGCGCATTGTGCATGGCCGAGAACGCGACCCACAACCTGCACAACCTGTTGACGCTGCGCGGCGCACTGGTGCGTGACCCGCATGCCTGGTCGGGGTATCTCACGGAGGCGATCGACACCTTCGCCGACCGCGCCGACGTGGTTTTCGCATCCCACCACTGGCCCACCTGGGGACACGACCACATCGTCGAATTCCTCTCGCTGCAGCGCGACTTGTACGCGTACCTGCACGACCAGACGCTGCGGCTGCTCAACCAGGGCTTCACCGGTGTGGAGATCGCTGAGATGTTCCAGATGCCACCGGCATTGGACCAGGCCTGGCATGCCCGCGGTTACTACGGTTCGGTCAGCCATAACGTCAAGGCCGTCTACCAGCGATACATGGGCTGGTTCGACGGCAACCCGGGCCGGCTGTGGCCGCACCCGCCCGAGGCACTGGGCCCGCGGTACGTTGAGGCTCTCGGCGGCATCGATAGAGTCGTCGAGCTGGCCCGCGCTGCCTTCGATTCCGGCGATTTCCGTTGGGCGGCAACACTGTTAGATCACGCGATGTTCACCGACGAACATCACGGTCCGGCCCGCGAGCTGTATGCGGACACCCTCGAGCAGTTGGGCTACGGCGCCGAGAACGCGACCTGGCGCAACTTTTTCATGAGCGGGGCCACCGAGTTGCGCGTCGGCAACTTCGGGACGGCCACCCAGGCGACCTCGCTGAGCCTGCTGTCGCAATTGACGCCGGAACAGATCTTCGACGGACTCGCGATCCGGGTGAACGGTCCGCGCAGCTGGAATCTGGACATCGCGATCGACATCACTTTTGCCGACCTGGACGCCAACTACCGGCTGGCGTTGCGCAACGGTGTGCTGGTGCAGCGCCGGGTCCCCGCCGACCCCGGCACCGCGGCGGTTACGGTCAAGCTGGACACCAAGTTCCGGCTTCTCGGGGTGGCGATGGGCGACTTCACCTCACCTGGTCTTGAGGTGTCCGGAGACCAGGGTGCACTGCAGTCGCTGCTGGCGGTGCTCGATCAACCCGACCCCAACTTCAACATCGTGGTCCCCTAGTTGGGCCGAGCAGACACAAAATCGCGTGGAGCTAGCGCTCCAACCGCGATTTTGTGTCTGCTCGCGGGGGTTGCGCTGACCTTCAGGCGACGTCGATGATGACCTTGCCCAGCACTTTGCGGTCGGCGACAAAGCGCAGTGCCGCCGCGGTTTCCGCCAACGGGAACCGCGCGCCGATGTAGGGGCGGATCTTGCCGTCGGCGAACATCTGCGAGAGCTCGGCGATATCGCGGGCGCACTCGTCGGGATAGTCGTCGGCGAAGGTGCGAATCTCCATGCCGCGAACCGTGATGTCTTTGAGCATCACCAGATTCAGCGGAATGGCCGGGATGGAGCCGGCCGCGTAGCCGAGCGTGACGAACATGCCGCCGCGGGCCAGGCCGCGCAGCGCGGGCTCCGCATACGATCCACCCACCGGGTCCAGCACCGCGCGGGCGCTGTCGCCGGTCAGCTCGCGGATGCGCAGCTTCAGGTCCTCGTTGTCGTAATCGACGGTCGCCTCCGCGCCACGCTCCCGGCACAGGTCCAGCTTTTTCGGGCTCGACGCCGCCGCCAGTACCCGCGCGCCCATCGCAACGGCCAGGTCGACCGCGGCCAGGCCGACTCCGCCCGCCGCCCCCAGCACCACCACCCACTCACCCGGCGCGACGCGGGCGACCGAGCGCAACGCGTGATAAGCCGTGCGGTAGGTCACGCCGAATGCGGCGGCGGAGGCGAAGTCGACGCCGTCGGGAACCGGCGCGGCAGTCGCCGCATCCAGCACCGCCAACTCCGCGAACGCCCCGAACGTCGCGCCGAACACCCGCTGGCCCAACTTCGTGGTCACTCCGGTGCCGACGGCCACCACCTCGCCGGCGATCTCGTTGCCGGGGATGAACGGCGGCGGGATCTTGATCTGGTACTTGCCTGCGATGAACAGCACGTCCGGGAAATTCACGGCAGCGGCATGCACCCGCACCAGCAACTGCCCGGGCGCCGGCTGCGGGTCGGCAACCTCGGCCAGCGCCAGCTCCTCCGGGGGGCCGTAAGCATTGCAGAGGATGGCGCGCATCAACGGACTCCCAGCCCGAGCAGGCAGAACTTCACCAGGTGCTCGATGTCTTCCGGGCCCGGCCGGTCAGCCGACCCCACATACCGCCGCATCATGGCGACGGTGCCACCGTAAACCCCCTCGTATCGGCGTCGTCGAGCCGTTCCAAGAATTCTCCAAGACGGCTGCTGCATGCTTTTCGCTGTAGTCAGATGACACACATGTTGATACGGCTGTATCACTTCGAGAAGGGTAATAGAGATGCGCGTCAGGAAAGCCTTCGCGGCTGCGTTCTTGCCAATCGGTGTTGCGATCGCCGGAGTGGCACTGTCCGCCGCAATCGCCGACGCCCAACCGCAGCCCGGAGATGGATCTGATGGCCCATTCACCTGGTGCCCGGGTGATCCGCCAGTGGCCACGGGAAACCGTCAGTACAACCCGGTGATTTGGGACGACAACGTCTGCCACCAGTGGTGGTACGTCGACTTCGGCAAGGGCAACGTCGCACAGAACGTCTGGGACGGCCCCAACCCGCCGGCAAGAGAACCCACCCGTGGGTACCAGCCCCCGCCGCCGCTTCCGCCGGGATTGTGCTGGCCAACGGGCGGCAGCTTCATCCCCCTGCCGATCCCTTGCCCGAGCTGACGCCTTGCTGGACAAACCCGCCCGCTCCATCACCCGCCTGCAAGGCGCACCCGGTCGCTCATCGCTGATCAGGAAGTGCCGGGACGCGATCGATCAGCCCGGCGTACTTCTTGCGCGCCGCCTCGCGGCGAATGTCGAGCATCTCGCTGGGCCAGTCGCCTTCTTCGGCCTGGTAGCCCTTGAGCAGCATCCGGGCCAGGTTGACCTTGTGCGCCTCCGTCGGCCCGTCGGCCAGGCCCAGGGCGATGCCGCCGAGCAGCACGTTGACCAGGGGCAGTTGATCACTGAGCCCGAGCGCTCCGTGCACCTGAATGGCGCGCAGCGCAATCGATTTCAGCACCTGGGACGCCAGTATCTTGCAGACGCCGATTTCGGCGCGGGCCGCGCGCTCGTCGCCGTTGTCGATCAGCCAGGCGGCGTGCAGGACGGTGAGCCGGAAGGGGATCAGCTCGGTGTGCGAGTCGGCGATGAACTCCTGCACCAACTGCTTGTCGGCCAGCGAACTGCCTTGCGTGAAGCGGCTTTTCGCCCGACGCGACATCATCTCGATGGCCCGCTGCGCCATGCCGATGGACCGCATGGCGTGGTGCAGGCGCCCGCCGGCCAGTCGCGTCTGCAGGATCAGGAAGCCCTGGCCCGGTTCGCCGAGCAGCGCGTCCGCACCAACCCGGACGTCGTTGTAGCGGACCAGTGAATGGCCGGGTTCGTGCGGGTCGGCTCCGACGAGATGGTGGTTGGCTTCGATGGTGAGACCCGGTGTCCCGGCCGGGATCAGGAACGTGGACGCGCCGTGGTGCACGGGCACTTCCGGGTCGGAGATGGCGACCACGATGAAGAACGAGGCCACTGAGGCGTTGGAGGAGAAGAACTTCTGCCCGGTGATCACCCAGTCGTCCCCGTCGCGCACCGCGCGGGTGGTGAAGACCCGCGGGTCGGCGCCGCCCTGCGGTTCGGTCATCGAGAAGCAGGAGAAGATCTCCCCGGACAGCAGGCCGGCCAGATACCGGTCCTTCTGCTCCCGGGTGCCGAAGCGGGCCAGGATTTCCGCGTTGCCGGTGTCGGGTGCCTGTGTCCCGAAGATGATCGGTGCCCACGGACTGCGGCCCAGAATTTCGTTGATCAGCGTCAGTTTGACCGCACCGAAGCCCTGACCGCCGAGCTCGGGACCCAGATGTGGTGCCCACAAACCCTGATCGCGCACCTGCTGCTTGAGCGGGTCGACGAGGCGGCGGCGCTCGTCGTTCAGCGGCAGGAACTCGCAGCCGGGGAACAGCACCTCGAGCGGTTCCACTTCCTCGCGTACGAAATCGCGCACCCACTCGAGCTTTTTCTCGAATTCCGGCTCGGTAGAGAAGTCCCATGCCATCGATTACTCCTGACCACTAGGGAATGCCGCCGTCGGCCCGCACGATGGAGCCGGTGGTGAAACTGGACGCGTCCGACGCCAGAAACAGTGCGGCGCCGACGATTTCGGCAGGATTGCCGGCGCGCTTGAGCGACAGGTGCCCGAACATGTCGCTGTCGCGTTCCTCGAGGTTCCAGGCCTTGCTGACGTCGGTCAGAAACGGCCCGGCCATCAAAGTATTCACTCGGACGGTAGGGCCGAACGCGCGCGCGAAACCCTCCGTCATCGCGTTGAGTCCGGCCTTGGCCGAGGCGTAGGGAATGATGTCCGGGCTCGGGCGCAGCGAACCCGCCGAGCTGACGTTGATGATCGAGCCGCGGCCCGCGGCCACCATCCGCTCGCCCACCAAAGCCGAAAGCCGAAACGGCCCTTTGAGATTGAGGTTGAATACGGAGTCGTAGAGTTTCTCGCTGACCTCGGACAGCTTGCCGTACAGCGGTGACATGCCGGCATTGTTGATCAGGGTGTCGACCTTGCCGAACGCGTCGTAAGCCGCTTCCACCAGGCCGTCGAGTTGATCCCAACGGCCCACGTGTACCTGGTAGGGCAGGGCGGTGCGGCCGGTCTCCGTCTCGATCTCCTTGGCGACGGTCACGCAGTTGTCCATGTTGCGGCTGGCGATCACCACGTCGGCGCCGCAGCGCGCCACCCCGAACGCCATCTCGCGTCCCAGTCCGCGGCTGCCCCCGGTGATCAGCACCACCTGGTCGGTCAGGTCGAAAAGCTGGTCGGCATAACCCATCTCAGGACCTCGTCAACTCGGCGGCGGTGGCGATCAACTGTGGGATCATCGCCCCGAACGCGTCCTTGATCTTCGGGTCGACTTTGCCGGTGCGCACCCCCGCAGCGTAGGTCTTCTCCAGCACGATGCCCAGCTTCCAGCTCGCCAGCACCAGGTAGTAGTCGATGTTCTCGGTGGACAGTCCGCTGATCGACTCGTAGTGCGACAGCAATTCGCTGCGGCGCGGCATGCCGGTCATGTCGAGGTAGAACCCGCCGGCGCGGGGCTCCTCACCGTCATAGCCCAGCAGCGACCACGCCAGGTCCAGCAGCGGGTCGCCGATCGTGGTCATCTCCCAGTCCACGATCGCCGCCAGCCGGGCCGGCGCCCCGTTCGCGAACATCACGTTCGCGAATTGGTAATCGCCGTGCATGATCCCGGGTGTGTAATGCGTAGGACGGTTGCGGCGCAACCAGTCCGCGGCTTCGTCCAGGCCGGGCAGCTCGCGCACCTTGTAGGAGTCGAGGAAGGCCAGCCAGCGGTCGACCTGCCGCTCGTGGAATCCGTCGGGTCGGCCGAACCCTTCCAGGCCTTGGGCGCGCCAGTCGACCCGGCCCAATTTCGCCGCTCCTTCGACGAGCTGGAATGCGAGCTCGCGACGGGCCGCCAGGTCGGTGTCGAAGGGCGCTTTCCATCCGCCGTCCATCGGGCTCCACCCGTCGATCGCGCGCATCACGTAGAACGGCATGCCCAGCACCGAGCCGGTCTCGTCGGCGGCGATCAACTCCGCATGCGGCACATCGGTGCCGCGCAGCGCCCGCACCAGCCGGATCTCGCGCAGCAAGCCGTCGACGCGCGCGGCGTCGGCGCGCGGGCCGGGCATCCGCAGCACCATCGGCCCCGGTCCTCGCCGCACGAGATAGAGGGTGTTCTGCGAACCGCCGCTGAGTTGTTCGAGGACCGGCTCCTCACCCTGTCCCGGCGCATTCGTCGAGTCCAGCCAACGGCCCAGGACGCGGGCATCCAGTTCGGTCCCGCTCGCGCTTACCATGCGGCACACCCCACTCTCGGAGCGGAGAATAGCATTCTCCATCGGGCCGGCAACGCACCGCGCAGCCGCATGCAAGGCTTGGCACATGCAACTGCTTCTGGTTCGGCATGCGCTGCCGCTGCGCAGCGAACACGGCGAAGGCGCCGATCCCGACCTGTCCGAGACCGGTTTACAGCAGGTCGCGCGGTTGCCGGAAGCGCTTGCCCGGTTTCCCATCTCGCGAGTGGTGAGCAGCCCGCAACGGCGCGCGATCCAGACGGCCGAGCCGCTGGCCCAGGCCCGCGCGCTGACCATCGACATCGAGGATCGACTGGCCGAGTACGACCGAGACCTGACGTCCTACATTCCGATCGAGCAGATCCGTACCGAGTTCCCGGACGAGTGGGCCCGCATGGCCCAGGGGCACCTACCCAGCACCGTGGACGAGGACGCCTTCCGCGCCCGGGTCCGCGGCGCGGTCGACGACCTGGTGGCCGCCGCCGACCCCGACGAGACGATCGCCGCGTTCAGCCACGGCGGGGTGATCAACGTGATCCTGCACGAGATTCTGGGCACGGCCCGGCTGCTGTCGTTCCCCATCGACTACGCCTCGGTGACCCGGCTGTTGTTCTCCCGGACCGGGCAGGCCACGGTGGCGACGGTGAACGCCACCGAGCACGTGTGGGATCTGCTGCCCAGAAACCAAAGGTGGTGAGTCGCGGCCGTCCGGGCTTTGGTAAACAAGTGCGGTGACATCGGTGGACCGACTCAACGGCCTCGAGCTGGCTGCGCTGGACGGGTATTTGCGTTCACTGGACGTTCCGCGCACCGGTGAGTTGCGCGGCGAGTTCATCTCCGGCGGCCGCTCCAACCTGACGTTCCGCGTCTATGACGACGCGACGAGCTGGCTGGTCCGGCGTCCGCCGCTGCACGGCCTGACGCCGTCCGCGCACGACATGGCCCGCGAGTTCAAGGTGGTGGCCGCGCTGCGGGACACGGCGGTGCCGGTAGCGCGCGCGATCGCCCTGTGTAAGGACGACACGGTGCTGGGCGCACCGTTCCAGATCGTCGAATTCGTCGAGGGTCAGGTGGTGCGCCGTCGCTCGCAACTCGAAGCGCTCGGCCGCCGCGCCATCGACGGCTGCGTCGATTCGCTGATCCGGGTTCTCGTCGACCTGCACAGCATCGACCCCGCTTCCGTCGGGCTGGCCGACTTCGGCAAACCCGACGGGTACCTGGAGCGACAGGTGCGCCGGTGGGGTTCGCAGTGGGACCTGGTGCGGTTACCCGAGGACCGCCGCGACGACGATGTCGCACGCCTGCATTCGGCGCTGCAGCAAGCGATTCCGCAGCAGAGCCGGACGTCGATCGTGCACGGCGACTACCGGATCGACAACACCATTCTGGACAACGACGACCCGACGATCGTTCGCGCGGTAGTCGACTGGGAGCTTTCGACTCTGGGTGACCCGATCAGCGACGCGGCGCTCATGTGCGTCTACCGTGACCCGGCGCTGGATCTGATCATCGACACCCCGGCCGCCTGGACGTCGCCGCTACTGCCCTCGGCCGACGAACTGGCCGACCGGTACTCGCTGGTGTCCGGGCAGCCGCTGGGGCAGTGGGAGTTCTACATGGCCCTCGCCTACTTCAAGCTCGCCATCATCGCCGCGGGTATCGACTTCCGCCGCCGCATGTCCGAGCAGGCCGAGGGCCAGGCTTCCGACGACGCGCCCGAGGTGGTGGCGCCGCTGATCTCGCGCGGACTTGCCGAGATCGCGAAGCTGTCCTAGCGCACGGCGGCGGTCAAGTTCTTCTTGGCCGCGCGGCGCAACTGAATGATCCGGGCGGTACCCACCGCCACGGTGATCAGCCCGCCGACGACGGCGGCCAGCAGAATCGCCACACCCAGTGGCAGAGTCCAGTGCCAGCCCAGGAAGGTGAACGCGGTTTGCGCCGTGTTCTGGGCGATGAAGACCAACAGCAGGATCAGGACCAGGAACCCGACGATCAGCGACGACCACAGGGCACCGGCCCTGGTGAACGCGGACGCCTTGTCTTTCGGCAGCGGACGGGACTGCGGCGGCGGCGTCTTGCGGGACGGCGCATGGTCTGGCAGAGGGGCATCCGGCGGAACCGAGCCAGGAGTGGTACTGGTCATACGTTCATCTTTCTCTATCCGGCGCGGAATGAAACCAAATCACAGGAAAACTCCTCACGCGCCGTGGCGGTGCGGGCACGTAGTCTCGGCAGGGTGAAAATGCTGCGGCGCGCAACGACCGCCGTGGCTTTGTGGTTGTTGGTGTACCCGGTGGCCGCCTGCGGCAATCCCGATCCGTTCGGGTCCGGCGCCGGCGGACCGAAATCCATCGTGGTGGGTTCGGGCGACTTCCCGGAATCGCAGATCGTCGCCGAAATCTACGCGCAGGCACTGCATGCCAACGGCTTCGACGTCGGGCGGCGGATGGGCATCGGCAGCCGGGAGACCTACATCCCGGCTCTCAAAGACCACTCCATCGACCTGGTGCCGGAGTACATCGGCAACCTACTGCTCTACTTCGAGCCGGACTCGAAGGCCACGGTCCTCGATGCGGTCGAATTGCAGCTCTACCAACGCCTGCCCGGTGATCTCTCGATTTTGACGCCATCGCCGGCTTCCGACACCGACACTGTGACCGTCACCGCGGCGACCGCCACCAAATGGAATCTCAAGACCATCGCCGACCTGGCAGCCCATTCCGCCGAGGTGCGATTCGCCGCCCCGTCGGCCTTCGCGACCCGCCCGTCGGGGTTGATCGGCCTGAAACAGAAGTACGGACTCGACATCAGTTCCGGCAACTTCATGACGATCAACGACGGAGGCGGCCCGGTGACGGTGCGGGCTCTGGTCGACGGGACAGCCACAGCGGCAAACATTTTCAGCACCTCACCGGCCGTGGTGCAGGACCACCTGGTTGCGCTGGAGGATCCCGAACATAATTTCCTGGCTGGAAACATTGTGCCACTGGTGAACTCGCAGAAGAAGTCGGACCGTCTAAAGGATGTGCTGGATGCGGTCTCGGCCAGGTTGACCACCGGCGGCATCGCCGAACTCAACGCGGCGGTCGCCGGCAACGGTGGTGCCGACCCCGACCAGGCGGCTCGTAAATGGGTGCATGACAACGGTTTCGATCGACCGATCGAGCGCTGACGTGATCACCTTCGACAGCGTCAGCAAGGTGTTCGCCGGGGGCGCAACGGCGGTCGACCGGCTGAGTCTGCAAGTGCCCGAGGGCAAGTTGACCGTGTTCGTTGGATCCTCCGGATGCGGTAAGACCACCGCCTTGCGCATGATCAACCGGATGGTGGACCCCACCTCGGGAACCGTCACCGTCGACGGCCGGGACGTGTCGACGGTTGATCCGGTGCGACTGCGTCGCGGCATCGGCTATGTCATCCAGAGCGCGGGTCTGATGCCCCACCAACGGGTTATCGACAACGTCGCGACGGTGCCGGTGCTGCGGGGTCAGTCCAGACGCACCGCTCGCGCCGCCGCCTATGAGGTTCTGGAACGCGTCGGGCTGAATCCGAAACTCGCCTCGCGCTATCCCGCGCAACTTTCCGGTGGCGAGCAGCAGCGCGTGGGAGTGGCGCGGGCGCTGGCCGCCGACCCGCCAATCCTGTTGATGGACGAGGCTTTCTCCGCCGTCGACCCGGTGGTCCGGCACACATTGCAGAACGAAATACTGCGTCTGCAAAGCGAATTGCGCAAAACAATCGTCTTCGTCACGCACGACATCGACGAGGCGCTGCGGCTCGCCGACCGTGTCGCCGTGTTCGGATCGGGCGGTGTCCTGCAGCAGTACGACGAGCCGGCGCAGCTGCTCGCGCGTCCGGCCAATGATTTCGTGGCCAAGTTCATCGGCCTGGGCCGTGGCTACCGCTGGCTTCAGTTGATCGATGCGGCCGGCCTGCCGATGCACGAGATCGCCACGATCCCGGCTGACGACCTGGCGGGTGCCGCATCGCCGGACGGCTGGGCGTTGGTCGTCGATGCTGACGGCGCACCGCAGGGCTGGATCGATGCCGACGGACTGGGCCGGCACCGCGGCGGTCAGCCCCTGGCTGAAGCCATGACAGCGGTGGGCTCGGTCTTCCACATCGACGGCAACCTCAGTCAGGCGCTGGACGCGGCGCTGTCTTCGCCGTCGTCGGTGGGTGTCGCCGTGGACCGGGCCGAAAAGGTGATCGGTGGCGTACTGGCCACCGACGTGCTGGCGGCTGCGCAGGTCCGGCGGCGAGCCTGATGCACTACCTGTTGACGCATCTGGGCACCGCGTGGGCGCTGACCGTCATTCATCTGCGCCTGTCGCTGATACCGGTGGCGATCGGGCTGGCCATCGCGGTGCCGCTCGGACTGCTGGTTCAGCGGGCTCCACTGCTGCGCCGGTTGACGACGGTGTCGGCCAGCGTGATCTTCACCATCCCGTCGCTGGCGCTGTTCGTCGTGCTGCCGCTGATCATCGGGACCCGGATCCTCGACGAGGCCAACGTGATCGTCGCGCTCAGCGCCTACACCACCGCCCTGATGGTGCGCGCGGTCCTCGAAGCTCTGGACGCGGTTCCGGCGCAACTGCGCGACGCGGCCATCGCCATCGGCTACGGCCCGCTGGCCCGGATGCTGAAAGTTGAACTGCCACTGTCGATCCCGGTGTTAGTGGCCGGGCTGCGGGTGGTGGTGGTCACCAACATCGCGATGGTCTCGGTCGGTTCGGTGATCGGGATCGGTGGCCTCGGCAGCTGGTTCACCGCGGGATTCCAGATGAACAAGAGCGAGCAGATCGTCGCCGGGATCATCGCGATGTTCACGCTGGCCGTCGTCATCGACACGCTGATCAGCGTGGCCGGCCGCCTGATCACGCCCTGGGAGCGTGGCCGCCGCATCAGGTCCCCGATCGTGGGGGGCGCCCGGTGAACTTCATCGCGCAGGCGCTGTCCTTCCTGACCACCGCGGGCAACTGGACCGGTCCGGCCGGCCTGGCGGCGCGCACCTGCGAACACCTGGAATACACCGCGCTCGCCGTGCTGGCATCGGCCGCCGTCGCCATCCCGCTCGGTCTGGTCATCGGGCACACCGGCCGTGGCCAACTGTTGGTGGTAGGCGCCGTCAATGGCCTGCGTGCGCTGCCGACACTGGGCGTGCTGCTGTTGGGGGTGCTGCTGTACGGGCTGGGTCTGGGGCCGCCGATCGTGGCGCTGATGCTGCTCGGCATCCCGTCCGTGCTGGCTGGCACGTACGCGGGGATCGCCGGTGTGGACCCGTTGGTGGTCGACGCGGCGCGTGCCGTGGGCATGTCCGAACGGCAGGTGCTGTTTCGTGCCGAGGTGCCCAACGCGCTGCCGCTGATACTGGGCGGCCTACGGAGTGCGACCCTGCAGGTGGTGGCGACCGCGACGGTGGCCGCCTACGCGAGTCTGGGCGGACTGGGTCGCTATCTGATCGACGGAATCAAGGAGCGGCAGTTTCACATCGCCTTGGTCGGGGCGCTCCTGGTGGCGGTCTTGGCTCTGATCCTCGACGGCCTTATGGCGGCGGCGGTGTGGGCTTCGGCGCCAGGCAGTGGACGGCTGAGCAGGCCCGATCGTGGTTGTGATGCGGTAGTTGGGGACAAACACGCCGCGGTTGACCAAGACGTCCTACGGTAGATACGTGACCGCAGCCCCTTATGATTCGACTGCAAGCGTCTGGCCACAGATGCTGACCTGGCGCGCACAGGACATTTCGCGCATGGAATCGGTACGAATTCAGTTGTCAGGCAAGCGAATCAAGGCCAACGGCCGCATCGTGGCCGCGGCCACCGCAACCAACCCCGCCTTCGGCGCCTTCTACGAACTGCAGACGGACGAGAAGGGTGCCACCAAGCGGTTCGGGCTGACCGTCTCGCTTGCCGAGCGGGAACGCCAGCTCGCGATCGCCCGTGACGAAGAGAACATGTGGTTGATCACGGACCACCAGGGAGAGCGACGCTCGGCATACAACGGCGCCCTGGACGTCGACCTGGTGTTCAGCCCGTTCTTCAACGCACTTCCGATTCGGCGGCTGGGCATCCACGAGCGGGCCGATTCGGTCGTGCTGCCGATGGTCTATGTGAACGTGCCGGAGATGACGGTCGACGCCGCCACCGTGAGCTACACCAGCGAGGGCCGGTTGGACGCGATCAAGCTGCGGTCGCCGGTGGCAGACACGACCGTCGTCGTGGACGCCGACGGCTTCATCGTCGACTATCCAGGGTTGGCAGAGCGGATCTGATCACCCCGCCGGCCCGGCCGGCCGCGGCCAGCTGCTGGCGCCATCCGTCCGCGCCGACGACGACGGTGACGATGTCGGAGCGGGGGAAACTCTCGTACCGCGTGCGTGCCGCGTGACCCGCGTCGACCAGCTCGGCGACCGAGCCGTTGTGCGCCAGCGACTCGCGGGCGCGGCCCAGCAATTCGATGATGCGGTCGGTGGCCGGCGTCAGCTGGCTGGTGTTGGCCTCGCACATGGCGCGCACCAGGTCCGGTGCGGTGCCCGCGACCCGGGTGGCGTCCCGGAACGAGCCGGCGGCCAGGGCGAAGGCCAAAGGGACCTCCGCGGCGGTGATCGCCAGCGCCTCGGCCAGCAGGTGCGGCAGGTGCGAGATCGCCGCGGCGGCGGCGTCGTGCTCGTCGGATTTGGCGGGCACCACCACCGCGCCGCAGTCCAGGGCCAGCTCCGTCACCATCGACCACACCTGAGGGTCGACGTGGTCGTCCACGCTGACCACCCAGGGTGCCCGGTTGAACAAGCCGCCGTGACCGGCCGTCCAGCCCGAATGCGCGGTGCCCGTCATCGGATGTCCGCCGACGAAGCGCGGCAGCAGGCCCGCCGCGATGACCTCGTCGAGCACCGCCTGCTTGACGCTGGTGACGTCGGTCAGTGGGCAGTCGGGGGCCGACTCGCCGATGTGCGCCAGCATGTAAGGCAGGGCCGGCATGGGCACGGCCAGCACGATCAGGGCGTCGCGCGCCGCGGCCCGGGCCAGGGTCTCGCTGAGGTCGGTGGAAGCGTCGAACCCGTCGGACCGGGCGCCGCGAACGCCCTCGACCGAACGGTTGTAGCCGAATACTTCACGGCCCGCCCCGCTGGCGGCCCGCATGATCGAACCACCGATCAGACCCAGCCCCAGAACGCACACCGGTGTCTTCCCCACAGTGACAAGGTTGGCACAGTTCGGTCCGTAGCGGCCTGCTTGGGATGGCTTCATCTGGCCACCGGCCAGGTCAGGGACTAGCGTAGGCGGCCATGGGAGCACAACGGGCTTCAGCAGCAGGCCCGTCTACGGACACCCCCGATGGCTTCGGCGTCGCGGTCGTGCGCGAAGAGGGCAAGTGGCGCTGCGCGCCGCTGGGCCCCAAAGCGCTGACCAGTTTGTCGGCCGCCGAGACCGAACTGCGGGAGCTGCGAAGTTCCGGCGCCGTATTCGGGTTGCTGGACGTCGACGATGAATTCTTTGTCATCGTGCGTCCGGCGCCGTCCGGAACCCGGTTGCTGCTCTCCGACGCCACCGCCGCGCTGGATTACGACATCGCCGCCGAAGTGCTGGACAGCCTGGATGCTGAAATCGATCCCGACGACCTCGAGGACGCCGAACCGTTCGAGGAAGGCGACCTGGGGTTGCTGTCGGACATCGGGCTGCCCGAGGCGGTGCTGGGCGTCATCCTCGACGAGAGTGACCTGTATGCAGACGAGCAACTCGGCCGGATTGCGCGAGAGATGGGCTTCGCCGAGCAGTTGTCGGCGGTGATCGACCGTCTCGGTCGGTGATCTCTTCCGACGAAGAGCTCATTCGCGCCGCGCTGGCGGTGGCCCGGAGGGCCGGACCTCGCGATGTGCCGATCGGCGCCGTCGTCGTCGGATCCGACGGGGCCTTGTTGGCTCAGGCGGTCAATGCCCGTGAAGCCGACGGCGATCCCACCGCTCACGCCGAGATTTTGGCGCTGCGGGCGGCCGCGCGCGAGTTGGGCGACGGGTGGCGGCTGGAAGGCGCGACGCTGGCGGTCACCGTCGAACCCTGCACCATGTGCGCCGGCGCGCTGGTGCTGGCGCGGGTGGCGCGGCTGGTGTTCGGGGCGTGGGAGCCCAAGACCGGGGCGGTCGGCTCGCTGTGGGATGTGGTGCGGGATCGCCGGCTGAATCATCGACCCGAAGTTCGCGGTGGTGTACTGGCCGCGGAGTGCGCCGCGCCGCTCGAAGAGTTCTTCGCCCGGCAGCGATTGGGGTGAGCGGCGGGTGGTTCGGTAAGCTGCTCGGCGGTGGCGTGTCCGAGCGGCCTAAGGAGCACGCCTCGAAAGCGTGTGACGGCTAAAACCGTCCGAGGGTTCAAATCCCTCCGCCACCGCCATGTCTCCCAGTGCATCCGCGCTGGTAGACGCTATTAACCGGCGTCTTCCCGTAGCGTCTGGACGCGCTTTGGACCCCGTTTGGACACACTCTTCCGGTGAGCCGCGTCCAGAGCGTTCCCCACCTTGTCCAGATCGGTGTCGAACAGGTCGGCATAGGTGCGCAGCGTCACCTGCGGGTTTTCGTGTCCCAGCATGCGGCTGACCGCCAGCACATTGGCCCCGGCACTGATCGCCAGGCTGGCCGCAGTGTGCCTGCAATCGTGCGGTGTAATCGCCTGGATCTTCGCCCGCTTCACCGCGCCAGCGAACCATCCGCCGCTCGACTTGGGCCGGGGAAGGTACTTCGCGCCGTCACCGAAAATCAGGTCGTCGGGCCCGCGGCCGTGAACCTGCTTCTTGACTTCCGCCATCACGAACTTCGGGACCGGCACCTCGCGCGGCTCATCATCCTTCGGATCGCCTAGCGCGTGATCAACCCCGAGCTGGACCGCATTGTCGATCACAAGAAGCCGCCGGCGAACCTCGTCGATGTGTCGAACGCGGAGCGCCACCGCTTCGCCCCATCGAATGCCGGTGTAGGCAAGCACCAGCACAAGGGCGCGATGCTCGCCCGCTTCGTCCGCCAAACGAGCTACCGCATCGTGATCGAGGTAGACGTGTTTCCGCTTCGGCTTGGTCGGCTTCTCCCGCCGCTTCGGATCCAACCCCCGGGCAGGATTCTTCGAGATCCGCCCGTCTGCGATCGCATCGTCCAAGATCCCCGCCAGAACCCCGAGCGCCCGCAGCACCGTCGTCGCCGAGCACCCGGCACCAGTCATTGCTGCAGTCCAGCTTTTCACCGCCGTGGCTGACACCTTGTTGACCGGAACGCCGCCCCACACCGGTTGAACGTGGACACGCCAAGCGCTTTCCAACATCCGGCTGTGACTCGGCTCCGTCGTTGCTTTCTTCCGCTCAAGCCACCCGGCGGACAGATCACCCACCCTGGCCCTACCCTTCGACGGTTGAACGAAATCACCGACGTCGATGGATACCTTGTTCCGGGCTTCCCAGCTCTCTGCCGACGCCTTGGTCGCGAAACCCCTTTTGCGACTTGTGATTCCGTTGGGCTGCCGATACCGGACCTCCCACCGCTCACCCGACGCTGTCTTGTACCGCCTAACCGTCGCCATCGCGTCCTCGTCCGCCGGGGCGCCGCTGCATCTCTTCAAAGGTCGTGTTGTAGACCTGCCTCACCCGCCAGATTGGCCAAGCATCGTGTATGAACACCACCCACTGATCTCCTTCCGACACTTCACTTTCGCGATCTGCCAGTGGCCTTGCGGCTGTGAGCCAATCCCAAACCTCATCCGCAGTGCGGGGTGCCGACGCCGTGACCTCCACCTCTAAATTCTCGTCCGTCACCGCTGGCATCAGAAGCGTCGCTGGTGAAACATTAAGTGCCGCAGCGAGAGCCAGCAGATCATCGACGTCGACCCGCCGCTCCCCCTCCTCGATCCGTCGGACAGCTAAGGGCGGTATTTCACGACCGTGCCCGCTCAGTAGCTTCGACAACGCGCTGTAGTTCAGACCGCGACTTCCCCGGATGCGGGTCACGTTCTTCGCCACCGCACTGCCGGTAGCCCCAAGTTCTATTTTCCTGCCCGCCACGAGTCCGTTCTACCTGCAAAAGATGGAGATGCACAAGCATCTCTTGCAATCCGAGAGACGGGATGATATCTGTTGAAGGTATACCTCCAATAAATAGAGGTAAAGCTAAGAAGAATGGAGATCGAGATGGACGACGTATCTGCCTGTCGGGCCGATGCGGCCGCCAGTGTCGCCCAAACCGGGGTTACGCCGCGCGTCCTGCTGCCAGAAGTATCGACGGGGAAGCAGCTCGCTGCATTCCTCCAGACCACCGAAGCAGCTCTGGCTCAGGACCGGTACCTCAACCGAGGTGTTCCGTACGTGAAAGTTGGTGCCCGCGTTAGGTATTTGAGGTCCGATGTCCTGAACTACCTGTCCGCCAATAGGTCTGGTGGCGCAGCGTAATGCAACACCACCAAACAACAGCGGCCCTCGTGAACCCGGGTGTTCCAGCACCTGGCGAGGACCGCTGCGAAAACCGGTCCGACAACGAACAGGAGATCCACACCATCATGACACAACCAATCGGCATAGAGCAGAAGCCGTTCGTGGACGACCGCTACGAGCGTTTCCGCCAAGCAGTCGAGATACTGGCAGAAGACGAGAACGTGGCCGGGGCCGAGCTGCCGTTCAACGGCGAGGGACTCCGCGCCTTGGCGGCCGACCTGATCGACGCGCGTGCACTCGACGGACTCACCGAGTCCGACGCCAACTGGCTAGGCATGCTCATCGCCTTCGACTTCTGTCGGGGGCTCCCGAGATTCGGTTGGCGCATCAACGACATGTTTAGTCAGAAGCCAACTTTCACTCCCAGCGGCGGCTACGACAACGAGATGGCCGTGGTGTACGCCTACGTCAAGGCCTTCCGAGCCATCCTCGAACCATTCGCCGTGGACATCGATGAGGCCAACGAGACGTTCGGGGGGTCTCGGTGACTAGACCCATCAGCGAGTGCAGCACCTGCCAAGACAATGGGCTCCTGATCTGCACATGCCACTTCTACCGGGACTGGCCGGCCGATGGCCCGGCGATCAGGCCATGGATGGGCCGCAACGCCACCTTGTTCGCCTTCGGGCACCGCAGCGGACGCACCGACTGCGCACGCCGACTGTGGAAGCACCTCGACCCCGAAGGCCGCCAACTTGCCCCCGCAATCGCCAATGAGGGGAGCAGATGACTCGCGATCAAGTTGCACGTGGGAAGGAGGTCGCCCAGAAGTGGGCGGCCTCCGCCCACGCCCGACTCCTCGACGACATCGAGGCTTGGTTCAAACGCTTCATCGCCGTACCAGACGACCGGGATCTGCGCCTCCTGACCTTGTGGACGGTCTCCACCTACCTGGCCGTCGAACTCTATACATCACCACGGTTGCTGATCGACTCCACCATGCCCGGCTCCGGCAAGACCACCGTGTTGGACCACCTGTCGCGGTTGGCGTGGAAGCCTGTCCAGGCGGCCTCCCTGTCCTCCCCCGCCCTGCTGGTGCGCATGCTCGAACACGGTGTGCGCACGGTGCTGATCGACGAGGTGGACCGCTCCCTCAGCCCCAACAAGCCCGGTGTCGAAGACTTGATCGGCATCCTCAATTCCGGGTACCGCCGGGGTGCCACCCGCCCGGTCCTGGTGCCCGTGAAGGGTGGGGGTTGGGAGGTCCGGGAGATGCCGACCTTCGCCCCGGTCGCGATGGCCGGCAACTCCCCCCGACTGCCCGAGGACACCATGTCCCGGGCGATCCGCATTCTGCTGATGCCTGATCTCGACGGCGCCATCGAGGACTCCGACTGGGAGGTCATCGAGCCTGAAGTCGAAGCCCTACGCACCAGGATCGAGGAGTTCGCCGACGCCGTGCGCGACACCGTCGCCGGGCTGGACGTCGATTTGCCCAAGGCATGCATCGGCCGCGCCAAAGAGAAGTGGCGGCCACTCAAAAGGGTTGCTGTGATCGCCGCCGGCGACTGGCCCTGGCTGGCCGATGAACTGATCGCCCGCAGCCTCAACGAGGACTCCGACGAACGCGAAGCTGGCCTCCGCACCCTGCCCCCCGGCATGGTCTTGCTGACCGACCTGCACAGCATCTGGCCCGAAGGTCAGGACTTCGTGCCCACCAAGGAATTGGTGTCGAAACTGATCCTGTCCAACCCCGAGTATTGGGGCGTCGGAAGCGCCTACGGCAAACCCCTTACCGACCACAGGCTTGGCCGGATGGTCGCCCAGGCATCCAAGATTACCTCCGTCAGACCCGGCGGACGCGGCCCGCGTGGCTACCACAAAACAGAATTCCTCCGGGTTTGGCACCGGCTCGGCATAGGCCGGAATGAAACCGGTGCATCCGGTTATACCGGTGCAACCGGTGCAGACGATAACCAGTTGCACCGGTTTAACCACTTGCACCGGATTGAATCCGACCCCCTGCCATCCGGTGCACAAACCGGTGCAAACCCGGATAACGACTGTTCAGAGCCGCGACACCCGCAATCCGAACCGGTGCAATCCGAACAAACCGGTGCAGCACCATCACCGGCCTCCATGCCCCCACGGTTGCGCACCATCACCAACCCGGCGCAGCCGCACCAACCGGAGCGGCGACGGGAACGCACCCGCGGCAAACACCGGCCATCGCTATGCCCCGACTGCCAGCGCGCACCCGCACGCACCGAGACCGGCTGCTGCGACTTCTGCCTAGCAAAGCACCAAGCCAAGACAGCGACACCTCTATGAGCAAGCGACGCATCATCTTCCCGCCCCAATTCTGGGACCGACCCGATGAACCTGAACTGAATCCATGCGTGGCAGATCTGCCACCTATGGATTCAAGGACCACCACCGTCAAACCCGAACAGGAGCCCACCACCATGCCCGACGAACACGCCTTCATCGCCTCCCCGACCCGCGAGCTCAACCTTCCCGTCGACACCTTCCCCATCACCGCCACCGGCGAGCCCGCCTTCTTCCTCACCCCCAACGGACACGGCAAGCTCATCCCGCAACTCGCCCTGCATACCGAAGAACTCGGCTGGTACCGCATCACGTTTGCTGCCGACACCTTCAAGGCCTTGCTCGCCCAAGCTGCCGGCCTGGCCAACATGACCCCCGAGCAAGCCCAATCCATCGCTGACCAACTACACAGTGACGACGCATCATGACCCTGCGTCCCTGCGTCGTCTGCGGCGAGCCAAGCAACAAGGCACGGTGCCCCGAGCACCGACCGAAGGACCGCAAGCCACCCCGTCAGCAACGTGGATACGACGCCCAATGGCAACAGCTGTCTCGACGTGCCAGACGCTTGCAACCCTTCTGCGCCGACTGCGGAGCCACCGAAGACTTGCAGGCCGACCACTCACCGGAAGCGTGGGCACGTAAAGCCGCCGGCCTCCCCATCCGACTCCAGGACGTCGATGTTTGCTGTGGTCCCTGCAACCGCGACCGCGGAAAGGCCAGGGGAGACGCCCCCAGCCATCCCCGCCAGCACCCTCCGGTCAAGGCAGAGTTCGGGTTACACACCACGGTGGTGGTCAGGTGAAGGCTGGCCCGAAGGGCACGGTGTTTGCTGAGCCCCTGTCATTTGCCCGGTGGTCGGGTTCCCGGGCGCAACGCCGGGAACGGTTCATCGGTGAGTACCTGCTGACTCCGAAGGGTGTAGGCGCGAAGGAGCCCTTTACCTTGCGGCCGTTTCAGCGGGAGATCGTCCGGGGTTCGTTCGCGCCCGGTATCCGAACCGCTCTGGTTTCGATCCCGAGGGGTAACGGCAAGTCCGCGTTAGCGGCCGCGCTGGGCCTGGCTGAGTTGTTCGTTGGCCCGGATTCCGCCGAGGTACTTGTCGTGGCGTCGGATCAACGGCAGGCCATGATCGTGATGCGGATGGCCCGGCGGATGGTCGAGCTGAATCCGGTGCTCGAAGAGCGGGTCCAGGTATACGCCGACCGGCTCTACCTTCCGGAGAACGACGCAACGTTGTTGCCGCTGCCCGCTGAGCCTGGTGCGCTGCACGGACATGACCCGTCGTTGCTGATCGTCGACGAGTTGCACGTGGTGACCGAGGAGGTGTGGGAGGCCGTCACGTCGGTGACTGGCAAGCGCCCGGAGTCGTTGACGTTGGCGATCTCTACGCCGGCCGCGAGTCCGGATTCGGTGATGTGGCGGTTGGTGGAGCACGGCCGTCGTGGAGATGATCCTGCGTTCTACCTCAAGGAGTTCTGCGCCCCGGAGGGGTGCGCTACGACCGACCGCAAGGCGCAGTTGATCGCGAACCCGGCGATGGCCTGCCGTCGGCCGTTCCTATCGGTGGACGGACTGGAGGCCGCTCGGCGGACGCTGCGCGAACCAGTATTCCGGCAACTGCGGCTCGGCCAATGGGTGACCGGTGTGGAGTCCTGGCTGCCGTGGGGGTTGTGGGAAACCTGCGAAGTCTGCCGTTCTGTGCGCCGCGGTGAGCGCGTGGTCTTGGCGTTCGACGGGTCCGCTTCCGGTGACTCGACCGCGCTGGTGGGCTGCACACTCGACGGACACCTATGGGTTGAAGGGCTCTGGGAGAACCCCGGCGATCCGCGCTGGCGCGTCCCGCGCGACACCGTCGGCCACGCGATCGATTCTGCCTTCGCCAAGTACGACGTCGCCGAGCTGGCGTGCGACCCGTGGGGGTGGCGCTCGGAGATCGAGTCGTGGGCGCAGCGCCACGGCGAGAAGCGAGTTGTCGAGTGGAATACCGCGCACGCCCAACGGATGGCCCCTGCCACCGACCGCCTCTATCAAGCTGTGGTTGACCGCACCGTTTCCCACGACGGTGACAAACGCCTGGCTGCGCACGTCGCGCACTGCGTGGCCAAGACAACTCCGATGGGGGATCTCGTCTCGAAAGACAAGCGGGGCTCTCCCCGCAAGATCGATGCCGCCGTAGCCGCGATCGTGGCCTACGACCGTGCCGCCTGGCACTTGACCCGGAACCGTAAGAAGACAAGGAGTTTCGCATGACCGACAACCCGCTACTGACCACCCTGATGCAGCGTCTCGACGAGCCTGCTGCCCGCTACCACGAATTGCAGCAGTACTACCGGGGGGAGCAGCCCCTGGCATTCCTGTCCCCGGAGGCGAAGGTTGCTCTTGGGCAACGCTTTGGGCGTATGGCGTCGAACATTCCGCGGCTCGCGGTGACCGCGTTGGCCGAACGGTTACGGATCACCGGATTCACCGGGGACGCCGCCGACTTATGGCCAGAGTGGATCCGCAACGACCTCGACCAGCTCTCCGGAGTGGCCCACCGCGAAGCCCTGCTGCTCGGCGACTCCTACGTGATCGTCTGGGCCGACAAACTCGGCCGCCCGAAAGTCACCATCGAATCCGCGAAACAAGTTGTAGCCCAGCACGACCCGGGAACCCGGCAGATCGTCGCTGCGGCCAAGCGGTGGGAGACAAAGACCACCACCGAAGTGATGCTGTACGAGCCGGACCAGATCAGCCACTACCGGGCCAACGCGACCGGAGCCACCACCGTGGGCTACAACCTAGTGGGGACGCTGGCCAATCCACTCGGTCAAGTGCCGGTCGTCTGCCTGCGCAACGCCGACTTGATCCTCGGAGATCGCGGCTGCTCGGAGATCGACGACTTGAAGCCGTTGGTGGACGCCCTGAACAAGCTGCTGGTCGACCTGATGACCACCTCAGAGTTCACCGGCCGGCCACGCCGCTGGGCCACCGGCATCGAACTGACCGAGGAACCCGTCCTCGACGACGACGGCAACCCGGTCCTCGACGACGACGGGGAGCCGGTGATGACTGAGGTGAATCCCATTCCCGAGGGAAGCCGGGCGATGATCAGCGAGAACGACCAGGCCAACTTCGGGCAGCTCGACGCCGCCACGCTCACCGGCTACGAGAACGCGGTCAACATCCTGCTCGGTCAAATCATGGCTGTCAGCACGCTGCCCGCCCACTACGTCGGAGTCTTCACCGACAACCCTGCCTCCGCCGATGCATTGCGGGCCGCGGAAGCCAGCCTGACCGCCCGCGCGGAAGCCCGCCAAGCCACCTTCGGGCGCGCCTGGGAACAGGTCGCGAAACTGATGCTGGCGGTCCGAGATGGTCGTGACCCGCTACAGATCGAGGCCCGCGTCCAATGGGCCGACGCCGCAACACGATCCGTCGCCCAAGAAGCCGACGCCGTGGTCAAGCTCTTCCAGGCCAACCTACTGCCCGCCTCCTACGCGCTGGCCAAGCTCGGCTACTCCGACGACGACATCGCCCAAATCCGCGTCGCCCGCCGCGCCGAAGCACTCGACAGCGCCGGAATCAATCTGCTCACACCGCCACCCGCCACGGCAGTGATAGCGCAGCCAAGGCCAGCGGCATGACCAGCGTAGAGAAATTCCAGGCCAGCACCGACACGCTGGCCGCCGCGACCCAGGCGCAAGCACTGGCGGTCTACACCGCATACCAGACCGGCCGCCTCACCCGCGACCAAGCGGTGTCGCTGGTCGCCGCGGTAGTCAACCAATTCAACGCGGCCGCAGTCTCGCTGGCCGATGCCGCACTGTCTGCACAAATCGAGCAGGCCACGGGAATCCCCACCCCGCCAACAGGTATCGCCCCGACCGACTCCACCGCCCGCTTAGAGAAGGCAGTGAACACCATACTCACCCAAGACCAGCCGATACCGGCGGAGAAAATCGACCTGACACGCCAATTAGAAGATCGCGCCAGCCAACCTCATACGAAAGAGCAGCCAGTCGAAAGCCATCGGGTCGAACAATCCTCAGAGCCGTTGCCAGAGCAAAAAGCTGATGAGCTGCAGGAACCCCCGCAGCCTGACACCCAAATGCGAATCGAGCGACTCGCCCGCTCCGAACCCCTCGAAACCGCCCAAAGCGCCACCATCGAAGCCATGCAACACCAACCCCTCATCGAGGGCTGGACCAGGCAGATGGATGCCGACCCCTGCCAACTCTGCCGCTGGTGGTGGCGCGAGGGCCGAATCTGGCCCAAGGAACACCCGTTCCAAAGCCACAAGGGCTGCAACTGCCAACCGAAAGTTGTTCTCGCAGAAAAGATCGAATCAACCATGTACACAAGGAGTTTGCAACGTGACCGAGCAGCAGCAAGAAACGACGCCTGACGTCCAAACCGAGGACTGGGAACCTACCCAGGCCGACTACGACGCCGCCGCGGCAGAGATCGAATCCGAAACTGGTCACGGCGGTGCACAATCCGACGAGCAGGAACCGGACCACTTCCCGCGGTCCTATGTCGAGGAACTACGTCAGGAGAACGGCAAGTACCGGCAGAGGGCCCAGGCCGGCGAAGCCTACGCACAACGGCTGCACACCGAGCTGGTCCGCGCCACCGGCCGCCTGGCTGACCCGACCGACCTTCCGTACGACGTCGAACACCTTGAAGACGCCGCGAAGCTGTCCAACGCGTTGGATGATCTGCTAACCCGGAAACCCCATTTGGCGAACCGTAGACCGTTCGGCGACATCGGGCAGGGCGCTGTGTCGGGGGGAGGGGCTAACGTCGACCTCGCCGCACTCCTGCGGCAACAAGCCCAGTAAATGAGGGGGAAAGAAATGGCGTCAGCAGACGTACAGGACGAGATTGCAACGGCCTTGTTCAGGGCCATCGGAGAGCGGCTGACAGTTCTCGACGATGTGAAGGGCTCAAAGGCGGACTACCTACTCAAACTGGCCCGTGCCCACGCACTGGTTGCCGGCACTCTCCATTCTCTCGGTGATGCTTAAACGCGGTTCGAGGCTATAAACTGGTGGGGTCGGTCCTGGTGGCCGGCCCCATCATTGTCCTGGTGACACGGGTTCCCTGAATCCAATTCTTCTGTCACGTAAGGACTCTCATGGTTGAATCTGCCGCGGCCAACCCTCAGTTGCTGGCCGATCAAGTTTCCTCGCTGCTGGTGCAGCCCCTCGAAGCCGCGTCTGTTGTGTTGTCTTCCGGGGTTCGAATCTTCGACACCGCCGGGGTGCTGCGCATCCCGAAGCTCACCAAGTCGTCCACCGTCGGTTTCGTCGGCGAGAACGAGTTGATCCCTTCTGACCACCAAAACAATTGGTCAGAGGTGGTATTGATGCCGACCGAGCGCAAGAGCATCAAGGTCATCGAACGCTACAGCCGGGAGCTGGCCCGGCAAGCCGTCATCGGCATCGACGCCACCCTCAAGAACCGCCTCGTCAAGGTCGTCTCCGACAAGCTCGACACCGCCCTTCTCGCGGGCAAGGGCCAGGCCACCAACGAGATCCAGGTCATCACCGTCACCGTGGGCAGCGGCAACTTCACCGTCGGCTTCCGCGGCGCCACCGCCGACGTCGCCTACAACGCTGCCGCTTCGGCGCTACAGACCGCGCTGCAAGGGCTGTCCACCATCGGCTCCGGCAACGCCACCGTGGCCGGATCCAACGGCGGCCCGTACACCGTCACCTTCGCCGGCGCTCTGGCCTCCACCGCCGTCGACCAGCTCGACGCCATCGGAGCCACAGTGTCCACGACAACCGAAGGCGAAGCCGCCTACGGCATCAAGGGCCTGATCAACCAGTCCGGAGTCCAGACCGCGGAACTCGACGTCACCAACGCCGACAGCCTCTTGGACGCCATCGCCAAGGCATCCGCTGCGGAGGTCGTACCCAACCGGTGGTTCGTCAACGGCACCGACTTCATCGCGCTGCGCAAGCTGAAAGAGGCCACCGACTCCAAGAAGTACCTGCTGGAATCCGACGTCACCTCCGGGCCGACGTACCGGCTATTCGGCATCCCAGTCACGGTGACCAACAAGCTGAAGGTCGGCAAGGCAGTCCTGGCCGACACCAGCCAAATCGCCATCGCCCGCGATCTGGCCCCGTCGGTGACCATCCTCAGTGAGCGGTATGCCGACTATGACCAGATCGGCATCCGCGTGGTCACTCGCTACGACCTCGGCTTGCTGCACCCCGAGGCCGTCATTGTCCTGACCGACGCCTAATGACCAGCCCGGAGGTAGACGCCCTACTCGCGGGTGGAACCGAGGCCATCGTCCCGATCATCACGACGATGGCCAAGGCTTACACCCGCGGGAGGGGCTTCGACGGCAACCAGCCCAACGCGGAGATCGCCGCAGTCATCACCACCGCCTCCGCCCGCTTGGCCACTAACCCCGGCCAGCTGAGCCACACCGACACCGCCGGCCCCTTCGGCCAGACCGTCAACGGTGGATTCAGCGGCTGGACGCTGGCCGAGCAGTTCGTCCTCAACCGGTACCGGGCACGGGCGATGTAGACCCGGCGGCCGGGACAGGGCGTCAAACCGACTTGGTTCCTTTCCCGGCAAGAACCGCCACGATGGGCTTGTAGCTGGGCCCTAGCGGGTATCTGCGCCCATCTCGGCCGCCGCCCCCCACAAATGGACACCGTTTGGACACAAAATACCCGAACCTAGACTTAACTGAACTGAACCGCACTGATGTTTTTCAGCAGCTCAAAGCTCTATCAGGGCATTGACCTGGTAGCTGAATAGGGTTCAAATCCCTCCGCCACCGCCAAGACATCGGAATAGTCCGAACCCTCGTTTAGGGTTCGGGCTTTTTCTTTGGGCGGCCGGTGGGGGTGCCGCGGGGTTGGTAGTCCCTGGTGGGGTCGAGGGTTAGCTGGCGGAGGAGTATCGGGTCGGGCTGGTGCGCGGCCGGCGCGAGCACGGCTGGAAAGTGGCCTCCCCTTCGAGTCGATAGCGGGCGACCAGCTTCGAGATCCACCCCTGAGACACCCCGTACTCGCGGGCCACCTCCGATTGGCTACGACCCTCAACAACGACGGCAGTGATGACCAGGAGGGCTTTCGACACCCGCTGACGCTGAACGGATCAACCTATTCCGATGTCGTGAGACACGCTATTCCTATGTCCTGAAACCACACACCTCCGCCACCGCCACAGCCATCTGGCTGCAAGCCGACCCCGGTGTCTAACCCCGGTCAGCCGGCGTTGGTGGTCGAACCGCACCTAAACTCCGCAACCTGCGAACCGCACGCCGAACGATCAGCGACCCTTGAGACGAATTCGTCGCACCCGAGACGATTTATCGTATTTAGCTACTACTTCATCTTGGAATCAATCGAATCATCTCGGCCAAGACATTAATTACTTACAGGATCCTTTGGTAGATAAGCGTTGTTCCGCGCTTTCAGTAAGACACTGGTCGCTCATCTGAGACAGCAGGGGTGTAGCCGCGCTACACCAATGTCTAGCAGGCAAAACGATTGTTTGTGATTTATGTCGCAAATAGAAACCGATGAGTATCGTGCGCCTCGAGGCCCATTTGCCGCCGAGGCCTTCATATTTAACCGCGATTAAGGGGTGCTGCCGTGTCTTTTGTCTTTGCTTCTGCGGATTATCTTGGCGCTGCTGCTGGGGATTTGGCCGCGCTCGGCGCGGATCTGAGGCAGGCCAACCTGGCGGCGCTCGGAGCGACGGCTGAGTTGATGCCGGCGGCTGCTGATGAGGTCTCGGCGGCGATCGCGGAACTGTTTGGTGCTCTAGGCCGGGAGTACCAGCTGGTGGGTACGCGGGTGGCTCTCTTTCATGACGATTTCGTGCGGACGCTGGGCGCGAGTGCGGGCGGTTATGGGCTGGCCGAGGCGGCCAACGTGGGGCCGTTGCAGGCGGTGGAGCAGCAGGTGTTGGGGGTGATCAATGCTCCGACGATGGCATTCCTGGGTCGGCCGTTGGTCGGCAACGGCGTGGATGGGGCGGCGGGCACGGGGCAGGCTGGTGGTGCCGGTGGGTTGTTGTGGGGTAACGGCGGCAACGGCGGATCTGGAGCCGTCGGTCTGAACGGTGGCGCCGGTGGGGCTGCCGGTTTGATTGGTAATGGCG
>NZ_LKTM01000354.1 GCF_001417955.2 Mycobacterium gordonae | reverse complement strand
GGGCCGCCGCCGGTCTGGTTGCCGTCACCGCCGGCGCCGGAGGGGTGGGCCTGTTCGGCGGCGCCGGGGGCGACGGCGGCAATGCGGGAACGCTGTACGGAAACGGTGGAGCAGGCGGCGCCAGCGGTGACGGCAACCAGACCGGCGGCGGCCCGGGGGGCAACGGTGGCAACGCGGGGCTGATCGGCAACGGCGGCAACGGGGGTGCCGGTGGCAACGTGCCGACCATCGGTTTTGTCGGCTACCACGGCGGTAACGGCGGCAACGCCGGGCTGATCGGCAACGGCGGTAATGGCGGCAACGGTGGTTTCGGCCCAGCGTCGGCGGGGGCCGGTGGACTCGGTGGCGCCGGTGGTCAGCTGCTCGGGCAGACCGGGGTCGATGGGCAGTAACCGAGGACAACCTGCTGTATCTGCCTTGACTGCAACGAGATTCCGCAGCAATTCGCATCCGCGCAACCGAAGCGAAGGTGCCGCCTACCACACCCCGCCCTGTCAACGAGGCGACACGCGATCGCCTAAGCTGCACCCTATGAGCCACGACTGGTTGCTCGTGGAGACGCTGGGGGACGAACCCGCCGTCGTAGCGCAGGGACGGCAACTCAAGAACCTCGTACCGATCACCAACTTTCTGCGCCGCAGCCCCAATCTTGCGGCCGTCAAGACGGCTATTGCCGAGTCGGTGCAGACCGGACAGGCGCTGACCAGCATCACCCCCAAGAGCGACCGGGTCATCCGCACCGAACCGGTGATGATGTCGGACGGCCGCATGCACGGCGTGCACGTGTGGACCGGACCGATCGACGAGGAACCGCCTGAGCGACCCGTGGTGGGCCCGTTGAAGTGGGACCTGACGTGCGGAGTGGCCACCGATACGCCGGAGTCACTGGCTAACAGTGGTAAGAACGCCGAGGCCGAGGTCACCTACGGCAGAGCCTTCGCCGAGGACCTGCCATCCCGGGAGCTCAACCCCAACGAAACCAAAGTCCTGGCCATGGCGGTAAAGGCCGAGCCGGGCCAAACACTGTGCAGTACTTGGGATCTCACGGACTGGGAGGGAAATCCCATCCGCATCGGCTTCACCGCCCGCAGCGCGCTGGAGCCGGGACCCGACGGCCGTGACCACTTGGTGGCCCGCGCGATGAACTGGCGCGCAGAACGCAAAGGCCCGCCGGTCGTCGCCGACGACCTGGCCCAGCGGATACTCAACGGCCTGGCGCAGGCGGGCGTGCATCGCGCGCTCGTCGACCTCAAGAACTGGACGTTGCTGAAATGGCTGGACGAGCCGTGCTCGTTCTACGACTGGCGCGGCAATGAGGGCAAGCAGCGCGTCCATCCTGATGACGAAGCTGTATTGCGCTCGATGACACAGGAATTCGCCGACGGCGCGACCAGTCGTGTACTTCGGCTGCCGGGCAATGACACCGAGTGGGTGCCGGTACACGTCACCGTCAACAGGGTGGAACTGGAACCCGAAACCTTCGCCGGGCTCATCTCACTGCGGTTGCCGACGGAGGAAGAAGTGGCTGCGGCGGGATTTTCGACGGACTAGACGACCGGCATCGTGGCCGACCATGCGCCGGACTGAACTGCGGCGCTCGGTCAGCGCACCGGTCCCGCCCGCGCAGCGGCCCGCGCGGCGCCCACCGCAGGCACGGCCACTTCGACGCTCACGACCACGTCGAGGTCTTGCACCGTGCACTCCACATCGCGAACCCGCATCTGGCGGACGACCGACGCCGCGCGCGCGCAGGCCACCGAAACCCCTTGCGGCAGCGCGGCGGCCCCGGCCAGGGCACCGAGGTCGGCCGCCGCCTGCGCCCGATGACGCGCCGCCACCACCGACCCGAGGTAGACCCCCGCGGCCGTGACGAACAGCAATACAGCGACCGCGGCAACGGCGACCACCGTGACCGAGCCGCGATCATCCCGGCTCCTCCGCCGATACCGCTCTGGCAGCGATATCCAGCGCAGGCAACAGCTTTGACCGCGCCACGACGGTAGCGACCAGATAACCACCTTGATGTTCCAGCCGAACCTGCGCACCCGTTGGCGCCATTTGTCGCGCCACTGCCACGGCGTTGCGGTGGTCACCGCGCGCCGCCAAGCGGGCCGCTTCACGTGCCGCGTCGATACAGCGCACCTGCATCGACACCGCGGTGAGCCCGGCCAGGCACAGCACGAGCACCACCACCAGGGCAGAGATCGCCAAGGCCGCCTCGACGGTGCTGGAACCCGCACTGCCGGCTAGACCTTGGTGCTCAGCGCACGACCGATGATGTGGTTGAGCGCGGACACAACCGAGTCGCCGGTTACGGCCGTGTACAGGATCGCCCCGAACGCCGCGGCCGCGATCGTGCCGATGGCGTACTCGACCGTAGACATGCCGGACTCGTCGCTCGCCAGCATCGTCAGCCGCGCCGCGATCACCCGAAACGTGTTGCGCATCAAGATATTCCTTCCTCATATCAACCCCGACTGCAGAACATCGCCGGCCAACCCGGCCACCACCGGAACGATGCCGAGGCACACGAAAGCCGGCAGAAAACACAGACCCAGCGGACCGGCGATCAGCACCCCGGCGCGCTCGGCGGCCGCAGCGGCCGCGGCCGCTGCGTCGTGACGAGACTGCACCGCGAGCTCGGCAACGCCATCGGCGAGAGCGGCGCCCGAAGTCGACGACCGCCGTGCCAGCCGCAACAGGCTGTCGAGTTGCCCGTCGGCGGGGCTCAGACCCGTCGGCGTCGACCACGCAATAGACGAGTCGGCACCCAGCGCCAGCAAATCGGCGGCGCGCCGCAACACCGATGCCAGCCGCGGCGGCGCGGAGGCCGCGGTCGCCGACGCGGCCGTCGCGACAGCCATGCCCGCCAGCAGGCACACCGCAAGCACGTCCAGGCTCGAAGCCATCCCCAGCGGGTCCGGGCCACGCTGAGCCTCCGCAGGTGGGCGAAACGACCTCGACCGCAGCCCAGCACGAGCGCGTACCACCGACGGGCCTGCGCCGGCCAGCAGTGCAACGGCCAGCAGTACCGCCGCGACACTCATGCCACGGCCGCACGATCGGCGATGCGGTCCGACCACCACAATCCAACGCAGGTCAGCGTCACGCCCGCCATCAGAAAGCATCCGCCCGCGTGGCCACCGAACAGGAACCGCACCGGCCGGGCGCCGATCAGCTGGCCGAGCAACAAACCCAACAGCGGCAACCCTGCCAGGATGGCGGCAGTAGCGCGGGCACCGGCCAAACCCGACCCGACTACCGCCGAGAACCGTTGTCGCTCAACAATATCGCGCTGGGCAGCGCGCATCAGCGTGGCGATCGCCAGACCGTGGTCGTTGGCCAGCTGCCAGCACGCCGCAAGGCGCTCCCAGTGTTGCGGCTGCGCCGATGATTCCGCCGCGGCACGCAGTCCAGCCACGACGTCGGCGCCCAACCGGGCCCGCGCCGCGACCACCCGCATCCCCGCCGACACCGCACCGGTGGTCTCCGCGGCGGCAACGTCGAACGCATGGACCGGATGGACGCCCACTCTCAGCTCACCGACCAGCACGTCGAGAGCCGCTTCCAGCGACCGACCTTCTTCGGCGCCGCGCCGACCTTGGATGCGGCGCCGATAACGGAGGCCGGCGACGGCGCTCACCAAAGCGCCCGACAGGACGGTCGTCCACGGCAGCACGAAAGCCGCCGCCGCGCAGACGCCGCCGCAGCACCAGCCGACGGTCCGCGGGCCGACCACAATTCGCCGGCCCGCCGGCAACACGGAAACCAGTCGGGCTCGCGGCGACGCCGATGACACCAGCAGCGCCAACGACAACAGCAGCGCTGAAAGTTGCAGCCCCGTCACGCCGGAATCCGGGTCCGAAGGGCCGCATCCAACTCTGCGGCGGCATCCCCGCTGCCGCGGTCCGCGTGCCACGCTGTGATCGCCCGGACCAGCCCGCTCTCGGATCGATGCAGCAGCGCGATCTCGCCCAGTCGTCGCCGTCCGGTCCGGTCCCGGGTCATGTGCAGCAGCACCTGAACCGCGGCCGCGAGCTGGCTGTGCAGCGCGCCGCGGTCGAGCCCCCCGAGTGCGCCCAGCGCCTCCAGCCGGGCCGGAACCTCGCCCGGGCTGTTGGCGTGCACGGTGCCGGCTCCCCCTTCGTGCCCCGTGTTGAGCGCGGCCAACAGGTCGACCACCTCGGCTCCCCGCACTTCTCCGACGACGAGACGGTCGGGACGCATCCGCAACGCCTGGCGAACGAGCTGGCGCACCGTGACCTCGCCGGCGCCCTCGACGTTGGCGCATTTCGCGACGAGTTTGACCAGATGGGGATGTTGCGGGGCAAGCTCGGCGGCGTCCTCGACGCATATGATCCGCTCGCTCGGCGAGACGGCGCCCAGGATCGCCGCAAGCAACGTGGTCTTGCCAAGATTGTGTACGGACGTCAAGATGTCTCAAGTCGCGGAGCCCGCATCAATGCTGGAGTGCCAGCGGAGGGTACGGCACGGCGCACGCTGCAGGGGAGGCTTACTCGGTCGACCCCGACCGCTCTTCCGGGCCACAGGCTTGGGCTACTGGCAACGACCGCACTACTAATGACGACACAAATACTGACGCAACATCCATATGAGACTCCGCAACGCTCCGCTCGACCGTGAAGTAGAGCTTCGGTCGCGGACCGATCGACTCAAGATAACGTCCGGGTCAGAGCGACCGGCTATTGATTGAGTCAAGCAGGGTTCACAATGGCGACTTCTGGAATGGCCAGGATTATCAACTGCCCAGCTACCTGAGGATAATTGCTGGAACGCCTGTTCCATGGCAGTGCGATACCGCGAGGGCGGCATGTCCGCGACCCGGGTCAGGGAGCTTCCAGAATGGGTGGCCCGCTGCGCCGCGGCTACGGTTGAGACGATCCGCCACACGGCGATCGACGCCCGGCCGAAGCAGTCGGCGTCGAGCATCCGACGCTGATCAACGCGGCCGGCGACTCCGAAAGCGGCGTTTGCTGGCTTAAAATTTGTGTGATTTGGATCATATGGTAGGCAGAACCTGCTTTATGTGCTCGTCCAGGGGTTTTGCGATGCACTCTAAGAAATATCTATGGATCTCCGTTGAGCCCAATGTAAAAATGGGTCTGAGAAAACAGTAGAAGGCCCAACTCTTGAGCGGACGAGTAAGCCATTTGCTGGCCTAAAACCACCGCATTTCCCCTCCCCAGACGGGGTAGCGTCGAGTTCAGCGATACTCCCGACGACGAAAGGAAAGTCATGTCGCTGAGCGAAATCCCGGTGAAAGTCACCATCACCGAAGAAAGCGGCCATTCTACCGTCGCGATAGTTGCTGAGGCGCAAATTCAGGGGGTCCACCCGAGCCACCTGGAGGACTCCGATTCGCGCGATCATTTGGCGAACGAGCTCGCCGACGCGGTCCGTGGCGAATTCCTCCGGCGCGCAAGCGGCTAAGGGTTCAGCGTCACGGAAAGGGAGGGGCCGGGTTCGGTCCCTCCCTTTTGAAGCGACCTGGCGCACGTCCATTTTCTTCAATGATCGTTGCATAAAGGTGATTTCGGCTCCGAGGGCGTTGCCGAGTTGGATGGGCATGTGGCCAAGTCTGCCGAGGCCGATGACCGCGACGCGGGTCTATTGCCGGTGTTCCATTGTCGCAGTGGTGAATACAGTGTGATGCCCGCGCGCACAATTGTGGTGCGGGCCGCAATCTTCGTGACGTCTCAAGGGTGAGAGAGGATCTGGTCTCTCTGCAGGTCGAAGATGGCCGGCCGCGCTCTGGTCGACGTCGCAGAACCGAAGCGCGACAGAGCCTCATGTACGCGGCCAGCAGTCTCATCGTCGTGGCGGATCGTGTGACTATGGCGAGGGGCACGATTTGCCTGTGGGGCAACACCACTCAACACTGGCGGCGCGGCGGTCGCGATTAGGTTCGTCGGCTACAGGCGACGCAGTTGGCATCGGCCGGAGGAATGCGTCGGGGTCCGATCTGGGTGCCCGGTCGGCTAGCTGCTCCCTGCAGATCAATGTCCAGCCAGTCCGCCGGTGCTCGACTCCCCGAGATCCAGGCCACCAACTCGGTGATGGCCGCGCTGGCGGTGAGGGCGTTGAGGTGCACGACGGACGGGGCCGGGGCTCCGGAGCCGTATCCGTGTTCGCGGTCTAAGCGCTGTTGGACGGGTGGCTTGGCCCACCGGCTGACTTCGGCGGTGTCGAGTTCGCCCAGACACATTAGGCACGGGCCTCCGGGGCGCAGGAAGATTACCCTTCCTCCAACCGCCGGGGGTGTGCTGCGATCGTCGACCCCGGTGGCGATGTCGAGGTAGGGGGTTGCGGTGTCGATGGCGATCTGGTTGAGCCGGTGGCGTGGCCCGTCGTGGTCGAGGCAGCCGATGATCAGGTCCACCTCGGACAATTCGGGGTGCTCGCCATCGACGGTGAGTCCTGGCAGTGCAGTGACCGCGATGCGCGGATCGATCGCGTGCAGGCGTTGCCGGGCAACTTCGGTTTTGGCGAGGCCGACGTCGTCGGCGTCGGCGGTCACCAATCTGTTGAGGTTGGTCGGCTCGACGGTGTCGTCGTCGAGGACGAGGATGCTCCGGAAGCCCAGATATGCCATGTTGAGCAGGACCTGCGAGCCGGTCCCTCCCCCGCCAACGACCGCGACGCGCAGGCCCGCGACGGTCCCTTGGCCGGCGTGGCCGAGCAGGGGAATCTGACGGCTGATGCGGTCTTCAGCGACTGGCGCGGCGTTCAGCACCCGCATCTGATCACCGGTGGCCGTTACCGCGTCCAGCGTCCCCCGTGTGAGGCCGCCGTCGCCGTTGCGGCGCCACCATTCGGCGTGCAACTGGTTCTGCGCCCAGACTCCCGCGACGTAGGGCCGACCGGGCAACAGATCCACCACGTAGGAGGCCATCGGTGTCAGGGCATCCTCGTCGGTTACCGAGAAGCGCGGTGGCCCGAAGCGGTGGTTGTGGAACTCGGCCAGACCTGTGTGGGATCTCAGCGCCTGGTTGTGCACCCGGTCCAGGGCGCTGGCGCTGAGGCACCAGCCCGAGCCGTCGAATTCAACATCGTGGTCGGGGATCAGTGCGACGTCGAGGACCTCGAGTACTGGGCCGTTGATGCTCTCTTGCAGCGGCCGGGTGAAGGCGAATGCGAATCGTTCCCCGTTGCCGGAGGTCAGGTGGTCCTGGATGCGGTCCCAGTGCGGGCCGTGGGTGAATTTCAATGTGCTCATCAGATCAGCTCGTTTCGTGGAATCGGGTGAGGGCGCCGGCCAGGTATTCAGCCAAGTTGCTGCCCGTTGCGGGGTCGGCGCTGGGATGCCAGTCGCCGGGCTCGAGGTGGTAGGAGAACTGCAGCCATTGCCGCCCGTCGTGCACTTGGAGTCCTTGGTTGTTTCCAGGTGCGCCGCCGCCCTGCAATGTCAGATCCGGGCGGGCGCAGACGTTGTCCGGTTGTCCCACAGGGTAATTCGGCGGAATCGCGAATAAGACGTCGGTGGCGATGTGCGACCATCCGGTGGGCAGCGGGTAGTCGGGAAGAACCACCACGAGCGTCTCGAAATTGATCCGGGCCGTTGGGTAGGCCCGGAGCAGGAGTGGCTGCTCCTGCTCCAGGCGTACCCGCAAGTTCTGCGTAAGCGTCACGGTGGGCTCACCCGCGCTTGAACCGTGGGCGGCGCTTGAACTGTGCCCCCGTGCCCAGAGGCACGACGGTATCGGGGGCGACGGCCTCACGGGAGCCGTCGGGCAGGACCCGAATGATGCCTTCGGTCAACGGAATACCGCCTGCAGCCATCACCTCCGCGCCTGTGACGGTGGGGTGGCCGCACTCATAGGTGATCTCGTCGAGGTCGAAGGCAAACACCGGGTGCGGGACATCCTGGGGATGAGGGGCGGGCGGCCCGTCGGGTGGGCGGACCTGCGGGTCGGCGGCGGTCGTATCGTGTGAGGTGGTGCTCAGCGGTGCCATGTGGCCTCCTGGTGAAGAGGACCCGCCTTTCGAGCCCTTCACCTTCTAGTCGCGCGGACCCGCCGTTTCGCACCCCCCAAGGGTCGCAACGACTTTCGGGCCTGTCAGACCAGATCGCCGTCGGCGGACCGGACGTAGGTCAGCTTGACGGTTTCGGGGGCACTGACCGCCAGCCGCTGCGCCAACTCCCCCTCGTAGGTCGTGATGAGGATTTGTTCTACGGACTTGGTCTGCGCGGCGCGGACCAGAGTGGCGGCGACGCCGGCGCGGCGGACCGGGTCGAGGTGTTCGAGCGGTTCGTCGAGCCACAGGCACGACGCCCGCGTCGCGGAGGCGGCCAGCACCAGGCGGGCCACGAGGAGTGCGGTGGCCCGTTCGCCGCCGCTGAGGTCAGGCAGCTCCAAATCGATCTCGGCGTGGCCTACTCGCAGCTGCCCGTCGGGACGCAGGTGTAGTCCATCCGCGCCGAAGAGCAGTTTCCAGCGATGGGCGATCTCAGTGGCCAGTGGTGTGACGCGTTCGACGAGGTATCGGTCGGCGACTCGGGTGACGCTGCGTTGAGCCACGTCGAGCACCACGTCCTCTCGGGCGAGGCGCACCAGGTTGACCTGGTCGGCGGCGGCGGTCTGGAGCTGCTCGAGCTCACGGCGCGCGGCGTCGACCCGGGCCAGCGCCCCGCCGTGCACCTGGGCCATGGCGTCGGCGTGTGCGCGGGACTCGCGGAGCACGTCGAGAGCATCGGGACCGGGATCGGGGTGTTTGGGTTCGACGGGGGCGACGAGGCGGGAGATCTCGCTGCTGAAGCGGGCTATGAGGGCGAGTTCGCGGCGTAGGCGCGTGGTCTGTTCGCGAAGCGCGGTGATCTTTTCGCGTGCGCCGCCACCGTCGCGGCCGTGGGCATCCAACGCGGTCTGGCGCTCGTGCTCGGACAAGGGACGTAGACATGTCGGGCAGCGTCCAGCATTATCAGCCAGGAGCTCGGCGGCGCTCGCTGATCGGGCCAGTCGGATTTCAGCCTCACTGGCGGCGGCGACGCTTTCCTCCACACCGGCCGCCACCCGGTGGTGGCGCGAGGCCAGCGAGGAGACGGGGTCGTCCCCCAAGTCGGTGAGGGCACCGCTCATCTCGGTAAGCAGGTGCTGCGTTCGCGTGCGGTAGGTCTGCGCCAGGTCGCGATATTGTTTCCACGCAAGCGCGTGGGCCGCGGCGGCGTCGTGATCGCTCACTTTCGCGAAGGCTTCCTCCCGTTCCCGCCGGGCAGTGCGTTCATCGGTTTCCAGTTCCGCGACCCGCTGGGCGGCAGCCGCGATCTCGTCGGCTGTGCCGCTGAGGTCTGCGCGCAATGACTTGATCTCGTTACCGATTACTGCGCGGCGTGACTTCAGGCGTTCTGCGGACTGAAGCAGTGGTTGCACCCCGAAGACCGCAGCTAGGTGATCGCGGATCGGGAAGCCCGTGATCTTTCCGGTTGTGGCGGGCCCGAAGATGACGGCGTCGAGCAGGGCCGTCTGCGCGGTCCACGACTCCCTCAACGTGGCGTCGTAGTCGGCTTCGGTCAGGGAGCGCCTGCCGATGCTGGCCGCGAATGTGGCAGTCCCGCTGCGCCGCAAGGTACGGGTGACCTCGACGTCACCACGGTCGGGCAGTGACACCACCAGCGTCACCGTGGCCTCGTCGTGTCCGCCGCGCACCGCACGCCCGCGGCCCCGATCGGGTGGGGTGCCGAGCAATCCCCAACGGACGGCCTCGACCAGGGAGGACTTTCCGACGCCGTTGGGTGCCACCACGAACGTCACCGGGTGGGTCAGGGTCAAATCCAGATGATCGTAGGCGCGCCAATGCCGCAGGCCGATGCTGCGGATCACGGTGTCGTCTCCGCCAACGCCGACGCTTGGTCCACCAGAGCGATGTCGCTCAGCGTTCCTGCCTGCACGGCCACGATCAATGCCGAGAGAGCGGCCGGGTCCAAGGTCTCCAAGACTTCCAGTGCCCGTCGCTTATATTCCAGTCTCGGTCGCGTCCGCAGTTCGGCGGCGATCTCTTCGGTGACCAACTCCAGCGCGCCGGCGGTGATGTCACCACTTTCGAGGATCTCGGTCAGGCCTGCCACGCGATCCCAGCGTGGAAGCCGTTGCTCGAAGTAGTGCCTCAGGATGAGATCGAAGCTGTCGGTCACCACGAATGCGCCCGGCTCCAACCAGCCACGCACGGGATCGATGGACAGGTTGCACGCCGCGGCGCTGAAGATCGCCGCACGCGTGGCATCCCGCGTTACCAGCGCCACGGCCGACATGGCGGGGTTGTGGAGGAGAAATGACGCCAGCTGGACCGGCTCGTTCGCCCAGTCGGTCTCATCGGTGAGGAACAGGGCCATGTTCTGGCCCAGCGCACTGCACTGCGCCAGCGGGACCGCCGCCCTGGTCATCACGGGTGCCCACTGAGGGGACCAGTCGACACACACATCGCCGCCGAAAGCGGCTTCCAGTTCTTCGAGAACGTGGCGTATCGGGTCGGGCGCCGCCGTGGGTTCGGGCGCCTGACTGCCCGTGGGATCCGCGCCTCCCGATCCCGGGCTTGGGCGAGTATCGGGTACCAAGCCCAACCGCATCGCTACGGGATCCTGGTGCAGCGGCGGCACCGCCGGACCGCGATCGGCCAGTGCATCGACGATGTCCAGACGATTCCGCACGACCCGGCGTTGCGGTGGCGTCAGGGGCGCGAGGTCGGGTTCGGGACCCTGGCCCCGCAGGAACTGCAGATAGCGTTCGACGACGTCGTCGATCTGGGCGTCGAAATCGTGGTTGTCACTCATTTCTGCTCCTTCCCGTCCTGTTGGCCCCGTCGCTGACGGTCTACGCAGCGCCGCAGCGACTCCAGCGCCCGCCCGCGTTGTCGACTGGCCGCCTGATGTGACTTGCCTTCGCGCAGGGCCCAATCTGACAAGCTCATCGACTCCATCACTGTGGCGGTCACGACTGATTGCTGATCTGCTGGCAGCGCCGCCAAGCATTCGATCGCCGTGCGGGCCATCTCGTCGCGCCGCTGGGCGAGTTGGGCATCCACCTCGCGGAATTCCAGCTCGCCCTGCAGCGTCGGCTCCTTGCAGAGCAGGTCGATCTGCTCCCGATGGCGAATTATCTTTCGCCCTCGGTCGCGGCCCCGTTGAAACGCAATTTGATACGCCATGCCCTGCGGCGAACTCAGCTCGTCGCGGTTCTTCTTCTCGAATTCGCAGAACGCGTCGTAGGCGACCTCGACGACGTCGTCTTCGTTGGGCGTGCATGCGGTGATGGCGTGGATTCCCCGACGGGCCGCGTGATGTATAGGGTCTTTGACAGACTCGTAGAGGGCAGTGCGTCGCGCGCGCGCTGCCCGACGGGCTTCGGGTTCCCGCTCGGAGGCATCAATGTCGGGGGCCATCACTTAGACGTCGAACGCATCGCCTCGACCGCACCCCCCTTCGGCGGACAATTTTCTCACCTCGTCTGTCCGGAGCCGGTCCGCCGCGGTATCACCGCGGTTGTGTACTCACCGTCGGACGCATGCATACGAGATCGGTCAGACCGCTGAAGGCCCGACACGACCCGAATCCGGGGGTTGTCTCAAAGCGGCTGTCAGCGCCGTTGCCCTGTATTCGGCGGAGTTTTGCACCATGAAGGTAGGAAAGCCATGCCTTCTGTCCTCGAACAGGTTTCGACGCAGAAGCGCAGACTGTGCCGTTGCTGCCACGCAAACTTGCGCGTCTGGTTGCGAAACGCACAATCAATTGCCGCCCAATGCATATCGGGGGCCCACGTTGCTCTCAATCAGCCTGGGGCAGCGTGGTTCTTGCTGGCCGTTATCCGACTCCGGCTGGTTTGGGCATCACGGTGGGCTTGACGCCGTAGCGTGGTGTGCCGAAGCCGTAGCCTGGCCGTCCGGTTGTCGCCGGCATCGTCGTGGGAACCGTTGTGGTGGTCGGGTCGGCTTCTGGGGTGGCGGTCCAGCCGGCGCCGGTGAGCGTGCCGGTGGTTGGTGCTGGGGTGGCTGTTGACCAACTGGCTGGTACCGATAACCGGCCGGCCGAGGCTGCGTCGCCCATGCCGGCCAGCACCGATGTTTGGGGTAGGCCGCTTGGGCCTGCCGGGGTTGCTGGTGTTCCGGAGCCGACGAGGACGGCTCCCGGCACGCTGCTGGGGGCGGCGCTGTCGGCGCTGCTAAGTGTTGCTGCGGCGGGTTCGGCACTGGCGGCGGCGAGTTGGGCGCCGGCGGAGATGCCGCCGAACATGTTCCACGCCCCGATGCTGCCGATCTGTGCGGTGATGGTCTGGGTTCCGTTCCATATACCGATGTCTTGGGTCGCGTTGACGAAATCCAGGGTGTGACCCACCAGCCCTGGTCCGTAGATCCCGGTACCGAACGGGTTTTCCAGGCCTTGCAGCGCGCTGGGCAGGTCGGCGATCAGCCCTTGCAGGCCGGGTGCGGTGCTGGCCTCGGCACTGGCGGCGGCTTGGCCGGCCAGCCCGGCGGGGTTGGTGGTCGGTGCGGGTGTGGTCAGCGGGTTCAGGGTGGCTGCGCTGGCCGCGGTGCCGGCGTAGCCGTACATGGCGGCGGCGTCCTGGGCCCACATTTCGCCGTAGTGGGCTTCGGTGGCCGCGATCGCGGGGGTGTTCTGGCCGACGATGTTGGTGGCGACCAGTGCGGCCAGCAGGGCTCGGTTGGCGGCGATCTCCGGTGGGGGCACGGTGACGGCGAAGGCCGTCTCGTAGGCGGCTGCGGCGGCGGTGGCCTGGGCGGCGGCGTATTGAGCGGCGGCGGCGGTGGCGTTCATCCACCCCAGGTAGGGCGTGACGGCGGCGGCCATCGACGCCGACGCCGGGCCTCGCCATTCGCTTTCGGTGAGTTCGGCCATGACCGCCTCGTAGGAGGACGCGGTGGTGGCCAGTTCGGCGGCCAGGTTGTTCCACGTCGATGCGGCGGCCAGCATCGGTGCCGGCCCGGGCCCGGTGTAGAGGAGTCCGGAGTTGATCTCCGGAGGTAGTGCCCCAAAATCCATGTCACTGTTCCCATCTGTTGTCGATTTGGCAAAGCCTCTGTGCGGCGGGGTGATCCGGCCCACGCCGGCCGGGGGCGGGGTCTTAGACGCCTGCCGGTTTGGGCATCACGATCGGCTTGACGCCGTAGCGCGGGGCGCCCAGGCCACCGGCGGTCCGCCCGGACGGGGCCCACGGCACCCCGGTGGCCACGGTGGCCGCTGGTGCGCCCGGCGTGCCGGCACCGGGCCAGCTCGTGCCGGTGAATGTCGCCGCGGCCGGGTTCGACGTGGTTGCCGATCCGGCCCAGCTGGGCGGCACGGAGAGTCTGCCGACCGTGGACGCGCCTCCCACGCCTGCCGACACCGACTGCCCGCCGGCGCCTGCGACGTCGGCGGGCTCGGAGGCGGTGGTGAGCGCCGCTGCTGCGGCGGCCTCGGCGTCGGCGGGTGCCGCGGCCGTTGAGCCGGCGCCCAGAAGGGAGCCCAGCGAGAACAGATCGGAGGGGGCGCCCCCGAAATTGCCGACCTGAAAGGCTCCGACGATGCCCAGATTGCTCACCGCGGCGTCGACGAATCCGTACTGCCCGGGAGTGCCCGGGCCCGCTGCCCCGGTGAACAAGCCGTAGACGAGCGACACCAACGATCCAGGCGGCGCCGATGAGGTGGCGGCGGAGTTGGAGGACTCGGCGGTTCCGTACGAACCGGCGCTGGCGCCGAGAACAGTGACGAACATGTCGTGCACGGCTTGGGCTTGGGCGTTGACCTGCTGGTAGAGCGTGCCGTAGGCGCCGAACTGTGTCGCCAGCAGCGCCGACACCTGATCGGCGGCGGCGGGAATCACCCCGGTGGTCGAGGCGGCCGCGGCCGCGTTCTCGGCAGCCAGCCCGGAGCCCAGTGCCCGCAGCGTGGCCGCTGCCGCGGCCAATGCTTCGGGCGATGTGATCACGAAAGACATGCGGTTCTCCTCACAACGACGGACGAAAATCATCAGGACTGGCCCAGCAGGAAGACACTCGGCCATCCGCCATACTCATACTGGGCATCAACTAGGTATGTACAGAGGTAGTAGATCAAGGGCGAGGGGCTGGCGGGCTGAAGCGCGGAGTCGCCCGGTGACCTCGCAACCGGTGCCCGACTCCCCTGGGCGCTCTGGCGGCCGTCAGGTGCGCGACCACCACGTGGGTGCTGCCCCCCGGAACGAGGCCGCCAGGCGACCGTCGTTGTCCGCGATCGCGCGGTGGTGGGTCTGCAACGGCATGGCGCCACCTTAGGAAAAGGTTGTTGCACCAACCCTTCCCGCGATCACCAGTGTGCTACAAGTTCCTCACAGGGCGGATCCCGCAACGGTGAAATTCGCTGCGCGCCAACCAGTTGTGCGTTGAACAAGAGCTGAATTACTATCTCCGTACATAGTACGTAGATAGGATGGCGAACATGTTCGGTGCACGTCGTCGAGGGGAGTACCGCAGGCGCGGTCCGCTGCTGCGGTGTCGGTGCCGGCGCCTGCCGGCCGACGGTGGGCGGCGGCGGTGACCGCCGTGGCGGGGCCGGCTCGGCCCGATGGCAAGAGTGAGGCGTGGGAGACGATCGCGGTGCAGGCCGAGCAGATCCAGGCGTGGCTCGACGGCGGATCGACGCTCACCCGGGTGCACACGCTGTTGCGCCGGCGTGGTGTCGTGGTGGCGTATCGGACGTTAGTGCGCTATGCCACAGAAGAACTGGGGTTCCGGCGGCGGCGCGCCACGCTGCCCAGGGACTACGGTGAACCCGGCGTCGAGGTGCTCGCCGTCTTGGGCCGCCTGGGCATGCTCACCGATGAATCCGACGAGCGGCGCCGGGTGGTGCACGGGTTGATCTTCACCGCCGTGCACTCCCGACACATGTTCGTCTATCCCACGTATGGGCAGACACTCATCGATGTGGTCGTGGGGTTCGAGGCCGCGTGGGCGTTCTTCGGAGGGGTGTTCGCGGTGGTGGTTCCCGATATCGAGGCCATCGTGGACCGCGCACCCGCGACCGCGCCGCAGCTCAATCCCCTGTTCGGCGAGTACGCGCACGTGCGCGGGTTCACTGTGGACCTTCCCTGTGTCACCACTGCCCTGGACCGTCCGCGGATCGCGCGCAGCGTGTCGTATGTGAGGTCGAGTTTCTTTGCCGGAGAACACTTCCAGAACCTCGACGAATGCCGGGAGCAGGCCGCGCACTGGAGTGCCGCGGTGGCGGGGATGCGGATGCACAGCGGCACCGGAGGCCGCCCGGCCGAGGTGTTCGCCACCGAGGAGCAACCCCACCTGAGCCCCCCGCCCGACGAGGTGTTCGACTTCCCGACCTGGACCCACCCCAAGGTCGCCGCCGACGGCCACGCGCGGGTCGCCAAGGCCTTCTACAGCGTTCCCGGCGAACTGGTGGGGCAGCGTTTGGACGCCCGGCTGGATGCGCGCGCGGTGAAATTGTATTGGCGGGGTGAGCTGATCAAAGTTCACCCGGTCGTGGCCCCCGGCCGCTGGAGCACCGACCCCGCCGACCCGCCCCCTTTCAGTCTGCGCGAGGTGTCTCGGGAACGCGCTGATGCACCACGAATCAGCCTGCACGATCCTGTCGACGACCTGGGCCCGTGACGGGCCGGCGATGACGTCGTGGGCATCGCCGGCCGATGAGCCGTTGGCGGGATTCACCATCGGGGTGACGGCGGCACGGCGCTCGGAGGAATTCATCGCCCTGTTGCGGCGCCGCGGTGCCACAGTCGTCTACGCCCCGGCCCTGCGGATCGTCCCGCTCGCTGATGACACCGAATTGCACTGTGTCACAGAGCATATCGTGGCCGATCCGCCCGATGTGGTCGTGGTGAGCACCGGCATCGGCTTCCGCGGCTGGATGGACGCCGCGCACGGGTGGGGTGTGGCCGAGGACGTCGTCGCCGCGCTCGGCGCGGCGCGCATCCTGACCCGGGGACCCAAGGCACGCGGCGCTGTTCGCCAGGCCGGACTCTGCGAGCAGTGGAGCCCTGAATCCGAGACCCTACGTGAGGTGCTCGACCGGGTGCTCGCCGACGGCGCCACGGGTTTGCGGATCGCGGTGCAACTGCATGGCGCGCCCGCGCAGCGCGGGCCTGACGTCGACCTCGGCGATGCCCTCACCTTCGCGGGCGCACAGGTGCTCAGGGTGCCGGTGTATCGGTGGGCGCCGCCGCGAGACCGCCGGCCGATGGACCAGCTGATCGCGATGATCGCCGACGCCGGACTCGACGCGGTGAGCTTCACCAGCGCCCCGGCGGTCGCCTCGGTGCTCCAGCACGCCGACGCGCTCGGCTGCCGGACACAACTGCTGGCCGGACTGCGAGACCACGTCACGGCGGCCTGTGTCGGTCCGCTCACCGCGGCGCCGCTGCGCCGACTCGGCGTACCCGCGATACACCCCGACCGCTACCGGCTCGGGGCACTGGCGCGGCTGATCAACGACGAGGTTCCGCCCCGCGCCCGCCACATCACCGCGGCAGGACATCACCTGTGCGTCCGCAGCGCAACGGTGGCCGTCGACGGCGACATCCGGACTATGCCACCCTCCGCGATGGCCCTGCTGCGGGGGTTGATGGCCACACCGGGCCGGGTGGTGTCCCGCCAGGACCTGCTGGCACTGCTGCCCGGGGCCGGGGCAGACACCCATGCGGTCGAAACCGCCATGACCCGACTACGTTCCGCGCTGGGCGCTCCGTCCGCGGTCCAGACGGTCTACAAACGCGGCTACCGGCTGGCGACCGACCTGACCGCCGGCTGACCCGCACAACGCGCAGACATCCACCGCGCCCGAGCGGACGAGCACCGTCGTGCCCCGCGGCCATCACAGCACCTGAGCAGAGGCGGCCTGTGCCGACGGCGCGGGCGCGCCGTCGGCACAGAAGCGACATCGTCGCCGGACCGTGAACTCAAGGCCCGCAGGCGATTACGGGACCACCGATGACGGACCGCTCTGCCATCAACCGCGCGCAGCCGCTGTCGACGGCCCTGATCGCCGGAGCCCAAGCCCAGGTCCTAGCGGGTGGGCATCGGCATGCTGGTCATCGGCGCCATGCCCGGCATCGACATGCCCGGCATCGACCCCATGCTCGGCATACCCATGTCCGGCATCGGCGCCATGCTGGTCATCGGCGGCATGCTGGTCATGGGCGGCATGCTGGTCATCGGGGACGGCGAGGACATGCTGATGTTCTCCATCGCCGGCGTGGTGCTCTCCGCGCTGGCCTTCGTCAACTCGCTCATTCCCGTCACGATGAGCAGATACGCGCACACAAGGACGAGGACGCCGCCCGCGATACACGCGGCGGCCACCCGGTAGCGCCCGCCGGGCCGAGTCGAGGGGGTAGGGGCGGTCTCTGTCATGTCTTCCTCCAGTCACGAAAAAGTGTTCTACTGACCTACGTAGTATATCAGTAGTTAGCCTGACTGGGCGGGCCTGTAACGTGACCGCCGGGAGGACCGATTCGATGCCGGACCCGAGGCATCGCGGGTGTCTCCCTTGCGCGAGTGGCGCGTCAGGCTGGCCAATGGTCCGGGTTCCCGCCCACGGTGCCGTGCTGCACCGGTTGACCATCGCGGGATTGTGGCGTTTGCGGGACGGCTCGCCTGGCGACGGCGATCTGGCCCAGTGGCGATCGAGGTGACCGCGGGTCCGGTGAGGCGGGGGTTAGGGCTGCGCCGTTGCTGCAGGCCGTGAGGCTGAGCTGCGGCGAGCGCGTGACGGGGTGGCGACCGCCGGTCAGAGCCCCCGGCGCGGGATCACTCCGGGCCGGTTCTGCATCACGTGCGAGCCTGCGGCGCCGCGGCCTGACATCCCCGCCGCCATTTTGCCGCCACCTGCACCGCCGCCCATGGGCATCGGCATCGCCGGGATGCCCCCGCCGGCGGATGCAGCGTTCTGGGCCTCTGCGGGCAGGGCGCCCAGTCCCGACAGGGCCGCGCTGCTCATCGTCTTGGGCATCGCGCCTTGCCAGGTGGGCGGCACGGACATCGCCCCCACCAGTCGCGCTTTGCCCAGGTCCGCGCCGACGCCCAGTCCCCCGGCACCGGCGCCGAGGCCTTGCATCGCCGGAGCGGTGTCGCCGACGAACTTGGGCAGATCGGCCGCCCCACCGGCCAGTCCGGCCGCGCCCGCCTGGGCGCTCTGCGCCAGCTGGAGCATCGGAGAGATCAGTGTGCTGGCCGGTACCGCCCCGAGCTGGGCGATCGAGGACACCTGTTGCAGGGGCAGGGCCGCGGCCAGCGACTGCACCGCGGTCGCCGCGATCGGCACCGTCGCCACCGCCGCGGTGGCCTGCGTCGCCGCTTGGGTCCCGATCGCCACCGCCTGCACACCGGCGCGCGACACCACACCGGCCAGGTCGACGGGCGGCATGCTGAACGGGGTCAGGGTAGAGGCCACCGACAGGGCCCCGGTGAAGTAGCCGACCATCGCCGACACGTCCTGGGCCCACATCTCGGAGTAGTCGAATTCGGTAGCCGCGATCGCCGGCGCGTTCTGGCCCAGGAAGTTCGTCACAATCAACGATGTCAACGACGTCCGGTTCGCCGTCACCGCCAACGGATGCACGGTGGCCGCCAGCGCGGTCTCGAACACGGTCGCCGCAGCGCGGGCCTGACCGGCCGCCGTCGCCGCTTGCGCCGCTGCGGCACTGAGCCAGCCCACGTACGGCGCCGCCATCGCCGCCATCGCCATCGACGCAGGGCCCGACCAGGACTCGCCCGTCAGCGCGGTGATCACCGAATCAAAGGATGCCGCCGAGGCGTACAAGTCCGTGGCCAGCGCATCCCAGGCTGCTGCCGCGACGTACAACGGACCCGATCCCGCCCCGGCGAAGATCCGCCCCGAGTTGACCTCCGGTGGCAAAAAGGTGAATCCAGCAATCATCGACATCGTCATCCAAATCCAGCCTGCCGCGTCAACGGCTCCGACAACCAGACATCACGCCGTTCAGCATCATTGATGAACTACGTATTAGCATAGTACGTAATTACTACGGGTTAGTCAGGTGTTTTCGGCGAATCACTTCCATCGATTCCCGCCGACAGCGGTGTGCGTCACGGTGGTCCGGCGCATGGCTGAACATGGCACCCTCCCACCGGTCGCCACCCCGTCCGGTAGGTGAAATCAGCTGCAGAAGACCGGTTCTCACCCGGGATGCGGCTGCCGACATGTCGCCCGTCGGCGCATCGGCGCCCACGGGCCGGCCCCGGGCCGCCGTCAGCACCCCATCGTGCACATGGGGCACCCGTGTCCGGTACCGCCCCACACCGCCTGCGCGCCGGTGTCGCCGATCCGATAGACCTGAAACGCCGACGCCCCGGCAGCGGCGATCACCAACGCCGCAATCAGCCACTGCGCCAACGGCTTCACCGCGATGCCGCGCGCCTGGCAGAGGTGGAGCGCGGCCAGCACCACGGCCGCCATCAGCAGCGCCCAGGAGAAGTAGGTCATGGTGGCACCCAGGGCGGCGTGGCTACTCAACGACGGCGAGCCGCCCACTTGGTGCTGCAACCACCGACCCGAACTGATGGTCACCGGAGTCACGACGGCGGTCACCACCGACAACGCCAGGACCAGCCACACCAGCCGCCGGCGCGCCGCCGGCCACAGCACACAGATCACCGCCAGCAGCGCGGTCAGTGGGATCAAGACGACGATGAAGTGCGTCAGCAGCGGGTGGACCGGAAGCCCTCGAAAGGTCGACAAAGAATCCTCCTAGGTGTGTTGCCGTCGTTGTGATGGCCGCCGTGGCGGACCTGGGCCCGATCGGGAATCCCGGTCAAGCGCAGCGAATTCAGGCACGTGATGAGGGGCTGTTTGAGTTGTGTGGCGAGCGACAGGTGCTCACGGTGGGTGCGCGGGAACCGCGGGGCGGCACCTGCCTTCGCGCCTCATACTAATCTACTTAGTAGTTACGTGGGAATGGGCGGGTGTTGCCGGGTCGCAGCGCCGATACCTTCCCGCGGAGATCACGTACTGTCTGCGTACCTACACCGCAGTGGGTATCGCGTGTCGTCCGGTGATGGCACCGAGGCACTGCAGGCGCACGTCTGCCGCTCTGAATGACACTGTCGTGTCACCGAATACGGGTGCCGGGCGACAGCGTTGCCCGCCGGGCCGCGGCCTGTATGTGCACCGGGCGGGCTCAGTCGCCGGCGGCGCCGGGTTCGGCGGCGGCGGGTGTGTCGGGGCCGCCTTCCAGGATCCAGCACACCGTGGAGTGGTCGTGTTCGGTGGACGCACCGCGTGAGGCGTGCTCGAGAAGGCCCTGCAGATGGGCTTCCAGCGCGAGGAGTTCAGCGATCTGCGCGCGGACTTCGGCGAGGCGGGTATCGAGCACGGTGCGGACGTGCCCGCACGGCAACTCGCCGCGATCGTGGATCGCCAGGATTTGACGCACCTTCTGCAAGGTGAGCCCGGCCGCTTGGCCCCGATGGATGAACCGCAGCCGATCGACGATCTCGGGCCCGTAGTCGCGATACCCCGACGCGGTGCGCGGGGGCGGGGTGAGCAGCCCCGAGTCCTCGTAGAAGCGGATGGTCTTGGCGGCGGTGTTGGCCAGTTTCGCCAGTTCGCCGATCCGCACAGGGCACTCCTCCTTGACCTTCCAGCGTACCGGAAGGTTGACACTGGGTCCGGGTGCGCTGGCCGGCCAGCGGGTGACTGGTGGGTCGTGCACGCGGCGCCGTCAGCGCGGCGGTGGCGACGGCCGGGGCAGGGGCAATGTGGGTCGAGGAGTGTCGGAGATGGTGTGGATGGCGAAGGCGGCCCCGACCGTGGTGACCGGGCCCGCGGCGGCAGCGGCGGGGCGCGGCAGTGGCTGCGGGCAGCGGCCGGGCGCCGCGTGCAGCGCGGGCGCCCGCACGCAGGCGGGCAGCGATCGACGCACCTGGTTCAGACGGCTGTGTCTGGCCCTGCCGTTGGGGCTGCTGTCGTTGGGTGTGCCGATGTTTTTCGGGGAGTATCGGTGGGCGGGGTGGGTGGCGTGCGCGGCGGCGGCGCCGGTGCAGTTCGTCGCCGGATGGCCGTTTCTGCGGGGGGCGGTGGCGCAGGCCCGGGCGTGCAGCGCGACCATGGACACGCTGGTCACGCTGGGTACCGGGACCGCGTTCACGTATTCCACCGTGGAGCTGTTCGCCGGCGGGCCGCTGTTCTTCGACACCTCCGCGTTGATCATCGCGTTCGTGGTGCTGGGCCGCTACATCGAGGTCCGCGCGGCGGGTAAGGCCTCCGCAGCGATCGCCGCGCTGGTGGAGATGGGCGCCAAGGACGCCTGCCTGCTGGTCGGCGAGCAGGAGCGGCTGGTGCCGGTGGAGCAGGTCCGGGTCGGCGACCTGGTGCGGGTGCGACCGGGGGAAAAGATTCCCCTCGACGGTGAGGTCAGCGACGGGCGGGCCGGCGTCGATGAGTCGATGCTGACCGGCGAGTCCGTCCCGGTCGACAAGACGGTCGGTGACCGTGTCGCCGGGGCGACGGTCAACCTCGACGGCGTCCTGACGGTGCGCGTCACCGCCGTCGGGGGCGACACCGCGCTGGCGCAGATCATTGGGCTGGTCGAGCAGGCTCAGGGCGGCAGAGCCCCGGTACAGCGGCTGGCCGACCGGGTCTCAGCGGTCTTCGTGCCGGCCGTCGTCGGTGTCGCCGCCGCGACGTTCGCGGGATGGGCGCTGCTGGCCGGCGACCCGGTCGCCGGCATGACCGCGGCGGTCGCGGTGCTGATCATTGCCTGCCCGTGCGCGCTGGGCCTGGCCACCCCCACGGCGATCACGGTCGGCACCGGACGCGGCGCGCAGCTGGGCGTCCTGGTCAAAGGCGGTGAGGTGATGGAGGCGGCGAAGACGATCGACACCGTGGTGTTCGACAAGACCGGCACCCTCACCCGCGCCCAGATGCGGCTCACCGACGTGATCGCCGGACCAGGACGGCACCCTGATCTGGTGCTGCGGCTCGCTGCCGCGGTCGAATCGGGATCAGAACACCCCATCGGTGCGGCGATCGTCGCCGGTGCGCGCGATCGGGGCCTGGTCCTGCCGGCCGCGTCAGCGTTCACCAACCGGGCCGGGCAGGGGGTGCGGGCCGTGATCGACGGGCGACCCGTCATGGTGGGGCGGCGCGCACTGTTCGACGCGCACGCGGTGGCGCTGCCCGAACACCTCGCCGTGGGGGCCGCCGAGCTCGAAACACAAGGCTGCACCGCGGTGTTCGTCAGCCGAGATGACCACGTGGTGGGGGTGCTCGCGGTGGCCGACACCGTCAAAGACGACGCCGCCGAGGTCGTCGGTGCACTGCGCGCCCTGGGTCTGCAGATCGCCATGATCACCGGCGACAACGCCGCAACCGCGGCCGCGATCGCCACAGAGGTCGGCATCGATCGGGTGCTGGCCGAGGTGATGCCGCAGGACAAGGTCACCGAAATCCGGCGGCTGCAGGACGAAGGCCGGGCAGTGGCGATGGTCGGCGACGGCGTCAACGACGCCCCCGCCCTGGCGCAGGCCGATCTGGGCATCGCCCTGGGCAGCGGCACCGACGTGGCGATCGAGGCCGCCGACATCACGCTGCTCTCCGGCGACCTCGACGGGGTCGTGCTGGCGATCGGTCTCTCGAGGCAGACCCTGGCCACGATCCACCAGAATCTCGGCTGGGCCTTCGGCTACAACGCCGCCGCGATCCCCCTGGCCGCGCTGGGCGTGCTGAACCCGATCGTCGCCGGCGCCGCGATGGGCTTGTCCTCGGTCAGCGTGATCACCAACTCGCTGCGGCTGCGCCGCTTCGGCCGCGACACCACACCGCCCCCGCGCAGCGCCCCGATCCCGCTCTCGCCGCAACCGACACCGTGCCCCTCGTGAGGACGCACGGGGCCCGGGCCGGGTCGGCACCCCACCGGCGACACTCCGACCACATCCGCCCCGCCTACGTATGTACTTACTATCTACGTACGGAGACGCTATATTGGGGAAAGTCAAATGTCTGCCCCTGCCGGGCGCACGACGGCGCAGACCAGGAGGGTCCACCGTGGGAATTCGAGGATTCGGAGAGCTTGAGGCCGTCGTCATGGACCGTGTCTGGAGCCGCGACCCGGCTCCCCCGACCACGGTGCGCGAGGTGTTCGACGGTCTGGCGGCCGAGCGCACCATCGCCTACACGACCGTCATGTCCACGATGGACAACCTGCACAGCAAGGGCTGGCTGCGCCGAGAACGCGACGGCAAGGCCTATCGGTACTGGCCGACGTTGTCCCGCGAGCAGCACAGTGCCCGGCTGATGCGCGAGGCATTCGACGGCGGCGGCTATCCCGATCTGGTGCTGCACCATTTCATCGAACAGATCGGTCCCGAGGAATCCGCGCGGCTGCGTGCGGTGCTGCGGCGGCGCTCGATGAGAGCCGACCAGTGGTGAGTGTCGCGGTCTGTCTGCTGCTGTACAGCGTGACGATGCTGATCGCCGGGCCGCCGCTGCTGCGGGAGTTGACCCGGCAGGGACATGCCCCCCAGTTCGGGGTTGCCGCCTGGGTGACGGCGATCGCCACCGTGGTGCTGACCTGGCTCGCCGCCGCGGGGATGATCCTTGCCGCGGTCGCCGGTCACTGGCTGTACCCGCGCGCACTCGTGGAGTCGTGTCTGGACCGGTTGCGTGGCCTGCTCACCGACGGCGTCAGCCTCGCCGTCATCGCCGCGGTGGTGGCGCTGGTGGCCTCGGTGGCCGGGGTGCGCCTGGTCAGGACCGTCTCACGGATGCGCGCCCGGGCGCACGCGCACGCCGAGGCCGTGCGCCTGGTGGGCCACTGCAACGGCGACGAATACGTGGTGGTCGACGCCGCCGAACCCGCCGCCTACTGCGTCTCGGGGCGGCCGTCGGCGATCGTGGTGACGACGGGCGCCCTCGCCGCACTCGACGAGCAGGAGTTGGCTGCAGTCCTCGCCCATGAACGGGCTCACCTGAACGGGCGCCACGCGCTGGTGGTCACCACGCTGCGGGGTCTGGCCGCGGTGTTTCCCAGGCTGACGCTGATGCGCGAGGGCGCCAGGCAGGTGTCGCGGTTGCTCGAGATGTGCGCCGACGATGTCTCGGCCCGCCGCCACGGCCCCGAGGTCTTGTTGTCCGGGCTCATCACGATGCGTCGCGCCACCCCGGCCCGCGCACTGGCGGCGGCCGATGTGGCCGTGCTGGACCGGGCTGACCGGCTCGCGGTGCCGCCGGGAGATCCGGTGATCTCCCGGGCCCGCGCCGCCCTGGTGAGTGTCATCGCGCTCATGGTCGCCGCGCCCGCCGTGACCGCGACACTGGCCGCCTCGGGCTTCCTGATGTGCGTCCTCTGACGATTGCCCACCCGGTCGACACGTGCGGGCCCTGATCGCCGCGCACAAACGGCCCTTCGATCAGCCAAGGGAGCCACCCCGATGATGATGCGCGACAACGGCACCTGGTGGTGGAGTGGCTCAATCCTGGTGACAGTGGCGCTGGTCGTGTTCTGGGTCCTGCTGCTCACCACCGTCGTGCTCGCGGTGCGCTACCTGCAGTGCTCGGCGGCCACCGGCACAATCGCGGCCGGCGGCCCACGCCACGCTGAAACCCTTCTCGCAGAACGTTTCGCCCGCGGTGAGATCGACGACGGCGAATATCAACGCAAACTGGCCCTGCTCCACCAACACCGCTAAACCCGACCGGCCGCCCTGGCCACACAACGAGCCTCGGCGTGGACAGCACTCCATCTACGGTGTGGCAGCTACACCGGGACCGCACAGGATCTCACCGGCCGAGGCCGGGTAGGAGTTATCTGTATCGGTTGATGGCTTCGCGCGGGTGGCGGACGAGCGATATCATCGGTGGATGACGATGTCATCGGCAAAGCGTGATCGTGTGGTGCTGGCTCCGGCGGTGGCCCTGTTCGGGTCGCTCGCAGATCCGACCCGATTAGCGATCGTGCAGGAGCTGGCGTCTGGCCCGGCCCGGGTCGTGGACCTGACCGTGCGACTTGGTTTGGCGCAGTCGACGGTCTCCCAGCATCTGGGGTGTTTGCGGGATTGTGGGCTTGTGTCGGCCCGTCCGGTCGGGCGGTCATCGATGTACGCCTTGGCTCAGCCTGCGTTGAGCGACCTGCTGTCGGCGGCGGAGACAGTGCTGGCCGCCACCGGTAACGCTGTCGCGTTGTGTCCCACTTACGGTGCAACAGTGGAGGACTCGTAATGGAGCCGTCGTCGTCGATGTCGTTGAATATCAGCTCCGGGTCCGGCTGCGCGGACGGCTGCTGCGCTGGCAGCAGTGGCGCCGCCGGCGGTGCGCGGCCCGGACTGGCACCGAGCTGCCAGGTGGGCCCGGTTGTTGGCGTGGGTGTCGCTGGTGTGGATGGGCGCCGAAGGCGCGATCGGGCTCTGGCAAGGCTTCACGGTCGGGTCGATCGCCCTCATTGGTTGGGCGCTGGGCAGCGCGGTCGAAGGTGTGGCCAGCGTCGTCGTCGTGTGGCGCTTCACCGGCAAGCGGACCCTGTCCCATACGGCGGAACGACACGCTCAACAGGCGGTGGCGGTCAGTTTTTGGCTGCTCGCTCCTTATATCGCCCTGGAGTCGGTGCGTGACCTGCTGGCCGGGCACCACGCCGACATCACGGTCCTCGGTATGGTTCTGGCCGCATCGAGCCTGCTGGTGATGCCGGTGCTGGGATATGCCAAGCAGCGCCTGGGCGCCCTGCTGGACTCGGGTGCGACCGCCGGGGAGGGTATCCAGAACTACCTGTGCGCCGCCCAGGCCGGCGCCGTGCTCGTCAGCCTGGCCGTGACCGCCAGCTGGGCTGGTGGCTGGTGGCTCGACCCGGTCATCGCCCTGGCGATCGCCGCCTGGTCAGTATGGGAAGGAATACAGGCCTGGCGTGGCGAGGACTGCTGCTAACTCGACCTCGGTGCGATATCCGGCCGGAAATCTTCCGGCGCGGCTCGGACGGGATTTCTCATCACACAGCTGCGCGTGTTGCGCGGGGATGCGCCAGACGGTATGACTCGGTACCGGTCTCAATGATGTTGCCCGCGAACGCCAAACGGTCCACGATCGCCGCGCACGGCCAGCCAGTCGTGCGGGTCTCGAATTGATGAGAGGAGGACGGCGCTTTCACTAGGCCGGACGGCGGTTGACCACGGTGGTCTTGCCGAGGCCGCAGAGTTCGTCAACGGTGTGTGCTACGCGTGACGGGCAAGGCCGGCCGGGGTGGGTCGCTGCGCTTAGTGCCCGGATTGAGCGAGCTAGAGGCTGGCAGGGGTTGCAGCAGGGCACCGAGGTAAGCGCCGATGAGTCCGCCTGCGCCCGGTGCATAGTCCGACTGAACAGCGGGGAGCGATATCGCTGCCGGGCGGTGGTTAAGGCCAACACGAGGTAGGCCGCGGCGCCGGCGACGGAGGTGGTCCCGCCGGCGTGGGGATCATGTCCAAATGCACATGTATACGACGTGGGGATTCGATTAGCCCACTACCTGCACAGGTAACTGACGTGTTGAACAGGCATCTATCGAGCGATGTAGACATCTAGTGCAGACAACCGTGGCGGCGTGACCCGGACCGACGGACCCGACGGATACGGTCGCCCGCTCACGCCGGCCACCGAGCTGTCACACGTGACGGGGTCCTGGCGGCAACCCGCGCCCGACGGTCGCCCACGTTCAGGCTGGTTGGTCAGCGATCGTCACCGGGCACGCACGCGCGGGTCTAGTGTTCGGGTGCTGCAGCGGCCCGGTGTCAGCCGGCCGTGGAGGGCGAGTCGTGACGCAGCAATGCCCGGCGACGGTGGTATTCATCATCGTCGATGTCCCCGCGCGCATAGCGTTCGGCGAGCATCTGCTCGGCGTTGTTCCCCCCGCCGGCGCGCAACAGGGCAGTCGGACGCGGCGACGCCGACATCAGATACCGCGCGAGCAGTATCAACGCGGCAATCACCAACGCCCAGAACACAACTCCTACGCCGGTCATGAGAAACCCGCCGCCCCACGACCCGCTCCCGCCGTCCATCATCATATTCATCGTCGAGATCGCCTTTCCAGATTCACTAGTGTTCAACGACTTCGGCGGCCCACACCCACGGTCATTGCCACGGACGGGCACGACCGCGGACGTCGCCGTGGTGCCTGCGGCAATCGCATCAGCGATTACCTGAAAAGCCGGACCCGGCATGGCCGCGAGATCGCGCGTCGCACGATCGACGATGACCCGCGGCCATTGTTACCTCGACACCACGTTGTGCGCCAGGCGATCCACCAAAATCTACTATCTACGTACCGCGATAGTACATGCTCGTGGGGTCGGCGGGAAAGGGCGAACATTGTGGCCGGGTACGCAGATCGGTTGCCCGACCGTTGGCCGCCAGCCACCCTCGACGGTTGCAAACTCCACCTGGGGGGACGCGGACATCGGGCACCGACACGAAGGAAACGCGCAGGTTCGTCAAAGCCGTTGTGCGGTCTGATGATGTCGCGGCGGCGCCGGTACCACCACGCCCGGTCGTGGTGGCGGCGGGCGCGGTGCTCACTTACGTCGAGCGCGCCTGGCCAGCCGCTGCAGAGCAGTACGTAAAGACGCGGACTCTTCGACGCTGATCTGTTCCAGGAAGTGGGTCAGCACCAGTTCCGAGCTTCCCCCACCATCGAGCGCCTCACGCATGAGCTGGGCGCTGTGTTGCTCCCGGGTAAGCGTGGGCCAGTACCGGTAGGCCTTGCCGTCGCGTTCACGCGCCAACCACCCCTTGCCGTGCAGGTTGTCCATGGTCGACATCACCGTGGTGTAGGCGATTTCACGTTGGGTGGCGAGTTCGTCGAAGATTTCGCGGACGGTCGTCGTGTCGCCACGGTCCCAGACGTGGTCCATGACCACCGCTTCCAGTTCCCCGAATCCGCGTACCCGCACTGCCACGCTCCCGATCCCTCGACATCGCCGCGCCCAGCCTTCCGCTGAGGCCACCCACGACCATGTACTTCCTACGTACACAGATAATAGTAAGCGCTACCGCACCCGATCCGCCGTCAACCGGTCGATCCCCCAACCGGTCCGCGAGAAGGATGCGGGGTGTCCCGGCCCGAGGCGGTCGGCCGAGCCCGCGCCCCGACCCGCCGGCCCATCGGCGTCGAGTCGCCTCGACCGCACCACTGTCCGGACGCACAGTCCCGCGACCACATTCATTGCCGAAACCCCGGGAACAATCTACTATCTAGGTACGTAGATAGTAGATATTCGGTACGGCCCCCCGAGGCCATCCCGACGGAAGAACCATGGACAGGCCCCGCGTGCGCAACCCCGACCGTGATCGTGGCACCCGCCAGCTGGAATTGAGCAGACGGTGGCGGCAGCCCTCGGCGCCCGGGCGAGTCGGTCCGACGGTGCGAACGCGCCGCCCGCGCCGCCCGCGGCGCTGGTGGCGGATATGGGCCGCCGCCGCACCGCAGGTGTACGGTCCCGCGGGCCGTTCATTCGCCCACCCCGCGCCGGGTCCGGACAGCCGTGCAGTCGCCCGGTACTCGAGTTGGCCACCGGCGCAATTACTTCGGTGGCTTCACCACCGGCTGTTCACGCCGCTGGATTGCGGACTGGGAGGAAGAAGGGTCAGCTCATGACGACAACTTTTCGGCGCCGCGCCTCACTCGCGGTCGCCGGCCTGGCAACGGCCGCCGCCCTTACCGGTGTGTTCAGTCCGCGGGCGGTCGCGATCGGCAACGGCCCGCTGCCCGAGCTGCCCATCCCCCCGCCGATCCGCTACGGCGCGATCGCCGTGGCCCCCGACAGCGCAGCGGCCAAAACGCGGAATCACAGAACCCGGGCAAGCGCGGAGAGTGCCGCATTGAAGAAGTGCGGCGTCACCGGCTGCACAGTGCTCAGCAGCTTCACCCAGTGCGGCGCGGTCGCTCACGACGGCATCACACTTCAAGGAGGGACCGGGCCCACGCGGGCCGCGGCAGAAGACGACGCCCTGACCCGCCTCGGTGGCGGCCGGATCATCACCTGGGCCTGCAACTAAGCCAGCGGCAATTCCCATCCGCCGCGACCACACCTTGCCCCCGTGGCGATCTCGGCGCAGGCAACCCCGGGCGGACCCGGGTCAATGCCCGGGCGAAGCCGAACCTAGCCACCACCTCGGTACACAGAACGTAAATCACGTTCAACGACACTGCGGACCGTGGCAACGGCGGGGGGGCCCGCGGACCGGGTCGACACGACGCCACAAGGACGCCGACGCTTCACATGAGGCGTCCGCAGAGGGCTCATGAAGGGCGGCAGGACGATTCGCCGGCGGCGGTGGGCAGCAGGCGCCGACGCCCGGCGACACCCGAGTCGCGTGACGTGCCCGCCCGCCAAAGGACCCTGCCTACTTGAAATCTCTCACATCTACTGGTCTACTAAGTAGAACAGTATGTCCGACTCGGATCGCTTCTTGTGAGAGGAACCCATGACCGACACCACGCCCGCCACCGCGTCTCGCCCGGCCCCGACTCGGTGGCTCTACGCCACCCTCGCTCTCACCGGCATCGCGGTCGGAATCTTCGTCATCGCCGCCGGCGTGTATCTCCTGTTCTTCCAATCAGGTTCCGGCAATCCCGCCCAACCCGATTGTTGCAAGGCCATGGAAGCCGACATGAAGAAGATGATGGCCGACCCGAATATGCCGATGAACAAGCCGGCAGCACCATCGATGTCGCCGTCGATGTCACCCATGCCCAGCACATCGTCGATGCCGAGCATGCCGATGCCCTCCCACACCCCCTAGGGGTGCCACGTGCGATGCAGGCGCCGCGAACAGTCCCCGCGGCACCCAGAATGACGACGACGAGGCAGTGCGTCGCCGCCGGCCGTCAACACCAGCAAACCGCAGTACACCGGGCACCACGCGGCGCCGCCAATCCCCCGCCCGCCAGCCAGTTACGACGTGGGTTCCCGCACGATCCCACCTCATCGCACTGCGCACGACCGCAGACATGTCGCGAAGATCCAAGAAATGAGAAGCCATGAACCAGTCGTCGGCAACCCGCAACGCGGCGCTCGATCACGTCAACAGCGTGCGCGGGCAACTCGATGAAGTTGCCCGGATGCTCGAATCCGACCCCCATTGCGACGTGATGACACAGATCCAGACGGTGCAATCCTCCCTTGACTGCGCAAGCCGCGCGACATTGCACAACTACTTGCAGACCCGGTTCGCAGAAGCGGTGTCAGGCGGCCAGACGCAGGCCGCCATCGACGACCTGATCGACGTCATCCAGTTCACCGCGCCCCGGCCACACGTCCAACTCAACGGACCGGCGATCAGGCACAACACGGCAAACAGCACCCTGCACGTCCTCGCGACGACGACGCTGTCGCTACCCGGAATCTCCTCTCACGCATGCAAAGCCGCGATCGAAGGCATCGTCACCCCCATCAAGGGCGTCGGCGGCGCCGAGGTCAACGTGCCGACCAAGACCATCACCATCCGTCACGACGGCCGAGCACCCGCCCGCCGGCTCGTCGAGGCCATCGAGGACCAGGGCTACCACGTCGCCTACGCGTGGATGCCGATGGCCGAAACCGCCACCGCCAACCACAACTCAGCGCACTGGAACCCACCAGCCACACACGACGGAAGCCCGGGGTCCGCAGCCACGACCAGCGCGACCCACACCGCGCCCGGGACTCAACAGGCCGTCCAAGCAAAGATCTGGTTCGTCGACGGCGACGGCATCTGACGGCACGGCCGGTAATGGCGCACCCTCCTGCCCACCTGCCCCGACCACCTCAGGACCGCTGACTCCTCTCCCCACCCTGCCGGGTAGGTCTCCCCCTACTTATTGGTCGTCGATGATCCCGATGCAGTCGGTAGTGGGCGTGGACGCAATGCCACCAAACCAGCACACACCGAACATAACCACGCCTCTACAGCGCGGAAACCGAACCTGGGGAACGTGCCATGCATACCGGCAAACGGGGACGCCCCCGAGCGGTGCCGTCACGCCGACCCGGCATATCAGCCAGGCAAGAAATCCTCGACGCCGCCATCGAATCGTTCACCACCATCGGTTACGCCGCCACTACCGGGCGTCGCATCGCCGAAGCCGTCGGAATCAGGCAGGCGTCGCTCTATCACCACTTCGCGAACAAGGACGACATCCTTGACGCGCTGCTCACCGGCTCCCTGGAAGACTCGCTGCGGCTGGCCACCGAACTACAGGCCGAAGCCGGCCCGACCGCACCGCGCCTGCATACCCTGATGGTCGCAGACACATCCCAGTTATGCCGGGGCCCCTGGAATCTAGGGTCCCTCTACCTCGCACCGGAACTACGTACCCGACAGTTCGACGCGTTCCGGCGACGCCGCGCCGATCTGCGCACCCGCTACCGCGACCTGTCTCGCGCCGTAATCGCCGAGTGCGGGGGCCCCCCAGAATCCGACGACCTGCCCTTCCGCCTCGTCGAGTCGGTAATCAATCGACGCTCCGACGACGGTTCCTGCCCACCCGATCACCACTGGACGATCGCTGAGGGTGCGCTTCGGACCCTGGGCTGCCACACCGGGTTCATCCGCATGCGCACGCTGACTGCCGAAAGGTTGCAGCGGCAGCCACAATTGACAATCGTCCGCTAAACCCCATACAGAACTGTCGTGCACGCGGTGTCAACTGCGGGCGACTGTGATCGGCGAGCCCCTTGCCTCGAGGTTGCTGCGCGACGCAACGATTCTGCGTTCCTGTCTGTCGGTTGAGCAGACTGTGATGGCCGGTGGCATCGAAGGTTTCGGCCAGAGGGCCGCCAGCGTTATGGTCCAATTTAGCTATGCCGATGACGCCACTGCCCTTGGTTCTGTCCGACGGCGGCAGGGCCGCTGCTGGTCTCGTTCCGGCTGTCACTAACAAGGATTGCGTTACACGCGCGATCGCCATCGGCGATCGGCGACCGTACACCGAGGTCCACCAGATGGTGACCCAGGCCGGACGGGACATGCAACTGCCTGACGCCGCCGAAAACGGAGTGAACTTGAACGTAGCGGCGAAGCTGCTGCATGACCTCGGCTGGCGGCCAGTTCCGGAGGTGCGTAACGCATCCCTCACGCAAGAAGACTTAGAGACGGCACTTCGCAAGCATCCGGTACTTATCGTGGAGACCCTCGCGGGGCACCTCACAGCGGTGGTCAATGGTGCGGTGCACGACCTGCAGGGCATGTCGACCGCCACCGACCCGGCTCACGCACGCACTGATCAGCTCGCCGCCGTGTATGCACCGCCTGATGATGGCCGCGCCCGCGTGCCTCACGTCGATGAGTAGCCCTGTCCGACAACAAAATCGATACTGACGGGCGTCGCTGAGGACCTTTGCGCCTGCGCGGTCGGCCGGCATCGCGCGGGTGCATGCGTGCGAAGACGAGCTGGCACCGGCTGATGTTCTCATCCGTTACCCCAGGGGTGACCAGTGCGGCACCATCGGGGGGCGCTCCAAGAACCGAGAATCGGGAACAAGACCGGCCACGCCGCGGCCTGCGCTACCGCTCAACGGGAAGCCGCCCAACATACTGCCGGGCCCGTCCGTGTCAACGGCCGCAACAGTACCGAAGTTGGTGCCCACCAACGCTGCTGCCGCCCTCGCTGGGACAGCTGCAGTCCAGCCCTGCGGGACCGACAACGACCCAGCCAGGCCCGACTGCCCCATACCTGCCGACACCGCCGCACTGCTACCAGTGAAATGTCGCCTGCCAGGGTGATGGGACCACTGGTTTGCCATGAGCATGGGACCAGTTCGTCTTCCGGTCACGGGCCGTGT
>NZ_LKTM01000353.1 GCF_001417955.2 Mycobacterium gordonae | reverse complement strand
GACGGTCACCGTTTCGCGGGCATTCTTATGTGAGGCACCGAGGGCGTTTCGCGGGCACTTTTCGTGAGTCAAGCCGTTTGCTTGCTTCCCGCCAGGAAGCGGGCTATCCTCGGACCCGTCCAGCAATTGCAGCATCTGCTCTGCACAAACTGCCTTGACGCTGAGACAACCACCAATTCTTCTCGTGAACTCGGTTCGCTGTTCGATCACCGTTTCAGAGTCGATTATTGGGCGCACTCAGCAATTTGCCTGAATGCTTGACCTGATGCAGGAATCCCCGTTTGACGTGATCAGCGGGGCAAGAAAGGAAATCCGTGACTGATACGGACCTCATCACGGCTGGCGAAAGCACCGACGCCGACAAGGTGTCGAACTCCGTGACCCCCGACGCCTCCGATGTTTCGGACGTCAAATCCAATGCGCCGTCCAGTTCGCTGTCCACCATGGTGCTGCCTGAGCTGCGCGCACTGGCTAACCGAGCCGGCGTCAAAGGGACGTCAGGCATGCGCAAGAGCGAGCTGATCGCCGCGATCCAGCAGACCAGGGGACAGGCGAACGGCAAGTCGGCCGGCGACGCCGAGCCGCAGCAGGAATCGGCCAAAGCCGATGCGCCGGCCCGCAACGACGCCGCGCAACAAGAAGCCCCCACCGCCCAGGTGACCACCCCGGAGGCTGCGCCCGCAGAGGCGCCCGACGCCGCGGAAACGCCGCGGCGCGAACGCCGTGGCGCGTCCCGGCAGGCGGGGTCCGCCGGCGGTGGCAACAAAGGCGAGAACGCCGACGACACCGACAAAGAACCGGCCCGCGACCGCGGCGAGCGCGACAAGGGTGAGCCCAAGGGTGAGCGTGGTCAGGGTGACCGCGAGCGCGGCCAGGGTGAGCGTGGCCAGCGGAAAGCAGACACCGACGACCGCTCCGCGGACTCGGGCAACGACCAGTCCGGCGACCAGCAGGGCAACGGCCAGCAGCGCGGCGGCGGCGGTGGCGCCGACGACGACGGCGACGGACGGCAGGGCCGGCGGGGACGCCGGTTCCGCGACCGCCGGCGCCGTGGCGAGCGCACCGGCGAGGCCGGGGAATCCGAACTGCGCGAGGACGACGTCGTACAGCCGGTGGCCGGGATTCTCGACGTGCTGGACAACTACGCCTTCGTGCGCACCTCCGGTTACCTGGCCGGTCCGCATGACGTCTACGTGTCCATGAACATGGTGCGCAAGAACGGCTTACGGCGCGGCGACGCGGTGACCGGCGCGGTGCGGGTGCCCAAAGACGGCGAACAGCCCAACCAGCGGCAGAAGTTCAACCCACTGGTACGCCTGGACAGCGTCAACGGCGGACCCGTCGAGGACGCCAGGAAGCGTCCCGATTTCCAGAAGTTGACGCCGTTGTACCCCAACCAGCGCCTGCGTCTGGAAACCACGCCGGACCGGCTGACCACCAGGGTCATCGACCTGATCATGCCGATCGGCAAGGGCCAGCGCGCCCTGATCGTGTCGCCGCCCAAGGCGGGTAAGACCACGATCCTGCAGGACATCGCCAACGCGATCACCAAGAACAACCCCGAATGCCACCTCATGGTCGTGCTCGTCGACGAGCGGCCCGAGGAGGTCACCGACATGACCCGTTCGGTCAAGGGTGAGGTCATCGCGTCCACCTTCGACCGGCCGCCGTCAGACCACACGTCGGTCGCCGAGCTGGCCATCGAGCGCGCCAAGCGCCTGGTGGAGCAGGGCAAGGACGTCGTGGTGCTGCTTGACTCGATCACCCGGCTGGGCCGCGCGTACAACAACGCGTCGCCTGCCTCCGGCCGGATCCTGTCCGGTGGTGTCGACTCGACCGCGCTGTACCCGCCCAAGCGTTTCCTGGGTGCGGCCCGCAACATCGAGGAAGGCGGCTCGCTGACCATCATCGCCACGGCGATGGTCGAGACCGGCTCCACCGGTGACACGGTCATCTTCGAGGAGTTCAAGGGCACCGGTAACGCCGAGCTCAAGCTGGACCGCAAGATCTCCGAACGGCGGGTTTTCCCCGCGGTCGACGTCAACCCGTCGGGTACCCGGAAGGACGAGTTGCTGCTGTCCCCGGACGAGTTCGGCATCGTGCACAAGCTGCGCCGGGTACTGTCGGGTCTGGACTCTCACCAGGCCATCGACCTGCTGATGTCGCAGCTGCGTAAGACGAAGACGAACTACGAGTTCCTCGTCCAGGTGTCCAAGACGACACCGGGCAACATGGACAACGACTAGTTCCGTTTCGCGGCGATCTCGCCGAGCAGCGCCGCCACCACCCCGAAGGCGAAGTACAGCGGAACCAGCCATGGCGCGACGCCGAACAGGCCGTCGCTGCCCTGGGTGTAGCGAAATACGTCGAGGGCTTCGATGCCGACCTCGGCCGCGGGCCCGACGATGGCGACCGCGACTCCGCCCACCACGGCGAGCCGATCGCCGAGCACCGACCAGGTGATGGTCGCGATCGTGCAGATCAGCACCGTGCTGACGAACACCGGCGCCGTGTGCGCCAGCGCGGTGACGGCGTAGGTGCCCACCACGGCCGCGACCCCGCCGAGCCCTTGGCGCGCCGTCACAGCCGTGCGCGCCGCCCCGAGGTGCAACCGCAGCTCGGCCAGCAGGACGGTGGCACCACCCACGAGTGCGGGAAACCAGATCGGGCTGGTCCATACGAACGGGACCCGATGCGACGCCGGCAGGTACACCAGAGTGCCGGTGACGACATGACCGTGATCGCCGATCAGGCCGGCGATGCCCCCGATGGCGAACAGCAGAGCGATGCTGGGTATCCGCAGTTGCATCAGGTTCTCTTACGCCAATCCCGCCGCCGTTGGCAACGGTTGACAGCGGACCGGGCAGCGCGGAAGCGAGGCTCCGCGGCGGGAATAGGCATCCCCACCCCGGCGTTTAGGCTGACGTAGGTTGACCTGGCATAATCGACGGTCGATCACTCGGAACCACTTCAGGTTCGCGGTCCGGGCCGACCAGGGGCCCCGAGTGGCATATGACGAAGAGGACAGCATGAAAACTGACATCCATCCCGCCTACGAGGAGACCACCGTGGTCTGCGGTTGCGGGAATTCCTTCACCACCCGCAGCACCAAGCCGGGTGGCCGCATCGTGGCCGAGGTCTGCTCGCAGTGCCATCCCTTCTACACCGGCAAGCAGAAGATTCTCGACAGCGGTGGCCGGGTCGCGCGCTTCGAGAAGCGCTACGGCAAGCGCAACGCGGACAAAGCTGCGGCCGACAAATAGCTGCCTTTCCGACGCCCGAACTGTGCGATACCAGCGCAGGCCGGGCGTCGGTTCGCGTTCGGGGTTCGAAGCGGCTACCAGGGAGGTGACATGACGCAGCCGGTGCAGACGATTGACGTCCTGCTCGCCGAGCACGCAGCTCTCGAGAAGGCGCTCGCCGATCCCGAACTGCACAGCAAGCCCGATGAGGCGCGCAAAGCCGGACGCCGCTTCGCGCGGTTGGCGCCGATCGTCGCGACCCACCGCAAGCTGGTGTCGGCCCGCGACGATCTGGAGACGGCCCGTGAACTGGCCGTCGACGACGCATCCTTCGCCGAGGAGGTCACCGAACTGGAGGCCCGGGTCGCGGAGCTGGACACCCAGCTCACCGACATGCTGGCACCCCGCGACCCGCACGACGCCGACGACATCGTGCTCGAGGTGAAATCCGGTGAAGGGGGCGAGGAGTCGGCCTTGTTCGCCGCCGACCTGGCCAGGATGTACATCCGGTACGCCGAACGCCACGGCTGGACGGTCACGGTGCTGGGCGAGACCACGTCGGATCTGGGCGGCTACAAAGACGCGACGCTGGCCATCGGCAGTAAGGGCGACAGCGCCGACGGCGTGTGGTCGCGGATGAAGTTCGAGGGCGGCGTGCACCGCGTGCAGCGGGTTCCGGTGACCGAGTCACAGGGCCGGGTCCACACCTCGGCCGCCGGCGTGCTGGTCTACCCCGAACCCGAGGAAGTCGGCGAGGTTCAGATCGACGAGTCCGACCTGCGAATCGACGTCTACCGATCATCGGGCAAAGGCGGCCAGGGCGTGAACACCACCGACTCCGCGGTGCGGATCACGCACCTGCCCACCGGCATCGTCGTCACCTGCCAGAACGAACGCTCACAGTTGCAGAACAAGACCCGGGCGCTTCAGGTGCTCGCCGCCCGCCTGCAGGTGCTGGCCGAGGAGCAGGCGCTCGCCGACGCCTCGGCCGACCGCGCCAGCCAGATCCGCACGGTCGACCGCAGCGAACGCATCCGGACCTACAACTTCCCCGAGAACCGCATCACCGATCACCGCATCGGCTTCAAGTCGCACAACCTCGACCAGGTTCTCGACGGCGACCTGGACGCGCTGTTCGATGCGCTGAGCGAAGCCGACAAACAGGCGCGGCTGCAACAGGCGACATGACCGGGACAGTTCGGCAATCCCTGCGGCAGGCGATCGACTCCGCTGCGGCGCAACTGGCCGAAGCGGGAATCGACTCCGCCCGCTGGGATGCCGAGCAGCTGGCCGCCCACGTGGCCGGCACCGACCGCGGCCGGCTCCGGTTCGTGGATCCTGCCGACGAGTTCTTCGAACGCTTCCAGCGCGCCGTAGCGGCACGCGCCCAGCGGGTGCCGTTGCAACACCTCACCGGGACGGTCGGTTTCGGGCCGGTGCTGCTGCACGTCGGCCCGGGGGTGTTCATCCCGCGGCCCGAGACCGAGGCGATGTTCGAATGGGCTGTCGCACAATCACTTCCGGCGCGGCCGGTGATAGTCGACGCGTGCACGGGCACCGGTGCGCTGGCAGTCGCCCTGTCGCGCCGCTGGCCGGGCGCCCGGGTTGTCGGCATCGACGACTCCGAGGCGGCCCTGGAATACGCCCGCCGCAACGTCGAGGGCACCGGCGTGGAACTGGTGCACGCTGACATCGACACGCCCGGCCTGCTGCCGGAACTCGACGGCCGGGTCGACCTCGTCGTCTCGAACCCGCCGTATGTCCCGGCGGATGCCGTGCTGGAACCCGAAGTGACACAACATGATCCGTCGCATGCCGTGTTCGGCGGACCGGACGGGATGGCGGTGATACCCGCCGTTGTCGCGCGCGCCGCGAGTTGGCTGCGCCCGGGTGGTCGGTTCGCCGTCGAGCATGACGACACCACGTCGGCGCTGACCGTCGCATGCATCAACAGGACTGGGCTGTTCAGTGACGTCGTGGCCCGCAATGATCTGGCCGGACGGCCCAGGTTCGTGACGGCCCGGAGGGGAAGCGCCGATGAGTGAGGTTTTCGACTGCGCCGACCCGGATCGTCGGGCGCGTGGAATCACCGCCGCGGTGGATGCGCTCAAGGCCGGCCGGCTGGTCGTCATGCCGACTGACACCGTTTACGGCCTCGCGGCCGACGCTTTCGACAGCACCGCCGTGGACGCGCTGCTGGCGGCCAAGGGCCGCGGCCGCGACATGCCGGTGGGCGTGCTGGTCGGCTCCTGGCACACCATCGAGGGCCTCGTGTACGGGATGCCGGACGGGGCGCGCGAACTGATCCGGGCGTTCTGGCCCGGCGCGCTGAGCCTGGTGGTGATGCAGGCGCCGTCGCTGCAATGGGACCTCGGCGACGCGCACGGCACCGTGATGCTGCGGATGCCGTTGCATCCGGTCGCCATCGAGTTGCTGCGCGAGGTCGGGCCGATGGCGGTGTCCAGCGCCAACGTCTCCGGCCAGCCCGCCGCCGTCGACGTCGACGAAGCCCAGCGCCAACTCGGCCCCCGCGTGGACGTCTACCTCGACGGCGGGCCGGCCGCGCAGCAGGCCGCCTCGACGATCGTCGACCTGAGCGGAAAGGCCCCACGCATCCTGCGTGAGGGGCCGGTCAGCACCGCCCGCGTCGCCGAGGTGCTCGGCGTGGACGCGGCCAGCCTGATCGAGTAGCGCTTCGGTCGCCGACCGTGATCTGACGGCGAAAATCCGGCCCGAATCTCACCGTGGTTTCACGTTCGGCGATGACCGCGGGCGCACCGGTCTCAGGTTGGTGAAGTACGGTCTCGAGGTGTCCAGCGATGTGGCCAGCCTTGCCGGTGGTTTGCTCGCACTGTCCGACCGCAGCGCCGGAGTCCCGCTGCGCGAGCTTGCTCTGGTCGGGCTGACCGCGGCCATCATCACCTATTTCGCGACCGGGCCGGTTCGCGTGCTGGCCACCCGCCTGGGCGCCGTCGCCTACCCCCGGGAACGGGATGTGCACGTGACGCCGACGCCCCGCATGGGCGGGTTGGCGATGTTCCTCGGCGTCGGCTCGGCCGTCTTCCTGGCCTCCCAGCTGCCGGCGCTCACCCGCGGGTTCGTCTACTCCACCGGCATGCCCGCGGTGCTGGTCGCCGGCGCGGTGATCATGGGTATCGGACTGATCGACGACCGCTGGGGCCTGGACGCGCTGACCAAGTTCGCCGGCCAGATCACCGCCGCAAGTGTGCTGGTCACCATGGGTGTCGCGTGGAGCGTCCTGTACATCCCGGTAGGCGGCGTCGGCACCATCGTGCTGGACCAGGCCTCCTCGATCCTGCTGACGCTGGCATTGACGGTCTCGATCGTCAATGCGATGAACTTCGTCGACGGGCTGGACGGGCTGGCGGCCGGGCTGGGCCTCATCACAGCCCTGGCGATCTGCATGTTCTCGGTGGGTCTGCTGCGCGACCATGGCGGCGACGTGCTCTACTACCCGCCCGCGGTGATCTCGGTGGTTCTCGCGGGTGCCTGTCTGGGGTTTCTGCCGCACAACTTCCACCGGGCCCGGATCTTCATGGGTGACTCCGGCTCGATGCTGATCGGCCTGATGCTCGCGGCGGCCTCGACGACCGCCGCCGGACCGATCTCGCAGAACGCCTACGGCGCCCGCGATGTGTTTGCTCTGCTGTCGCCGTTCCTGCTGGTGGTCGCCGTCATGTTCGTGCCGATGCTCGACCTGCTGCTGGCGATCGTGCGGCGCACCCGGGCGGGCCGCAGTGCCTTCACCCCTGACAAAATGCATCTGCACCACCGGCTGCTGCAGATCGGCCATTCCCATCGCCGGGTGGTGCTGCTCATCTACCTGTGGGTCGGCATCGTCGCCTTCGGCGCGGCGAGCACGATTTTTTTCGACCCCCGCCACACCGCCGCGGTGATGCTGGGAGCAATCGCCGTCGCGGGCGTCGCGACCGTGATTCCGCTGTTGCGCCGCCGCGACGAGTACTACGACGATCAGTAGTAGGTCAGGCTGTCCTATGGTACGGTGCTGGTAGAACCCCGAAATAAACCTCGCGGGTTGCCGGCTCCCCGGCCCGTCGGATGGGTTTCCGGTGCCGCCGGCGCAAGACCGACACAGGGAGCTACCCCTTGGGTAAATCCAGCGTGACCCTTGCGATACGCTCGGCGGGCCACGGATCAGTCGGTCGCGTGGTTTTCGCCCCACCAACCTGGGATTGAGGTGCTGCAGTGACGACACCAGCGCAGGACGCGCCGTTGGTGTTTCCCGCTGTTGCGTTCCGTCCCGTTCGGCTGTTCCTCATCAGCCTGGGGGTGACGGCGGTAGCGACTTTGATCGCCGGCTACGCCGGTCACCCCGTCGTCGGGGGGTTCTTCGGAATCGGGTTGATGCTGGGTTTGCTCAACGCGCTAATGGTGCGTCGCTCGGTGGAGTCGATCACCGCGCGCGATCATCCGCTGAAGCGTTCGATGGCCATCAACTCGGCCTCACGCGTCGCGCTCATCACGATCCTCGCGTTGATCATCGCTTTCATATTCCGGCCCGAAGGTCTGGGCGTGGTGTTCGGCCTGGCACTCTTCCAGGTGCTACTGGTGGCATCGACTGCGCTGCCGGTGTGGAAGAAGCTGCGGACCGGCGACCCGGACGGACAGCTCGAGGGCCAAGAAGGTGCGGTAGTGACGGGATCAGAAGGCACGGAAGGGAGGAGCGCCGGCGATGACTGAGTCGATCCTGGCCGCTCAGATCGAGGTCGGCGAGCACCACACCGCCAAATGGCTTGGTCTGACAGTCAACACCGACACCATCATGTCGACGGCGATCGCCGCGGTGATCGTGATCGGGTTGGCGTTCTACCTGAAGTCCAAGGTCACCTCGACCGCCGTGCCCGGCGGTGTGCAGCTGTTCTTCGAGGCGATCACCATCCAGATGCGCAGCCAGGTCGAGGCGGCCATCGGCATGCGGATCGCGCCGTTCGTGCTGCCGCTCGCGGTGACCATCTTCGTGTTCATCCTGATCTCGAACTGGTTGTCGGTGCTGCCGCTGCAGTACACCGACAAAGAAGGCAAGACCACCGAGCTGCTCTCGTCGGCGGCTGCCGACATCAACTACGTGCTGGCCCTGGCCCTGTTCGTGTTCGTCTGCTACCACGCGGCCGGGATCTGGCGTCGCGGCATCATCGGCCACCCGATCAAGGTGCTCAAGGGCCACGTGGCGATCCTCGCGCCGATCAACGTCGTCGAAGAGCTCGCCAAGCCGATTTCGCTGTCGCTCCGACTCTTCGGCAACATCTTCGCCGGCGGCATCCTGGTCGCGCTGATCGCGCTGTTCCCGCCGTACATCCTGTGGCTGCCGAACGCGATCTGGAAGTCGTTCGACCTGTTCGTCGGCGCCATCCAGGCCTTCATCTTCGCCCTGCTGACGATTTTGTACTTCAGCCAAGCGATGGAACTAGAAGAGGACCACCACTAAAAAAATCCTGGTAAACCGCTACCAGAGTTATCAAGGAGGATAAAAATGGACCCCACTATCGCAGCCGGCGCCCTCATCGGCGGTGGATTGATCATGGCCGGTGGCGCCATCGGCGCCGGTATCGGTGACGGTGTCGCGGGTAACGCGCTGATCTCCGGCGTCGCCCGCCAGCCCGAGGCACAGGGACGTCTCTTCACCCCGTTCTTCATCACGGTCGGTCTGGTCGAGGCGGCCTACTTCATCAACCTGGCGTTCATGGCGCTATTCGTCTTCGCCACGCCCGTCAAGTAATTCGCTGTGATGGGTGACCCGACCTCTCTTGCTTCGGCTGTGAAGTTTGCAGCAGAGGAAGGCGGCCAAAGCAACTTCCTCATCCCGAACGGCACCTTCTTCTTCGTGCTGGCCATCTTCCTGGTGGTGCTCGGGGTCATCGGCACGTTCGTCGTGCCGCCGATTCTGCGGGTGCTCAAGGAACGCGACAACATGGTCGCCAAGACCCAGGCCGACAGCAAGAAGGCGGCCGAGCAGTTCGCGGCCGCCGATGCCGACTACGAGAAGGCCTTGAAGGAAGCCCGGGTTGAAGCCGGCGCCTTCCGCGACAACGCGCGGACAGAGGGTCGCAAGGTCATCGACGACGCACGAGCTCGCGCCGAGCAGCAAGTGGCAGAGATGTTGGCCCAGGCCAACGAGCAATTGAAGCGGGAGCGCGACGCCGTGGAGTTGGATCTGCGCTCCAACGTCGGTGCGATCTCGGCCACGCTGGCCTCCCGCGTGCTCGGCGTCGAAGTCAGCCCCGCAGCCGCAACCTCAGAAGCGACTTCGAAAGCGACGAGGTAGCCACCATATGTCGACATTTATCGGACAGCTGATCGGTTTCGCGGCGATCGTGCTGCTGGTCTGGCGGTACGTCGTGCCGCCGGTCCGCAAGCTGATGACCGCCCGCCAGGAGACTGTGCGCCAGCAGTTGGAGGACTCGGAGAAGGCCGCCAAGCGCCTCACCGAGTCGACCACGGCGCACAGCCAGGCCGTGGAACGCGCCAAGGAGGAGGCCGCTGAACTCGTCGAAGAGGCGAAGTCCGACTCCGAGCGCATCGAGGAACAGATGCGGGCGCAGGCCGAGAGCGAGGCCGAACGCATCAAGGCGCAGGGAGCCCGTCAGACCGAGTTGCTGCGGGCGCAACTGACTCGTCAGCTCCGGCTGGAGCTGGGCCACGAATCAGTACGCCAGGCAAGCGATTTGGTGCGCAGCTATGTGGCCGACGCCGAGCAGCAGGCATCGACCGTCGATCGGTTCCTTGACCAACTCAGCGAGATGGCGCCCGAACCGGTCGAGGTGGAATACCCGGTGCTGGCCAAGATGCGTTCGGCGAGCCGAAGCGCGGTGGGCAACCTGGTGGACCGGTTCAACACCCTCGCCGAAGACCTCGACAACAAAGGTTTGACGACGCTCTCCGACGAGTTGGTGTCGGTGGCCAAGATGTTGAACCAGGAGATTGTGGTCACCCGGTACCTCACCGTGCCGGCCGAGGACGCGGCGCCCCGGGTCAAGCTGCTCGAGCGCCTGCTCGAAGGCAAGGTCGGCGACCCCACCCTCGACGTGCTACGCACCGCCGTCTCGGAGCGCTGGTCGGCGAGCGGGGACCTGGTCGACGCGATCGAGCACGTGTCGCGGCAGGCTTTACTCGCGGTCGCTGAAAAGGACGGCAGCGTCGACGAAGTCGAAGACCAGTTGTTCCGGTTTTCGCGCATCCTCGACGCCCAACCGCGCCTCGGCATCCTGCTGGGCGACTACACCAGCGACGTCGATCGACGAGTTGGCTTGCTGCGCAAGGTACTTGAGGGTTCGGGCAGCAAGGTGAACCCGGTCGCGGTCGCGCTGCTGTCCCAGACGATCGAGTTACTGCGGGGCAGTCCGGCCGAAGAGGCCGTCTTGCTGCTTGCTCAGGTCGCGGTCGCCCGCCGCGGCGAGGTCGTGGCGCAGGTCAGTGCCGCGGCCGAACTCAGCGACGCCCAACGCGGCCGCGTCAGCGAAGTGTTGAGTCGCATCTACGGTCACCCGGTGGCGGTCCAGCTGCAAACCGATCCTGACCTGCTCGGCGGACTGCAGATCGTGGTGGGCGACGAAGTGATCGACGGCACGCTCAAGTCCCGGTTGGCCGCTGCTGAGGCCCAGTTACCCGACTAACCCAAAGCCCGACGGAAACCCGACCTAAGTCACACAACGAAGTAGGAAGACGAAAAGCCATGGCCGAGTTGACAATCTCCGCTGATGCCATCCAGAGCGCCATCGAGGAATACGTAGAGTCCTTCACCGCCGACACCTCGCGGGAGGAAGTCGGGACCGTGGTGGATGCCGGAGACGGCATTGCGCACGTCGAGGGTCTGCCCTCCGTGATGACCCAGGAACTGCTCGAGTTCACGGGCGGGGTCCTCGGTGTCGCACTGAACCTCGACGAGCACAGCGTCGGCGCCGTGATCCTGGGTGACTTCGAGAAGATCGAACAGGGCCAGCAGGTCAAGCGCACCGGCGACGTGCTCTCGGTGCCCGTCGGTGACGCCTTCCTCGGCCGGGTGGTCGACCCGCTGGGCCAGCCCATCGACGGCGGCGGCGACATCGAGACCGACACCCGGCGCGCGCTGGAACTGCAGGCGCCGTCGGTCGTCGAGCGCCAGAGTGTGAAAGAGCCGCTGCAGACCGGCATCAAGGCCATCGATGCGATGACCCCGATCGGTCGTGGCCAGCGGCAGCTGATCATCGGCGACCGCAAGACCGGCAAGACCGCCGTCTGCGTCGACACGATCCTCAACCAGCGCCAGAACTGGGAGACCGGCGACGAGAAGAAGCAGGTCCGCTGCGTCTACGTCGCAATCGGGCAGAAGGGCACCACGATCGCCTCCGTCCGGCGCGCACTGGACGAGGGCGGCGCGATGGACTACACCACCATCGTCGCGGCGCCGGCTTCGGACTCGGCCGGCTTCAAATGGCTTGCGCCGTATACCGGTTCGGCCATCGCTCAGCACTGGATGTACGAGGGCAAGCACGTCCTGATCGTCTTCGACGACCTGACCAAGCAGGCCGAGGCCTACCGCGCGATCTCGCTGCTGCTGCGCCGTCCGCCGGGCCGTGAGGCCTACCCGGGCGACGTGTTCTACCTGCACTCGCGGCTCCTCGAGCGTTGCGCCAAGCTGTCCGACGAGCTCGGCGGCGGCTCGCTGACCGGCCTGCCGATCATCGAGACCAAGGCCAACGACATCTCGGCCTACATCCCCACCAACGTCATCTCGATCACCGACGGCCAGTGCTTCCTGGAGAGCGACCTGTTCAACCAGGGCGTCCGGCCCGCCATCAACGTCGGTGTGTCGGTGTCCCGGGTCGGTGGCGCCGCCCAGATCAAGGCGATGAAAGAGGTGGCGGGCTCGCTGCGGCTGGACCTGTCGCAGTACCGCGAGCTGGAATCGTTCGCCGCGTTCGCGTCCGACCTCGACGAGACGTCGAAGAAGCAGCTGGCGCGCGGTGAGCGTCTGGTCGAGTTGCTCAAGCAACCGCAGTTCGCGCCGTTACCCGTTGAGGAGCAGGTGGTTTCGATCTTCCTGGGCACCGGCGGTCACCTGGACTCGGTTCCGGTGGAGGACGTCAAGCGGTTCGAAGCAGAGCTGCTGGACCACATGCGGGCCTCGGAGGAGAAGTTCCTCGAAGGCATCCGCAGCAGCGGGAAGCTCGGCGAGGAAGAAGAGGAAAAGCTCACCGACATCATCAACAAGTTCAAGAAGGGCTTCGCCGCCACCTCCGGTGAGTCCGTGGTACCCGACGAGCACGTCGAGGCCATGGACGAAGAGGACCTCGGCAAGGAATCGGTGAAGGTCAAGAAAGAGAAGCCCAAGAAGGACACCAAGAAGGACAAGAAGTAACCACCGATGGCTGCCACACTTCGCGAGCTACGCGGACGGATCAAGTCGGCGGGGTCGATCAAGAAGATCACCAAGGCTCAGGAACTGATTGCGACCTCGCGTATCGGTAAGGCGCAGGCGCGACTGGAATCCGCCCGGCCGTACGCCTTTCAGATCACGTCGATGCTCACCACCTTGTCCGCCGAGGCCGCTCTGGACCATCCGCTGCTCGTCGAGCGCGCGGAACCCAAGCGGGCCGGCGTGCTGGTGGTGTCCTCCGACCGTGGTCTGTGTGGCGCGTACAACTCGAGCATCTTCCGGCGGTCCGAGGAGCTCTTCTCGTTGCTTCGGGAAGAGGGCAAGGACCCGGTGCTGTACACCGTGGGACGAAAAGCCCAGAACTACTTCACCTTCCGGAACTGGGACATCAGGGAGTCGTGGACCGGCTTCTCCGAGCAGCCTCAGGTCGAAAATGCCTCCGAGATCGCCGAGACTCTGGTCGACGCGTTCATGGCCGGCACCGGCGACGACGAGGATGACGAGGAACGCGGCGTCGACGAACTGCACATCGTCTTCTCCGAGTTCAAATCGATGATGTCGCAGCAGGCCGTCGCGCACCGCATCGCCCCGTTGGTGGTCGAGTACGTCGAGGAAGACACCGGACCGCACACGTTGTACTCGTTCGAGCCGGACGCGACAACGCTGTTCGAGGCGCTGCTGCCGCGGTACCTGACCACCCGCGTCTACGCTGCCCTGCTCGAATCGGCGGCCTCGGAACTCGCGTCGCGCCAGCGCGCGATGAAATCGGCGACCGATAATGCCGACGACCTCATCAAGGACCTGACGCTGCAAGCCAACCGCGAGCGGCAGGCCCAGATCACCCAAGAGATCAGCGAAATCGTCGGTGGCGCAAACGCGCTCGCCGACGCCTCCAAGTAAGCCCCACGAGGAAGCGAAAGAATATGACTGCTGTAGACGAGAAGACCGACAAGAAGTCGGGCTCCGACACCAACGGCCGCGTGGTGCGGATCACCGGCCCCGTCGTCGACGTCGAGTTTCCGCGGGGCTCCATTCCGGAACTGTTCAACGCGCTGCACGCGGACATCCCGTTCGAGTCGCTGAAGAAGACCCTGACGCTGGAGGTGGCGCAGCACCTCGGTGACAACCTGGTGCGCACCATTTCGCTGCAGCCCACCGACGGCCTGGTGCGCGGCACCGAGGTCATCGACACCGGCAACTCGATCTCGGTGCCGGTGGGCGAGAAGGTCAAGGGCCACGTCTTCAACGCACTTGGCTACTGCCTGGACGACCCCGGCTACGGCGAGGACTTCGACCACTGGTCGATTCACCGCAAGCCGCCGAACTTCGAGGACCTCGAGCCTCGCACCGAGATGCTCGAGACCGGCCTGAAGGTCGTCGACCTGCTGACCCCCTACGTGCGTGGTGGCAAGATCGCGCTGTTCGGCGGCGCCGGCGTGGGCAAGACGGTGCTCATCCAGGAGATGATCAACCGCATCGCCCGGAACTTCGGTGGCACTTCGGTTTTCGCCGGGGTGGGGGAGCGCACCCGTGAGGGCAACGACCTGTGGGTCGAGCTCAAGGAAGCCGACGTGCTCAAGGACACCGCCCTGGTGTTCGGCCAGATGGACGAGCCGCCTGGCACCCGTATGCGGGTGGCGCTGTCCGCGCTGACCATGGCCGAGTGGTTCCGCGACGAGGCCGGCCAGGACGTGCTGCTGTTCATCGACAACATCTTCCGGTTCACCCAGGCCGGTTCGGAGGTGTCGACGCTGCTCGGTCGTATGCCTTCCGCGGTGGGTTACCAGCCGACGCTGGCCGACGAGATGGGTGAGCTGCAGGAGCGCATCACCTCGACGCGTGGCCGGTCCATCACCTCGATGCAGGCCGTCTACGTGCCCGCCGACGACTACACCGACCCCGCGCCGGCCACCACGTTCGCCCACCTGGACGCCACCACCGAGCTTTCCCGGTCGGTGTTCTCCAAGGGCATCTTCCCCGCGGTGGACCCGCTGGCATCCAGCTCGACCATTCTGGACCCCAGTGTCGTCGGCGACGAGCACTACCGGGTGGCCCAGGAAGTCATTCGAATCCTGCAGCGCTACAAGGACCTTCAGGACATCATCGCGATTCTCGGTATCGACGAGCTGTCCGAGGAAGACAAGCAGCTGGTCAACCGGGCGCGCCGGATCGAGCGGTTCCTGTCGCAGAACATGATGGCAGCCGAACAGTTCACCGGTCAGCCGGGTTCGACCGTCCCGGTCAAGGAGACCATCGAGGCGTTCGACAGGCTGTCCAAGGGCGACTTCGACCACGTGCCGGAGCAGGCCTTCTTCCTCATCGGTGGACTCGACGACTTGGCCAAGAAGGCCGAGACCTTCGACGTCAAGCTATGACGCGGGATTTCCGGCTGACTCGAGAGGTGGTGTGGCATGGCTGAATTGAACGTTCAGATCGTCGCCGTCGACCGTGAGATCTGGTCGGGCGAGGCGACGTTCCTCTTCACCCGCACCACCTCCGGGGAGATCGGCATACTGCCGCATCACATCCCACTGGTCGCGCAGTTGGTCGACGACGCCATGGTGCGGGTCGAACGGGAGGGCGAAGACGATCTGCGAATCGCGGTCGACGGTGGCTTCCTCACGGTGACCGAAGAGGGTGTGAGTGTGCTCGCCGAGTCTGCCGAGTTCGAGAAAGACATCGACGAGAGCGCTGCCAGGCAGGATTCCGAATCGGACGATCCCCAAGTCGCCGCCCGGGGGCGCGCAAGGTTGCGCGCCGTCGGCGCGCTCGACTGATCCCACGATGAGCGCGCCCATGGTCGGCATGGTCGTGCTCGTCGTCCTGCTGGCAGCGGCGGTGCTCGCGCTGAGTTTCCGGCTGTGGAAGCTGCGGCGGGGCGGAACCGCGGCCATCATGCGCGATATTCCCGCGGTGGGGGGTCACGGCTGGCGTCACGGCGTAATCCGTTACCGAGGCGGTGAAGCGGCGTTCTATCGGCTGTCCAGCCTGCGGCTGTGGCCGGACCGGCGGCTGAGCCGGCGGGGGGTCGAGGTGGTGGCTCGGCGTGCGCCGCGCGGTGACGAGTTCGACATCATGACCGACGAAATCGTCGTGCTGGAACTGCGCGACAACACCCAGGATCGTCGGCTGGGATACGAAATCGCCTTGGACAGAGGGGCTTTGACGGCCTTTCAGTCGTGGCTGGAGTCACGGCCCTCGCCGCGCGCCCGTCGTCGCAGCGTCTGAACGGCCGAGCTGGCGACTCACTTCTCGCCACCCTTGGCGCCGCCACCCGGGCGCCACAGCACGTCGCCGCCGGGGTTGGCCACCCGCGACAGGATGAACAGCAGGTCCGAAAGCCGATTGAGGTATTTCGCGGGCAACACACTCATGTCGTCGGGGTGCGCCTCGACGGCGGCCCACGCCGCCCGCTCAGCCCGCCGCACCACGGTACGGGCCACGTGCAACAACGCCGACAACGGCGAACCACCCGGCAGGATAAAGGAATTCAACGCCGGCAGGCCTTCGTTGTAGGTGTCGCACCAGCCCTCGAGCCGGTCGATGTAGGCCTGGGTGATCCGCAGCGGGGGATGTTCCGGGTTCTCTACCAACGGCGTCGACAGGTCGGCGCCGGCGTCGAACAGGTCGTTCTGGATCTGCCGCAACACCCCCGCGACCCGCTCCTCAGGAGCGCCCAGTGCGACCGCGACCCCGATCGCCGAGTTGGCCTCGTCGCAATCCGCGTAGGCGACCAGCCGCGGGTCGGTCTTGGCCACTCGTGAGAAATCGCTCAATCCCGTCGTACCGTCGTCACCCGTGCGGGTATATATGCGGGTCAGATGGACTGCCATGGGCAAAACGGTACCTGGGGCCGGGTCGGCTGACTGACAAGGCGATATCGCTTCACTAGACTGACCCGGGTGGCAGAGCGATTCGTGGTGACTGGTGGCAACCGGTTGTCAGGCGAAGTCGCTGTTGGGGGCGCCAAGAACAGCGTGCTGAAGCTCATGGCCGCGACGCTGCTGGCCGAAGGCACCAGCACCATCACGAACTGTCCCGACATTCTGGACGTCCCGCTGATGGCCGAGGTGCTGCGAGGCCTGGGCGCCACCGTCGAACTCGACGGCGACGTCGCCCGCATCACCTCCCCGGACGAACCCAAGTACGACGCCGACTTCGCGGCCGTGCGGCAGTTTCGGGCTTCGGTCTGTGTGCTCGGGCCGCTGGTCGGCCGGTGCAAGAAGGCCAGGGTGGCGCTGCCCGGCGGCGATGCGATCGGATCCCGGCCCCTGGACATGCATCAGGCGGGGCTGCGGCAGCTGGGCGCGCAGTGCAATATCGAGCACGGTTGCGTGGTTGCCGAGGCGGAGACATTGCGCGGAGCCGAGATTCAACTGGAATTTCCCTCGGTGGGGGCCACCGAGAACATTCTGATGGCCGCGGTGGTCGCCGAAGGCGTCACGATCATTCACAACGCGGCGCGCGAACCCGACGTGGTCGACCTCTGCACGATGTTGAACCAGATGGGCGCCCAGATCGAGGGCGCCGGCTCGCCGACCATGACGATCACCGGCGTCCCGCGGCTGCACCCGACCGAGCATCGCGTGATCGGGGACCGAATCGTGGCCGCGACCTGGGGTATCGCCGCGGCGATGACCCGCGGCGATATCACCGTGACGGGAATAGATCCCTCGCATCTGCAGTTGGTGCTGCACAAGCTTCATGACGCGGGTTCGACCGTCACCCAGACCGACGACAGCTTCCGGGTGGTGCAGTACGAGCGTCCGAAAGCGGTCAATGTCGCGACATTGCCGTTCCCAGGATTCCCAACTGACTTGCAGCCCATGGCGATTGCGCTGGCCTCGATCGCCGACGGCACCTCGATGATCACCGAGAACGTGTTCGAAGCACGTTTCCGGTTCGTCGAGGAGATGATCCGGCTGGGTGCGGACGCCCGCACCGACGGACACCACGCTGTGGTGCGCGGGTTGCCCCAGTTGTCGAGCGCGCCGGTGTGGTGTTCGGACATCCGGGCCGGCGCCGGCCTTGTCCTCGCGGGTCTCGTCGCAGACGGAGACACCGAGGTCCACGACGTTTTTCACATCGATCGGGGCTATCCGTTGTTCGTTGAGAACCTGGCGATTTTGGGAGCGGAGATCGAGCGGGTACAGTAGCCGAGTCACGCCCGATCGGCGCGATCACCTCCCCAAAGAAGTTGATCGAAACCAGGGCTTGACTCTCCTGCCGGATCTGTATTAAGCTGGCAGGGTTGCCCCGAAACGGGCGAAGACAGAGCGAAAAGTGTTGTTTGAGAACTCAATAGTGTGTTTGGTGAATTGTTTTGTTGTTGTTTTTTGACTGCACCTAGCACTCCCCGTGTGTGGGTGTAGTCGCAATCATTGATGCCAGTTTTGGTGTCTTTTTGTTAGATCAGATTATCTCTGATAGTGAATTCACCTCGTTAGCGAGGGGTTTTTGTTTGGAGAGTTTGATTCTGGCTCAGGACGAACGCTGGCGGCGTGCTTAACACATGCAAGTCGAACGGTAAGGCCCTTCGGGGTACACGAGTGGCGAACGGGTGAGTAACACGTGGGTAATCTGCCCTGCACATCGGGATAAGCCTGGGAAACTGGGTCTAATACCGAATAGGACCACAGAACACATGTCCTGTGGTGGAAAGCTTTTGCGGTGTGGGATGGGCCCGCGGCCTATCAGCTTGTTGGTGGGGTGATGGCCCACCAAGGCGACGACGGGTAGCCGGCCTGAGAGGGTGTCCGGCCACACTGGGACTGAGATACGGCCCAGACTCCTACGGGAGGCAGCAGTGGGGAATATTGCACAATGGGCGAAAGCCTGATGCAGCGACGCCGCGTGGGGGATGACGGCCTTCGGGTTGTAAACCTCTTTCACCATCGACGAAGGTCCGGGTGTTCTCGGGCTGACGGTAGGTGGAGAAGAAGCACCGGCCAACTACGTGCCAGCAGCCGCGGTAATACGTAGGGTGCGAGCGTTGTCCGGAATTACTGGGCGTAAAGAGCTCGTAGGTGGTTTGTCGCGTTGTTCGTGAAATCTCACGGCTTAACTGTGAGCGTGCGGGCGATACGGGCAGACTTGAGTACTGCAGGGGAGACTGGAATTCCTGGTGTAGCGGTGGAATGCGCAGATATCAGGAGGAACACCGGTGGCGAAGGCGGGTCTCTGGGCAGTAACTGACGCTGAGGAGCGAAAGCGTGGGGAGCGAACAGGATTAGATACCCTGGTAGTCCACGCCGTAAACGGTGGGTACTAGGTGTGGGTTTCCTTCCTTGGGATCCGTGCCGTAGCTAACGCATTAAGTACCCCGCCTGGGGAGTACGGCCGCAAGGCTAAAACTCAAAGAAATTGACGGGGGCCCGCACAAGCGGCGGAGCATGTGGATTAATTCGATGCAACGCGAAGAACCTTACCTGGGTTTGACATGCACAGGACGCCGGCAGAGATGTCGGTTCCCTTGTGGCCTGTGTGCAGGTGGTGCATGGCTGTCGTCAGCTCGTGTCGTGAGATGTTGGGTTAAGTCCCGCAACGAGCGCAACCCTTGTCTCATGTTGCCAGCGGGTAATGCCGGGGACTCGTGAGAGACTGCCGGGGTCAACTCGGAGGAAGGTGGGGATGACGTCAAGTCATCATGCCCCTTATGTCCAGGGCTTCACACATGCTACAATGGCCGGTACAAAGGGCTGCGATGCCGCGAGGTTAAGCGAATCCTTTTAAAGCCGGTCTCAGTTCGGATCGGGGTCTGCAACTCGACCCCGTGAAGTCGGAGTCGCTAGTAATCGCAGATCAGCAACGCTGCGGTGAATACGTTCCCGGGCCTTGTACACACCGCCCGTCACGTCATGAAAGTCGGTAACACCCGAAGCCAGTGGCCTAACCCTTTGGGAGGGAGCTGTCGAAGGTGGGATCGGCGATTGGGACGAAGTCGTAACAAGGTAGCCGTACCGGAAGGTGCGGCTGGATCACCTCCTTTCTAAGGAGCACCACGAAGAGCACTCCAATTGGTGGGGTGCGAGCCGTGAGGGGTCATCGTCTGTCGTGGACGAAGACCGGGTGCACGACAACAAGCAAAGCCAGACACACTATTGGGTCCTGAGGCAACACCCTCGGGTGCTGTCCCCCCATCTTGGTGGTGGGGTGTGGTGTTTGAGAATTGGATAGTGGTTGCGAGCATCAAAATGTATGCGTTGTCGTCCGCGGCAACGTGTTCTTTTTGTGCAATTTTATTCTTTGGTTTTTGTAGTGTTTGTAAGTGTCTAAGGGCGCATGGTGGATGCCTTGGCATCGAGAGCCGATGAAGGACGTGGGAGGCTGCGATATGCCTCGGGGAGCTGTCAACCGAGCGTTGATCCGAGGATTTCCGAATGGGGAAACCCAGCACGAGTGATGTCGTGTTACCCGTACCTGAATATATAGGGTGCGGGAGGTAACGCGGGGAAGTGAAACATCTCAGTACCCGTAGGAAGAGAAAACAATTGTGATTCCGCTAGTAGTGGCGAGCGAACGCGGAAAAGGCTAAACCGCATGCATGTGATACCGGGTAGGGGTTGTGTGTGCGGGGTTGTGGGAATGATCTTCTCAGCTCTACCTGGCTGGGAGGCAGTAAAAAAGTGTCGTAGTTAGCGGAAGTGGCCTGGGACGGTCTGCCGCAGACGGTGAGAGCCCGGTACGCGAAAACTCGACACCTGCCTTGATCAATCTCCCGAGTAGCAGCGAGCCCGTGGAATTTGCTGTGAATCTGCCGGGACCACCCGGTAAGCCTAAATACTTCTCGATGACCGATAGCGGATTAGTACCGTGAGGGAATGGTGAAAAGTACCCCGGGAGGGGAGTGAAAGAGTACCTGAAACCGTGCGCCTACAATCCGTCAGAGCCTCCTCGTGGGGTGATGGCGTGCCTTTTGAAGAATGAGCCTGCGAGTCAGGGACATGTCGCGAGGTTAACCCGTGTGGGGTAGCCGCAGCGAAAGCGAGTCTGAATAGGGCGTATCCCGTAAGGGTGTAGTGGCATGTTCTGGACCCGAAGCGGAGTGATCTACCCATGGCCAGGGTGAAGCGCGGGTAAGACCGCGTGGAGGCCCGAACCCACTTAGGTTGAAGACTGAGGGGATGAGCTGTGGGTAGGGGTGAAAGGCCAATCAAACTCCGTGATAGCTGGTTCTCCCCGAAATGCATTTAGGTGCAGCGTTGCGTGGTTCACCACGGAGGTAGAGCTACTGGATGGCCGATGGGCCCTACTAGGTTACTGACGTCAGCCAAACTCCGAATGCCGTGGTGTCAAGCGTGGCAGTGAGACGGCGGGGGATAAGCTCCGTACGTCGAAAGGGAAACAGCCCAGATCGCCGGCTAAGGCCCCAAAGCGTGTGCTAAGTGGAAAAGGATGTGCAGTCGCAGAGACAACCAGGAGGTTGGCTTAGAAGCAGCCACCCTTGAAAGAGTGCGTAATAGCTCACTGGTCAAGTGATTGTGCGCCGATAATGTAGCGGGGCTCAAGCACACCGCCGAAGCCGCGGCACATCTACGTAAGTAGGTGTGGGTAGGGGAGCGTCCCTCATTCAGCGAAGCCGTCGGGTAACCGTAGGTGGAGGATGGGGGAGTGAGAATGCAGGCATGAGTAGCGAATAGGCAAGTGAGAACCTTGCCCGCCGAAAGACCAAGGGTTCCTGGGCCAGGCCAGTCCGCCCAGGGTGAGTCGGGACCTAAGGCGAGGCCGACAGGCGTAGTCGATGGACAACGGGTTGATATTCCCGTACCCGTGTGTGCGCGCCCGTGATGAATCAATTGTGCTAACCACCCAAATGGTCGCTGATCAATCCCTTCGGGGTGCGACGGTGACCGGCTGCGTGGGACCCCAGTTGGTAGTAGTCAAGCGACGGGGTGACGCAGGAAGGTAGCCGTACCAGTCAGTGGTAATACTGGGGCAAGCCCGTAGGGAGAGCGATAGGCAAATCCGTCGCTCATTAATCCTGAGAGGTGACGCATAGCCGATTGAGGCGAATTCGGTGATCCTCTGCTGCCAAGAAAAGCCTCTAGCGAGTTCACACACGGCCCGTACCCCAAACCAACACAGGTGGTCAGGTAGAGAATACCAAGGCGTACGAGATAACTATGGTTAAGGAACTCGGCAAAATACCCCCGTAACTTCGGGAGAAGGGGGGCCGGCACATCGTGAACACCTTTTCGGTGGGAGCGGAAGCCGGTCGCAGAAACCAGTGAGAAGCGACTGTTTACTAAAAACACAGGTCCGTGCGAAGTCGCAAGACGATGTATACGGACTGACGCCTGCCCGGTGCTGGAAGGTTAAGAGGACCCGTTAACTCGTAAGGGTGAAGCGGAGAATTTAAGCCCCAGTAAACGGCGGTGGTAACTATAACCATCCTAAGGTAGCGAAATTCCTTGTCGGGTAAGTTCCGACCTGCACGAATGGCGTAACGACTTCTCAACTGTCTCAACCATAGACTCGGCGAAATTGCACTACGAGTAAAGATGCTCGTTACGCGCGGCAGGACGAAAAGACCCCGGGACCTTCACTATAGCTTGGTATTGTTGTTCGGTACGGTTTGTGTAGGATAGGTGGGAGACTGTGAAGCTTCGACGCTAGTTGAGGTGGAGTCGTTGTTGAAATACCACTCTGATCGTATTGGACACCTAACGTCGAACCGTATATCCGGTTCACGGACAGTGCCTGGTGGGTAGTTTAACTGGGGCGGTTGCCTCCTAAAATGTAGCGGAGGCGCCCAAAGGTTCCCTCAACCTGGACGGCAATCAGGTGTTGAGTGTAAATGCACAAGGGAGCTTGACTGCGAGACTTACAAGTCAAGCAGGGACGAAAGTCGGGATTAGTGATCCGGCACCTCTGAGTGGAAGGGGTGTCGCTCAACGGATAAAAGGTACCCCGGGGATAACAGGCTGATCTTCCCCAAGAGTCCATATCGACGGGATGGTTTGGCACCTCGATGTCGGCTCGTCGCATCCTGGGGCTGGAGCAGGTCCCAAGGGTTGGGCTGTTCGCCCATTAAAGCGGCACGCGAGCTGGGTTTAGAACGTCGTGAGACAGTTCGGTCTCTATCCGCCGCGCGCGTCAGAAACTTGAGGAAACCTGTCCCTAGTACGAGAGGACCGGGACGGACGAACCTCTAGTGCACCAGTTGTCCCACCAGGGGCACTGCTGGATAGCTACGTTCGGACAGGATAACCGCTGAAAGCATCTAAGCGGGAAACCTTCTCCAAGATCAGGTTTCTCACCCTCTAGGAGGGATAAGGCCCCCAGCAGAACACTGGATTGATAGGCCAGACCTGGAAGCTCAGTAATGGGTGCAGGGAACTGGCACTAACCGGCCGAAAACTTACCAACACAACCAATCGCAACCACTATTCGTTCCTCGACCGCAAGGTCGAGTAACACCGCACCCCGCCACCAAACACAAATTTAAATAGAGTTACGGCGGCCACAGCGACAGGGAAACGCCCGGTCCCATCCCGAACCCGGAAGCTAAGCCTGTCAGCGCCGATGATACTGCCCTCTTCGGGTGGAAAAGTAGGACACCGCCGAACATACACAAAAACACCCCCATTAATTTGGGGGTGTTTTTGCATTCCGGGGGCTCACGGTTCTCGGCCGGTTCTCGGCGAGCAGACGTAAAATCGCGCGAATTCGCGTTCGAAAGGGCGATTTTGCGTCTGCTCGCGCCGGTTTAGTCGAACAATGTCAGATCTGCCGGCGCCCGCCGCTTCTCCAACGAGAGCAGCGTTTGTTTGCGATCGAGCCCGCCGCCATATCCGGTCAACTTGCCGGCCGCCCCGATGACGCGATGGCAGGGCACGATAATGGCGATGGGATTGTGCCCATTGGCCAAACCGACGGCCCGCGCAGCGCCAGGCGCGCCGATCTGCTCGGCGATCTGTCCGTAGGAACGGGTCTCACCGTACGGAATGGTCAGCAGCGCTTCCCACACCCGCTTTTGGAATTCCGTGCCGCGCAGATCCAGTTGCACGTCGAAATCGCACAGCTCTCCCGCGAAATAGGCGTCGAGTTGGCGTACCACCTCGGGGAACCCGCCCTCGTCCGGTGTCCAGTCTGCGCGACTCGGTTCATAAGTCTGGTCGACCATCCGCAGATTTGTCAGCGTGCCGTCGCGTCCGGCCAGCGTCAGTGGCCCGATCGGGCTGTCGATGGTGCGGTAGTTGATCATGCGACCTCCTTGGGTGGCCATTGGTTCACCGAATGATCGAGCGTGGCCCAGAGATGCTGGGTGACGTAGGACCGCCAGGGGCGCCAGCGAGCGCTGTGCTCCACCAGCGTCCGCTCGTGCGTCGGCAACCCCAGCTGCTCGGCGGCGAGCTTCAGTCCGAGGTCGGTGGCCGGAAATGCGTCCGGATCGCCCAGACCGCGCATCGCGATCACTTCCGCGGTCCACGGACCGATTCCCGGCAATTCGAGCAGTTGCCGCCGCGCCCGCGCCCAGTCGCATCCGGCGTCCAGGGTGATACTGCCGTCCGCGAGGGCCCCGATCAGCCTGCTCAGCGTCCGCTGTCGCGACTTGGGCACCGCGAGGTGGACCGGGTCGATCTCGGCGAGTTCGTCGACCGACGGAAAGGTATGGGTCAGGGTGCCGGCGCCGTCTTGCATTGGCCGCCCGTACGCCGCGACCAGCCGGCCGGCGTGGGTGCGCGCGGCCTTGGTCGAGACCTGCTGCCCGAGCACCGCCCGCACGGCGAGTTCGGCTTCATCGACCGTCCGCGGGATGCGCTGACCGGGTGCCTTGGTGACGACGGGTTCTAGTTCCGGGTCGGCACTAAGCGCTTCGACCACCGCTTCAGGATCTGCGTCCAGATCCAGCAGACGTCGGCACCGGGCGGTCGCGGCCGCGAGGTCCCGGAAGTCGTCCAGCACCAGCACACACCGCACGTGGTCCGGCGCCGGGGTCAGAGAGACCAGGCCGTTGCCCCAGGCGAGGCGCAATGTGCGCCGGTAGGCGCCATCGCGGACCTCCTCGCAGCCCGGTACGGCGGTGGCGGCCAGATGGCCGAAAACTCCCTCGTACGCGAACGGGGTGCGAACCGGCAACCGCAGCGACAGCGCCCCGGCGGACGTGGCAGAACCGAATCGCGCGGCAGCGCGCTTGCGCAGCAGCGACGGGGTGCTGTCGCACACCAGCCGAACGGTGTCGTTGAACTGCCGGATGCTGGAGAACCCGGCGGCGAAAGCCACGTCGCCGAACGGCAGGTCGGTGGTCTCGATCAGCACCCTGGCGGCCTGCATCCGCTGCGCTCGGGCCAGCGCCAGCGGACCCGCGCCGACCTCCGCCTGCAGCAGCCTCTCCAACTGGCGGGTGGTGTAGCCGAGGTGGCCGGCCAGCCCCGTCACCCCTTCGCGGTCCACCGTGCCGTCGGCGATCAGGCGCATGGCCCGCGCGACGACATCACCACGCACATTCCACTCCGGCGAACCCGCAGAGGCGTCAGGGCGGCACCGCTTGCAGGCCCGGAAGCCCGCACGCTGGGCTGCCGCGGCCGTCGGGAGGAATCGCACGTTGCGGGCAAACGGCGGTCGCACCGGGCAACTCGGCCGACAATAGATCCGCGTGGTCAGGACCGCGATCACGAACCAGCCGTCGAACCGGGCGTCCTTGGCCTGGACGGCTCGGTAACAGCGTTCGAAATCCTCGTGCACGCTTTCCACAGTTACACCCCCGCGGCGACAAGACTGGCGGAAAACCGACATCAATGTCGACGTCGTCTAGGCGGCCTGGACTACTTGCGTGGTGTGGCCGGCTCCACCGGAGAGGCCAGCTTCGTGCGCTGATCATGCCCGCGGAGTTTGACACTCTTGCCCACTGTCCACCGGGCGCGCTCGGCCTCGCCTGCGCCTTCCAGGGTCTGCTCGGTGGTCAGTAGTTTCCCGGGTCGCGACTTGGCCAGTTCGCACAATCGGGCCGCCTCGTTGACCGGCTCGCCGATCACCGTGTACTCGAATCTCTCTTTCGCGCCCACATTTCCGGCGACGACGGTGCCGGCCGCGACCCCGATGCCGGCCTGAAGTTCGGTCATCTCGTCGGCCAGTCGGTCGGCGATGGCACGCGCGCAGGCCAAGGCCTCGTCTTCGGGCGAGTCCAGGTGGTTGGGAGCACCGAAGATGGCCAGCGACGCGTCTCCTTCGAATTTGTTGACCAGTCCGTGGTGACGGTCGACTTCCTCGACGACGATCGTGAAGAACTGGTTGAGCAGATCAACGACCTCCACCGGGGGCCAGCTGGTCACCAGCTTCGTCGAACCGACGATGTCGATGAAGACTACGGCGACGTGGCGTTCCTCGCCGCCGAGCTTGGGTCGCTCGCGTTCGGCCGCGAGTGCCACGTCACGCCCCACATGCCGGCCGAACAGGTCTCGGACGCGCTCGCGCTCGCGCAGGCCGTCGACCATGGCGTTGAAACCCCGTTGCAGTTCCCCGAGCTCGGTTCCGTCGAACACGACCAGGTCACCGCGCAGGTCGCCCTGCTCCACCCGCTTGAGCGCCGCGCGCACCACCCGCACCGGCGTCGCGGTCAACCAGGCGAAGATCCACAACAAGATGAACCCGAAGATCAGCGTCGCCGCCGAGATGATCAGCACCCCGACCGCGAACTGGGTCTGAGTCAGGTTCTTCAGCGTCATCTCGAAGAAGGCCATCAGGCCGATGCCCACCACCGGGACCCCCGAACCGAGCAGCCACACCATCATGGTTCGCCCCATGATGCCCGGCGCCAGTCGCCGCGGCGGTGGCCCGGCCTCCAGCGCCTGGGCGGCCACGGGTCGCAGGGCGAACTCGGTGAGCAGGTAACTGCCGGTGGAGACCAACAGGCCGCAGAAGCTCACCGCGACCAGGAACCGGGGGATGAACATGGTGTTCGCCATGCCGTAGAGGACGGTCGTCAATACCGTCCCGATTCCCCACAGGATGAGGTGGCCGACCGCGACACGCCACGGCGCCATGAACGTGTTGCGCTCGTCCCTGTCGGTCGGCTTACGTTCCTCGATTGCCCAGCGCAGCGCTTCGACGGTGCCGCGGGTGATCGTGTAGGCGCCGACGACCAGCGCCGCGACGATGTAGGCGGGGACCGCAATGACGGACACCCACAGCGGGGCGTCGTCGAACACGCTGGGCACCGGTACCGCAACCGTCACCAGCAGAACGGCGACGGCGATACCGATCAGGTTCGCGGCCACGATGAGGACGGTCATGATGACCTGGATGCGGACCCGCCGGCGGTGCTGGTCTTCGGAGACCCGCCCGAGCAACCAGGAGCCGTACGCGGGCGTGTCCGGCAGCCGACCGCTCTGTCGGGTCACCTTCTCCAGGACCCGGCCCAGACGCTGCGCGACGCTCTTCTTGGGGGCCGTATTGGGAGACATGGTGGCGTCAGCCTAATTCTTGCGAGGCGATCCGGATGACGTCGGGTATGCCCCGCGGGCCTGGTCATCCGGGTCGCCGACCGGACATCTCGGTACGTGAGCGAGGGGCCGCCGGGGCGATCCGACTGCGCGCGACGCAGCGGAGGTGAGCCAGCCGAGGGGCTCGTCCCCGCAAACGTTGGGGTCAGGGGAAGCGAAGCTGATGATCAGCGCGATGGCGTCAGCTAAATTCGCGAGACACGGTTTTCGGCCGGGTCCGGGTGAAGGAGATGCGCCAGTTGCGTTGGCTGGTCGTGGCCACGAAGGGTCACCGTTCCGACGGGCGCCCATAAAGCGCACTCGTCTTCGCTTGCGCTGTGCAGCATTTCGAAGCTCGCCAGCAGCCTGTCATCGTGGGATTTCGCCAGCTCGCACAGTCGAGCCGCCTCGTTGACGGGCTCCCCGATCACGGTGTATTCAAATCTTTCCTTGGCGCCCACGTTGCCGGCCACGACGGTTCCGGCGGCCACGCCGATGCCGGCGTGGCACTCGGACATCTCGGCGGCCATCCGATGGGCGATCGCCCGTGCGGTGGCCAGGGCGGCGTCTTCGGGGCAATCCAGATGATTCGGGGCCCCGAAGATCGCCAGCGACGCGTCGCCCTCGAACTTGTTGACCAGTCCGTGGCGGCAGTCCACCTCCTCGACGACGATCGTGAAGAATTTGTTGAGCACATCGACGACTTCCGCCGGTGGCCGGCTGCGGACCAACTTGGTGGACCCGACGATGTCGATGAAGACCACGGCGACGTGGCGTTCTTCGCCGCCGAGTTTGGGTCGCTCACGTTCCGCGGCGGCGGCGACTTCGCGGCCGACATGTCTGCCGAACAGGTCGCGGATCCGCTCGCGCTCGCGCAGCCCGTCGACCATGGCGTTGAAACCTCGCTGCAGTTCCCCGATCTCGGTTGCGTCGAAGACGACCAGCTCCCCGTCCAGGTCGCCCTCCTCGACGCGTTTGAGCGCCGCGCGCACCACTCGGACGGGAGTCACGGTCAGCCAGGACATGATCCACATGACGATGTATCCGAAGACCAGCGTGGCCAGCGAGATGATCAGGACCGCGATTTCCAGCTGGGTCTCGGTCAGATCCCCGACCACCAGCGCCATCACCGATATCAGAGCGTTGCCGGCCAGCGGCACACCCGAGCCGACCAGCCAGACATTCATCGTCCGGGTCATCATGCCTGGGTTGAACCGTCTCAGCGTGCGGCCGGCCTCCAGTGCCTGCGCCGCCAACGGCCGTAACGCGAACTCCGTTGCCAGGTAGCTGTTGGTGGCGACGAGCGCGCCGCAGATCGCGACCGTCAGATAGACGATCGAGAAGAACACGCGATCGATGGTTCCGTAGAGCGCACCCAGCGACGCGGCCGCGATATTCCAGAGAATGAAATGGACGACAGCTACCCGGAACGGGGCCACCAGCGTCTTTCGTCCGTCGGCCGTGGTGGGCTCATGTTCCTCGACCGCCCACCGGCTGGATTCGGTGAGAATCCGTGCGGTGATCCACAGGGTAGCGCCGAGCATCGCGCACATCGGCGCCAATCCGAAAGCCAGCCAACGGGATCCGTCGATGTATATGTTGGGTGCCGGAAAAGCGAGGCGCAGGATCAGCACGACAAATCCGACGCCGGTCAGATTCGCCAGCAAGCTGTAGAGACAGGCGATCAGCTTGATGCGCCGGCGCCGGCGGGACTGAGATTCGGTGACCTGGCCCAGCAACCAGGTGCCATACGCCTCCTTGGCCGACCTCCGCTCACCCCGCGGGGCTACCCGCTCGAGGAACCGGCCCCAGAGCGACGGGCCCTTCTCGAAAGTGCGCGTGGTCGACATGGTGGCGACAGCCTAGTTCTTCGTTTTCGGGATTAGTCTCATTTCGTCGGGGTGGCCAGGCTCGCGGCTGATCGCGGGGGCACGTTTTAAGGTGGTCGGGTGCGTCTCGTCATCGCCCAGTGCACTGTTGATTACGTAGGCCGTCTCACCGCGCATCTGCCGTCCGCGCGCCGACTGCTGTTGTTCAAGGCCGACGGATCGGTCAGCGTGCACGCCGACGACCGCGCGTACAAGCCACTGAATTGGATGAGCCCGCCGTGCTGGCTGACCGAGGAGCCGGGCCCGGTGTGGGTGGTCGAGAACAAGACCGGTGAACAGTTGCGCATCACGGTCGAGGGCGTCGAGCACGACTCCAGCCACGACCTTGGCGTGGATCCGGGCCTGGTCAAGGACGGCGTCGAGGCGCACCTGCAGGCTCTGCTCGCCGAGCACGTGGGCCTGCTCGGTGAGGGCTACACGCTGGTCCGCCGGGAGTACATGACCGCGATCGGACCGGTCGACCTGTTGTGCCGTGACGAGAAGGGCGGCTCGGTTGCGGTGGAGATCAAGCGGCGTGGAGAGATCGACGGCGTCGAGCAGTTGACCCGCTATCTGGAGCTGCTCAACCGCGACACCGTCTTGGCGCCCGTCAAGGGTGTCTTCGCCGCGCAGCAGATCAAGCCCCAAGCCCGGACGCTGGCCACCGATCGTGGAATTCGTTGTCTGACACTGGATTACGACAAGATGCGGGGTATGGACAGCGACGAGTACCGGCTGTTCTGAGATGGCCCGGCGCCGCAGACCGCCCTTCCGGCAGCCGTTGCGGCTACCGAATCGGGTCGAAACCGGGGCGGACGGCTACGAGTACGAGGTGCGCCCGATTCCGGCGGCGCGCGCCGTCAAGACCTATCGCTGCCCCGGCTGTGACCACGAAATCCGTTCCGGCACTGCGCATGTAGTGGTATGGCGAGTCGGTGCGGCAGAAGCGCTGGACGACCGTCGACACTGGCACACGCCGTGCTGGGCCAACCGCGCTAACCGCGGGCCGACCAGAAAATGGTCTTAGTGGTGGGCCGGCTCGACCAACTCGATCAGCACGCCGCCGGCGTCCTTGGGGTGGATGAAGTTGATGCGTGAGTTCGCCGTGCCGCGGCGTGGCTTCTCGTAGACAAGACGCACGCCCTGCGAGCGCAGCTGCTCACACATGGCATCCAAGTCCCTGATCCGGCAGGCCAGCTGCTGGATCCCGGGGCCGCGCTTGTCGATGAACTTCGCGATCACCGACGTCTCGTCGAGCGGCGCCATCAGCTGGATCTGAGCGCTGGTGCCCGGGACCGCCAGCATCGCTTCGCGAATGCCCTGGTCATCGTTGATTTCTTCGTGCACCAGGATCATGCCCAGGTGGTCGTTGTACCACTCGATCGCAGCATCAAGATCGGCGACTGCAATGCCGACGTGATCGAGTCCTGTCACCAGTGACGTAGCCAGAGTGGGACGGGCGTCAACTTGATCGGTCGTCATTACATAACGGTAACCTCATAGGGAAGAATCCGCTTCTCCGGGTTGGCCCGTTCAGCCGTTCCCGTGCCGTTTAGGAGGTTTCATGACGACGTCGGTGATCGTTGCTGGGGCTCGGACGCCCATCGGCAAGCTGATGGGTTCACTCAAGGACTTCAGCGCCAGCGACCTCGGTGCCATTGCGATCAAGGCCGCGCTGGAGAAGGCAAACGTGCCCGCATCGCTGGTCGAGTACGTGATCATGGGCCAGGTGCTGACCGCGGGCGCCGGGCAGATGCCGGCCCGCCAGTCCGCCGTCGGGGCGGGCATCGGCTGGGATGTGCCTGCGCTGACCATCAACAAGATGTGTTTGTCCGGGATCGATGCCATCGCCCTGGCCGACCAGCTCATTCGTGCGGGCGAGTTCGACGTGGTGGTCGCCGGCGGCCAGGAGTCGATGACCAAGGCGCCGCACCTGCTGATGGACAGCCGGGCCGGCTACAAGTACGGCGACGTCACGGTCCTCGACCACATGGCGTACGACGGCCTGCACGACGTGTTCACCGATCAGCCGATGGGCGCACTGACCGAGCAGCGCAATGACGTGGACAAGTTCACCCGTCAGGAGCAGGACGAATACGCCGCGCAATCGCACCAAAAGGCCGCTGCCGCATGGAAAGACGGCGTGTTCGCCGACGAGGTGGTCCCGGTCGACATTCCCCAGCGCAAGGGCGATCCGCTCCAGTTCAGCGAGGACGAAGGCATCCGGGCGAACACCACCGCCGACTCGCTGGCCGGCCTGAGACCCGCTTTCCGCAAGGACGGCACCATCACGGCGGGTTCGGCGTCGCAGATCTCCGACGGCGCCGCCGCGGTGGTGGTGATGAACAAGGAGAAGGCGCAGGAGCTGGGGTTGACCTGGCTGGTCGAGATCGGTGCGCACGGCGTGGTGGCCGGTCCGGATTCCACGCTGCAGTCCCAGCCCGCCAATGCGATCAAGAAGGCGATCGACCGCGAGGGCATCTCGGTGGACCAACTCGATGTCGTCGAGATCAACGAAGCATTTGCGGCGGTGGCTCTGGCCTCCACCAGGGAGCTCGGAGTCAACCCGGACATCGTCAACGTCAACGGCGGCGCGATCGCTGTCGGGCACCCCATCGGAATGTCGGGAGCACGTATCACGCTGCACGTGGCATTGGAACTGGCGCGCCGCGGATCGGGCTACGGCGTCGCCGCGCTGTGCGGGGCCGGCGGGCAGGGCGACGCGCTGATCCTGCGCGCTGGGTAGCCGCCCCGGCGAGTTTGCTGGCGGGGTGCGGTGGCAGATACTGTCGTGGTTACTGTGAGATTGGTCATATCGTCCGGTTCCGGGATTCGAACCCGAATTCCGCGCACTGTTTGTCCGCCCGGGAGGCCGCCGAGAACAGGGTGTGACGGCGTGACAGACTTGACGTCGTGACTCGTCCCCGACCTTCGATCGGGCCAGCCTTGGCCGGCGCGGTCGACCTGTCCGGTCTCAAGCAACGCGCTCAGCAGAAGGCCAGTGCGCCCCCCGGCGGCCCCGGTGGCCCGGGCGGCCCGGGCGGTCCCGGTGGCCCGGGCGGTTCCGGTGGGCCCGGCATCATCCAGGTCACCGAGGCCAATTTCGAGGACGAGGTGATCAACCGGTCCGACGAGATCCCGGTCGTGGTGTTGCTGTGGTCGCCCCGCAGCGAGGTGTGCGTCGACCTGCTCGAGACGCTGGCCGGCCTGGCCGCAGACGACAACGGCACCTGGGCGCTGGCCGCCGCCAACGTCGACGCCGCGCCCGGCATAGCCCGGATCTTCGGCGTGCAGGCGGTTCCAACCGTGGTGGCTTTGGCTGCCGCGCAACCGGTTTCAAGTTTCCAGGGTCCGCAGCCCCCGGATCAGTTGCGGCGCTGGATCGACTCGCTGATCGACGCCACCGCCGGCAAGCTCCGAGGCGCACCGGGTTCCGGGCAGCCGGAGGAAGTCGACCCGGTGGTCGCCCAGGCGCGTCAGGAACTCGAGGCCGGTGACTTCGAGGCGGCAAAGCAGTCCTACGAGGCGGTCCTGGCGGCCGACCCGGGCAGTGTGGAAGCCAAGGCGGCCATCCGGCAGATCGAGTTCCTCACGCGCGCGACCGCGCATCCCCCGGACTCTGTCGCAGCGGCCGATGCGGCGCCCGACGACATCGACGCGGCCTTCGCCGCCGCCGACGTCCAGATCATGAACCAGGATGTGACCGGCGCGTTCGACCGTCTGATCGCGTTGGTGCGCCGGACATCGGGTGATGACCGCAGCACGGTGCGCACCCGGCTCATCGAGCTGTTCGAACTCTTCGACCCGGCCGACCCTGAGGTGGTCGCCGGCCGTCGCAACCTCGCCAACGCGCTGTACTGACGGGTTCCCCGCGAGCAGACGCAAAATCGCCCCGGAACATGCGTTCCAGGGCGATTTTGCGTCTGCTCGGCGGAGGTGCCGGGCGGGCGGCACTGCCGCTATAAGCCGCTGACGCCTGGCAGCCCGAGGAATCCTCCGGCACCGCCGGCACCGCCTGCTCCCTTGGTCACCCCAAGGCCTCCGTTTCCGCCGTTTCCGCCGTTGCCGATTCCTTGGGCGTCGCCGCCGGCCCCGCCCGCGCCACCTGTCGTGGATATGCTCACGCCGCCGGTCCCGCCGTTGCCTGCGTCGCCGATCAGTCCGGCGTTGCCGCCGCGACCTCCGGTTCCGGCGCTGGCAAAGCCGAGCCCGCCAGTACCACCGCTACCTCCGCTTCCGTAGAGGAGACCGGCGTTGCCGCCCGCTCCGCCGTTTCCTCCTGCGGTAATACCAAACCCGCCGAAACCGCCTGCCCCTCCCGAACCGCCGAGGAGGCCGGCGTTGCCGCCGGCCCCGCCGACCCCTCCAACCGCGCCGGTGTCAATGGCGGCTCCGCCGGTGCCGCCGGTGCCGCCCGAGCCGAACAACCCGCCGGCGCCGCCTGCACCCCCGGCACCGGCGATGGTCTTTTCGGCGTAGCCGCCCGCGCCGCCGGCGCCGCCGGCACTGAATAACTGGCCGGCGGGACCGGCTCGACCGCAGGCTTAGG
>NZ_LKTM01000352.1 GCF_001417955.2 Mycobacterium gordonae | reverse complement strand
CCCGGCTCAGCGGCCTGATCACCCCCGAACTACGGGCACTACTCGAAGCCGCCTGGGCCAAACTCGCCGCCCCCGGCGCCGGCATCCCCGACGGAGACACCGACACCCGCAGCCAACTCCAACGCAACCACGACGCCATCATCACCGCCATCCGCGAACTGTTCGCCACCGGCGAGCTGGGCACCCACAACGGCCTACCCGTCAGCATCATCGTCACCACCAGTTTGAAGGACCTCGAGGCCGGGGCCGGGCGGGCCCGCACCGGCGGCGGCACCCGCATCCCGCTGCCCACCCTGATCGGCTGGGCCGCCACCGCGCACCACTATCTCGCGGTCTTCGACGGCGCCAAACCCCTGGCGCTGTTCCACGCCAAGCGGTTTGCCAACCTCGCCCAGCGACTGATGCTGCTGGCCAAAGACGGCGGCTGCACCCGCCCGGGCTGCGACGTCCCCGGCTACCACGCCCAGGTGCACCATGCCAGCGGCTGGACAAACACCTATGTCACCGACATCCACGACCTCACCCTGGCCTGCGGCATTGATAATCGCCTCGCCGAAAAAGGCTGGACCACCCGCAAAACGCCAACAGCGACACCGAATGGCTACCGCCCGCCCACTTGGACCACGGCCAACCGCGGATCAATACATTCCACCACCCGGAAAAACTCTTCGCACCCGACGATGACGAAGACCCTTAGGTTCAGCGCACGTCGATTGGGCACGCAGACATGTCCGTCGTGCGAAAGCGGTCCTACCGGGCACCGCTGGGCGGCCCTGCGCTCGTGCAGCGTGATTCCGCAATTGTCATGCGGTGACCACGGGACCGCCGGGCTGTCGGCATCCGGAAAATGCCGATTACCGACGAGGGCGGTAAAAGAAGTGCGAAAGTCCCGGAATGGTTTGATTTCGTCTTCGCGAGCGCGGCCCGAGTTTCCCGGAACCGCGGTGGCGAATTGCGCGCTGCGAGTAATCTGACGCCCACCCCGTCCCCAATCGGCCCCGCAAGGAGGCAGCTGTGTCGTATGTCATTGCGACGCCTGACTTCCTGACTGCTGCCGCCGGGGATCTGGCCGCTTTGGGTTCCACGGTCACCGCGGCCGGGGCAGCGGCCGCGCACTCCACCACGTCGTTGCTGGCTGCCGCCGAAGACGAGGTGTCCACCGCCGTGGCGACGTTGTTCAGCGCGTTCGGCCGCGAATATCAGGCCGTGGCCAAGCAGACGTCGCAGTATCAGGAGCGGCTGATGCTCCGCCTGGCGGCAACCGCGAATGCCTATCAAGCCACCGAACTCGCCAACGCCACACAAACGCAAGCTATGCCGAACGCGGCGGCAGCAACCAGAATCACCGTCCCGGGAGCGGGGCCGCTGTACCTGCCCAATTTCATCACTCGGTTTCCGTACCTCGGCCAACTGCTTTACGCCGACAGCGTCCCCGGGCCCGGTTCGGTCTCGATCCTGCAGGGGTACGACCTGATCAACCACGCCATCGGACAGAACTGGTTCCCCGGCAGCCTCGCGCAGGTCCTCAACTACCCGGCGAGCATGGGCATCCTGAGCGGCAGTCTGGCAGCTCCCGACGTCAACGACGCCGTCGCCTTCGGGCAGCGTGCACTCAACGACCAGATCATCAACGCGGTCGTCAACGGCAACGGCTCGCCGGTGCGTATCGCCGCACTGTCGGAGGGGACCCTGGTCGTCAGCCGCGAGTTGGCCTACCTGGCCACCAATCCGGCTGCCGCACCCCCGCCCGGCGCCCTGCAGTTCGCGCTGTTCGGCAGCCCGGAGCTGGGCGTGATGCGGACGTACCTGCCCGACGGGTTCACGTTGCCGATAGTGAACTACACGGTGCAGGGCCTGCCGAGCACCCAGTACGACGTCAGCGTGGTGTTCGCCCAGTACGACGGCTGGGCCAACCCGCCCGATCGACCCTGGAACATTCCGGCGGTCGTGAACTCACTGTTCGCGACGCTCTACAACCACAACACATCGTCCCTGGCGTCGATGTCGAACGTGGTCGAGTTGTCCAGCGTCGGCACCTCGCTGGGCGGGACGATCACCACCTACATGATCCCGGCGCCGACCCTGCCGATGCTTGTGCCGCTGCAGCAGTTAGGTGTACCGCAGCCAATCGTCAACAACCTCAACACCTTTCTGCAGCCCCTGGTGAACAGCGGTTATTCGTCCCTGGCACCTGGTGCCGGCCCGTACTTCTCGCACGGGTCACTGGTCCTGGGCTTCTAGCCGGCCTGGCAAAGAGATCGGCGGCACGTAACTGCCGATCAGGGTCCGGTGCCACCAGGCGTGGTCGCGGCGCAGCTCTGCCGGTGTGGTGAAGCGGTACTTGTAGAGCTGAGCGCGCACGTAGCGGGGCGGTGATTCCGGAAACGGGTTCCGCCGCAACAGCTTCAGCGTCGCGGGATCGTTGCGCAGCAGTCGGTGCAGGAACGGCGTCATCCACGCCAGCGCGTAGCCCGGCGAGATGGCGGCGAACCACATCAGCCAGTCCAGCCGGAGGTGATATGGCGCGAACTGCCGTGGCAGCCGACGCAACGCGGTGGGCTTGCCCTTGAATTCGTACTCGTGCCAGACCGTCTCGTCACCGACCGACGCGTCGGACGTGCCCTCGATCACCACCTCCTGCCGGATCCGGCTGATACTGCCGAACGCGCCGTAGGTGTTGCACAGGTGAAAGGCATTGAACGACATGTTCATTCGCTGCCCGGGTGAGAGCATGTTGCGCGCTGGCCAGTAACTGAGCACCAGCATCACCACCGCTACGACGATCACCGGAACGACGAACCACAACGGGGGATTCGGCAAATTCGTCGAGGCGTGGCCGCCGACGGCGACGGCGCTGAATGCCAGAAAGATCGTCAGCCAGTTCAGCCAGGCGAAGTTGCCCGAAGCCACCAGCCACAGCTGGGTGATGACGATCACGGCAGCCGCGATCCCGGCGACGGGTTGGGGAGCGAACAATCCGAAGGGCACCACCAGTTGCGCAAAGTGGTTGCCGGCCACCTCGATTCGATGCAGCGGCCGGGGCAGGTGGTGGAAGAACCAGCTCAGCGGGCCCGGCATCGGCTGGGTTTCGTGGTGGTAGTCAAGACAGCTCAGATCGCGCCAGCAGGAATCGCCGCGCATCTTGATCAGCCCCGCGCCGAACTCGACCCGGAACAACAGCCAGCGCACCAGCCACAACGTCAGCACGGGCGGTGCCACCTGCCCGTTGCCGAGAAAGATCATCAGGAACCCGGCCTCCAGCAGCAAGGACTCCCAGCCGAACCCGTACCACGTCTGGCCCACGTTGACGATCGAGAGGTACAGGACCCACAGCGTCGCCCACATCAACATCGCCGCCCACAGCGGCACCAGGTCCAGACCGCCGACCATCGCGGCCGACAGCGCCGCGCCGAACCACGACACCCCGGCGAACGACCGATCGGAGTAGCGCAGGTGAAAGATGCTCGGCGCCCGCCAGAACGACCGCTTCGCCAGATACGCCGGCACCGGCAGCATCCCGCGCTCTCCGATCAGCGGACGGAACTGCCGCGCCGCCGCCACGAACGCCACCAGGTAGATCGCCGCGACGCCGCGCTCCAGTACCGATGCGCCCAGCCGGTATTCGGGTGCCGAAAACCAGTCCATGGCCACAACTCCTCGGATCATGGCGACTACGAGCAATTTCGCACATCGCGCCCCGATTCACCTGTATGGTCCTCGGCGTCGTGTCGTCCGCTCTCCCGGCGCCAGAAAGTTGAGCAGAGAATTGCACAAAGCTGAATTCCTAAACCGCGTTGTCGGCCGCCGGCGAATGCTGGCCCTGGCGGGTTTGGGAGTGGCGGCCACCGCCGTGCCGCGTGCGGCGGCGGCGCCGGACATTCCGCCGGCAAGCTATGACGCCATGTTGTTGATGTGCATCGATCCTCGTTTCGTGCACCCCACCAACGAGTACATGCTGGGACGGGGCTTGGTGAACCGGTACAGCCAGTTCGCGCTGGCCGGCGCCGCCGCCGGCGCCGTTTCCCAGCACTGGGAGGCGTGGCATAACACGTTCTGGGACAACCTCGCTGCGTCCATCGAGCTGCACTCGATCAACGGCGTGGTCGTGGTCAATCATCGCGACTGTGGCGCGGTGCAGATCGCCTACGGCCCGGATGCGATCTCGACCCCGGAACGTGAGACGGCCACGCACGAAAGGATTCTCGGCACCTTCCGCGAGGAGGCATTGCGTCGCCACCCGGGGATCGACGTCGAGACGTGGCTGATGGCGCTCGACGGCTCAGTCGAGCAGATCGGACCCCGCAGCCTCTGACCGGCCGCTCCGCGGGACCCCCACCACCGACACAGCGACGGCGGCAAGCGAAATCAACGCCAGCACTTGAACACTCGCGGAGTGGCCGGCATAGCCGTCGACCGAGCGCCACGGATGGCGTGACAGCGCCGCCCCGGCCAACACGATTCCGCTCGCGCTGAGCCCGACGGTCAACCCCTCGCGCCACCGTGGAGGCGCAACGTACCGGACGCCCAGCAACGCACCGACCACCAGAACGCCGGCAACGCCGGCGATCAGGCCCCCCGCTGCCAGCACCGCCACCGCGGCCCACGCTCCCGCCGGCCACGGCACCGCGGCGGGGTCATCGTCAGAACCGTTGCGGCGCCGCCAAAACGCCAGCACCGCCAGCAGCGGCAACAAACTCAGTCCGACACCAAGTCCGGCGCGGTACACCGCGTTCGCGGCGAAGGTCAGCGTAATGGTGCCGGCGTCCCCGGCGGGCACCACCCAGCCCTGCTGCCAACCGTTCACCGCTACCGGTGTCAGGCGCGCGCCACCGCTGGTGCGGGCCACCCACCCCGGGTTGATGCTCTCCGGTATCACCAACACCCGTGAGCTCGCCGACGCGGGCGCCCGCACCTCCCGACGGGCTGGTCCCCACGCGCCGGTATCAGCGGAAACCGCAGGGGCACCTGCCGATTCAGGGATAACCGACAGCTGGGCGCCGTCCACCACGAAGGCCGCTCCCGGGCTGATCAACAGCTCCTGCTGACCGGCCGGCAGCTCGATCGGGCCCGGTTCACAGGGCTGCGCCGCGACGGGTTCGTCGTTTAACAAGGCACCCGCGGTGGTCCGGATCGAGGTATGCAGGAACCGGCCGGCCACCGCGATGACCGGCCCGTGCTCGCAGTCGACGAAAACCTCCCGGGCGCGCGCGGCCTCAGGGCCCGCACCGGCCGCGATCGCATTGCCGTCGGCGCCCAGCGCCGTCACCTCAGCCAGCCCGGGTGGCTTGAGCTGGTCGAAGCCCAGCGCGTTGCGGTCGATGATGTCCTGCCAGTCGAGCAGGCTCACCGTGACGGTGTCGGTCACCCGCGGGTGCAACCGCAGCGTCTGCACGTCGCGAGCCGGGTCCACGGCCTGCACCTGCGGTCCGTCGCCCAGGTCGACAGCCACCATCGTCGGATGGGCGGGCAGCGTGGTCCGGCTGGGCGCCAGCCGCAGCCCGGACACCTCGGTGGCCCGCGGCAGCCGCAGGGTCAGCGTCGGCGGTGTCTTGTACTGCACCACCCGCTGCGGCGCGGTCCACGCGGTAGCCGGATCGCCGTCGGTGGCCGCATACGCCGAGCCCAGGACCTCCACCAGGTCGGACTCGCCGTAGGCCCGCGCGGCGTCCGGCTCGGCGACCAGATCCGCCAGTTTGGGCCCCTGCCGTGGACGTACCCACACCGCCGGCGTCACCGCCACCGGGCTCGGCACCGTCAGGGTGCGGCTGAGATTGACCGGCTCCTCGGGGGCCAGAGCCATCGACGCCGCACAGCGCACGCTGTTCGGCCCCGCCGCGCAACCCGGCCGACCCAGCAGTTCGGCCCCCAGGTCCCAGCCCGCAATCCTCGCCCCGGCCGGCGGACCCGGCACCAACACCGTGTGCCGCAACTGCACCGGATGGGCGAAGCCCGACGCGTCGTACTGGGTGACCGTCAGATCGGTGATCCCGAACTGCACCCCGGCCGATCCGTCGTCGGTGCCGGCCGCCGTGATCCGCACCCAGGGCGTCTCACCGACCGGCAGCGCGGCGCTCAACGGTTTGCCGGACTCGTCGAACCGCAATGTGGTACTGCCGTTGGCGGTTTCGATGAGGATGCGGCGCACCTGCGCGCCGACCGCCGACGCACTCGGTGTCAGCGTGAGCACCGCTTTAGTCACCGGATGGTCGAAATCCACCTGCAGCCACTGGCCGACGGCGGCCTGCAGGGCGTTGGACACCCAGGCCGTCGCCGGGTCACCGTCGACCGCCGCCGCGGGCGACGTCGCGGCAGCCACGTCCGGCAGGGCGGTGGCATCCGACGACGAACTCGACACCGTGATACGGCCCCCGGTCCAGCTTCCGTAGACGGTGTCGGCGCCGGGGACGGGGTAATCGGGCACCCGGTTATAGGTGTGGCGGGCGTCCCCGGGCGCGCGGATCGCCGACGAGTGCAGGTCGACGCGGCCGTAGTCCGTCTCGCGGGCCAGCGGGGTGTCGGTGACGGTGACTACCGGCGTCCCCAGTCCGGCCGCCCGGGCGTCTGCGGTCATCAGCACCGGGCCCAGCGGTGGCTGCCCCTGCAACCGGCGCCGTTCGTCCAGCCGCAGCAACACTTCGGGCCCACCGTCGACGCGCGGCAGCTGCGCAACGTCGGCGAAGTAGGGCGCGCCGGGATTGCCGCCCGCACCGACCCGGTAGATCTGCACCGCCGGATACCGCGGCCGCAACCCGGAGTCGCTGACGAAGCCGGCCAGCAGTCCCGGGCCCACCGGCGCACCGAACTCGGCCACTCTCGTCAGCCCCGGCGACCCCGCAATGGCGCGGTGCACCAGGATCGGCCGGGCCGACCGTGACGATTCAGGATCCAGATCGTTGCGCACCACCACATACGAAATGCCCTGTCGGGCAAGGGAATCAGCCAAGCCGGCGGACGGCCGCCCGGCCGCGAACAGGCGTTGCACCGAATCCAGCGCTCGAATGGTCTGTGGCGGTGTCAGCGGGATCGAGTCGCGCACGCCCCACGCGCTGCTGCCGAGCACCTGCAGCGGCTCGTCGTGACTGGTGCCCCACACCTGGGTGGCGAACGGGGCGCCTGGCACCACCAGTACCCGCCCTTCCCGGTGCGCGGTGAGCCAGTCGGCCGCTTCATGCCAGTAGTCCGGCAGCGCGCTGAAAGTGCCCGGCGGGGCCAGGCGTGCGGACCAGGCCAGCGACGTGCTCACCAGCAGCCCGGTCAGCGCGACGATCCCGACCGCCACCCGACGGTCCCGTTCCGGATGGGCGAATGCGGCCAGCCACGCCGCTTTTGGAGCGCTGCCCGGCAACGGAATGCGGCCCAGCAGGTGCGCGAAGCCGAGTGCCAGCGGGATCCGGATGACCGGCCCGAGCTTGTGCACGTTGCGCAGCGGAGTCCCGCCGGCGTCCAGGAACGCCTGCACCTGATGCGCCACCGGGGAGCCCAGCCCACCGCTGTAGCCGACGGCCAGCAAGACAACGCCGACCAGCAGCATGGTCACCAGCCGGCCCCGGGCCGGCATCGCGGCACCTGTCAGCCCGGCCAACCCCGCCCCGGCGACCAGGCAGGTGCCCAGGATGGCCACCGGCCCGGTGACCAGTGGGGCACCGGCCGTGGCCGTCGGCGCCACGAACGGGGTCCAGCTGTCGGTACCGCGCAACAGCTCCACCAGCGACGACCACTGCGTCGTCACGCCGGAGGACTCGATGAAGTCCAGGAATGGCGGGCTGACGTCGCGCAACTGGGTCAGCGCCACCACCCACCACAACACCGCCGGCACCAGCGCCACCAGCAGCCACCCCGTATAGCGCAGCCACCGCCTATCCGGCCGGTGCGCGGCCAGCCAGATCGCCGCGGGCAGGCAACCGGCCACAGTCGCGATCGCGTTGACCGCGCCCATCAACGCGACCGCCAGGCCTGCCTGGCCGGCCAGCACGCGCGCCGAGCGCCCGGAGCCGCCCCGTAACGCGAGAATCGTCGGCAGCAGCACCCAGGGCGCGAGCATCATCGGCAGCGTTTCCGAGGAGATCGAGCCCAGCGTGGTCAGCACCCGCGGCGACAGCGCGAACGCGACCGCGCCGAGCGTCCGCGACGCCGGGTTGCCGATGCCCAGCGCCTCGGCGACCCGCAGCATCCCCCAGAACCCCACCGTCAACAGCAGCGCCCACCACAGCCGCTGGGTGACCCAGCCGGGCAGTCCGAGCGCGTGGCCGACGAGAAAGAAGGTGCCGTGCGGAAACAGGTAGCCGTAGGCCTGATTCTGCGACTGGCCGAACGGCAGCTCGCTGTTCCACAGGTTGGTGGCGCGGGCCAGGAAGCGCAGCGGGTTGGCGGTCAGGTCCAGCTTCGTGTCGGGTGAGACCTGGCCGGGTGACTGAAGGAAGGACAGGACCAGCGATACGGCTCCGACCAGCAGCAGCCAGCGACGCGACAGTGCCGAAACCTCGACCGTCGGATCGCTAGCTGCGGTTGCCGTACTCGACCCGGTTGAGCACCGATGACGATGGATCGCCCCCGGGCAGTGGCGGCTTCGTGTCCTGCTGGACCATCAGGGTGACGCCGAAGATCGCCGCCGCGCCGAGCAACAGGCCGACTACCACACTGGCGGCGGCGGGCGCGACGATCCGGTTCATGCCACCGAACCTAGCAGAACGAGGCCGGACAGCGGTCGGCGTACTGAAGCGCCGCAGGCGTCGCCGCCCGCACCGAGCGTGTTCTGTGGGATGGATTTCACCTGAATACCCGCCCTCACATCACGTTCGGCGAGGTGGGTCATGCTGTCACCCGCCCCCGAACCCGGCCTCAAAGTGCGCGTGACAGCATGTCCGGATGGCTTTTTCGCGCACCCTGGCCGTCCTTGCCGCCGTATCGGTGCTGGTCGCCGCCTGCCACGGCGGCACCAAGCCCGGGAAGTCGTCGACCACCGGCAGTCCAAGCCCCTCCAGCACCAGCTCCACCCCGGCCGCGGCACCCGGCCCGCGGGTGTGCGCCAATCCGCCCGACGTCCCCGGCAAGATGCCCAACCTGCGTGACAAGCTGGCCCAGCTGCTGATGGTCGGTGTGCGAGACGCCGCCGACGCCAGGGCCGTAGTCACCGACTTCCACGTCGGCGGCATCCTCATCGGCAGCGACACCGACCTGTCCATGCTCCCGGGACCGCTGGGCGAGATCGCCAACGCGGCCGGACCGCTGCCGCTGGCGGTCGGCGTCGACGAAGAGGGCGGCCGGGTGTCGCGATTGCGGACACTGCTGAACGGCAGGGGCCCGACGGCCAAGGAAATGGCGGCGACGATGACCGCCCAGCAGGTCCACGATCTGGCCCTGACCCGCGGCCGCAAGATGAAGGACCTGGGCATCACCGTCGACTTCGCCCCGGTGGTCGACGTCACCGACGAGCCCGACGACAGCGTGATCGGCGACCGCTCGTTCGGCTCGGATCCCGCGAAGGTCACCGAGTACGCCGGCGCCTACGCACAGGGCCTGCGGGACGCGAAGGTGCTGCCGGTGCTCAAGCACTTCCCCGGGCACGGCCACGGCTCCGGCGATTCGCACACCGGCGGGGTCACCACGCCGCCGCTGTCCGAGCTGATCGCTAATGACCTGGTGCCGTACCGGACGTTGCTCAACGCCATTCCGGTGGCGGTGATGATCGGTCACATGCAGGTACCGGGGCTGACCGGCAGCGACCCGGCCAGCTTGAGCAAAGCCGCGCTAGACCTGCTGCGCAACGGGACCGGCTACGGCGGTCCCCCGTTCAGCGGCCCGGTCTTCAGCGACGACGTCTCCAGCATGGCCGCCATCTCCGACCGGTTCGGCGTGACCGAGGCCGTCCTGAAAACGCTGCAGGCCGGCACCGATATCGCGCTGTGGGTCACCACCAAGGAGGTGCCCGCCGTACTGGACCGGCTCGAGCAGGCCGTGAATGCAGGCGATCTGCCGGTGCAGCAGGTGGATGCCTCACTGGTGCGGGTCGCGGCGATGAAGGGCGTCACCGCGACGTGTGGCCGCTAGCCGAATGTGCTTACCCTGTATTCGGATAGATAGGGGATGGCGTGGCAGGTAGTGGGGCGGGTGGTACCAAGCGGTTACCGCGCGCTGTCCGCGAGCAGCAGATGCTCGATGCCGCGGTGCAGATGTTCTCGGTCAACGGCTACCACGAGACCTCGATGGACACGATCGCCGCCGCGGCCGAGATCTCCAAGCCGATGCTCTATCTGTACTACGGATCCAAGGAAGACCTGTTCGGCGCCTGCCTGAACCGGGAGATGAGCCGGTTCATCGACGCGGTGCGTGCCGACATCGACTTCACCCAGAGTCCAAAAGACTTGTTGCGCAACACCATTGTTGCGTTCCTGCGGTACATCGATGAGAACCGCGCGTCCTGGATTGTGATGTACACCCAGGCCACCAGCTCCCTGGCGTTCGCTCACACGGTGCGCGAAGGCCGGGAACAGATCATCGAACTGGTGGCCGGGTTGGTGCGCGCCGGCACCCGCAGCCCGCGGTCGGACGCCGAAATCGAGATCATGGCGGTGGCTTTGGTGGGCGCCGGCGAGGCGGTGGCCAGCCGCTTGAGCACCGGTGACATCGACGTCGACGCGGCTGCCGAGATGATGATCGACCTGTTCTGGGCAGGGCTGCGGGGCGCGCCGGCCGATCGGGACCTCGGCCCGAACTCCGCGACGGGTTAACCGAGCGACGAACGGTCGATCGGGAAGTCGAAGTAGGTGCCCGGGTAGGGCTCCGGCTGGTAGGTGTAGTGCCACCACTCGGCGGCATAATTGACGAAGCCCTGGCCCTGCAGAACATCCTTGAGCAGCAACCGATTCGATAGTTGTTCGCCCTGAATGTCCAATGTGTGGGCGATCGGGTCGAAACAGTCGAAGCCAGAGCCCATGTCGATCGAGTCGTCGGGAAACCGCTCCGGCGCCGGGGCCGTGCAATCCACCAGCGGCTGGTCGGGCTACCGGCGCGGCGACCGCCCACAGCGCGACGACTCCGACGACTGCGCGTGCCCGGGCGAACATGGGTCATCTTTGACCGCCGGCAACCCGGTGCGCAACCGCTTCGGTGTCCGTATTGTCGGCAGGCGTGTCCCGAAAGCCCCGCCGTGACGTCGACTTCTTCTGTGCCGTCGTCATCGTCGGCCTGCTGGCCGGGCTCGCCGGGTTGACCACCACTTTGGTGCTGCGGTCGGTCGAACACCTCACCTACCACTACACTTTCGGCTCGCTGCTGGACGGGATCACCGGCAGTAGTCCGGTACGGCGAGCCCTGGGCCCGATGGTCGGCGCCGCAGTGGCCGGTGCCGGCTGGTGGATTCTGCGGCGCCGCGCCGAGGTTCCTCCGCTGGCCGGCACCATCGCCCGGCACGAACGGGTGCCCCGACTGGCGTGGAGCATCGATGCCGTGCTTCAGGTCGTGCTGGTCGGGTCCGGGGCCTCGCTGGGACGCGAAGGCGCGCCGCGCCAATTCGCTTCTGTGCTTGGCGATCTCGGCACCGCATGGCTGCGGCGGCTGTCCCCGGCTGACCGCGAGATTCTGCTGGCCAGCGCGGCCGGTGCCGGGCTCGGCGCGGTGTACGCGGTGCCGATGGCCGGTGCGCTCTTCACCTTGCGGATACTGCTGAACACCTGGCGGTTGCGCGCGGTGGGCGCTGCCTTGATCACCTCGAGCCTGGCCGTCGCGGTCGGCTCGGCGGTCACCCACGACCACAACGAATTGCATTGGCCCAGTGCGGAATCAGCTTATCTGCTGAGCGCGCACGGGCTGGCGCTGGCGCCGGTGGCCTTCGCGGTGGGATGGGTCTTCAACAAGATCGTCGCGGCGGCCCGTCCGGCCATACTGATCCGCTCCTGGGTCCTCGTCCCGGCGCTGGCCGGCGCCGGGCTGTTGACCGGTATCTGCTCGCACTGGTGGCCGGAGCTGCCCGGCAACGGAAAGAGTGTGCTCACCGTCAGTCTGGCCTCCGGTATGACCCTGGCATCGGCGGCCGTCATCCTGGCGCTCAAGCCGCTGCTGACGGCGCTGTTCCTGCGCGCCGGGGGTGCCGGTGGACTGCTCACGCCGTCGCTGGCCACCGGGGCGGCGGCGGGGACACTGCTGGTGCTGACGCTCAATCAGCTTGCCGGAACCCACTTGCACGGGCCGGTCATCTCGTTGGGCGCCGCGGCCGGCGTGCTGGCGGTGACCCAGGGTTCACCGATCTGGGCGGCGATCTTCGTCTGGGAACTGGCCCGGCCGCCGATCTGGATGCTGCTGGTGTTCGCGGTCACCGCGGTCGGCGCGCACACGCTCGACCGGCTCGTGATCCGCCGCCGCTCCCTGCGTCTGGACCAGCGGGCCGGGTGATCAGAGCGGCCGCACCGAGCCGGTCAGGTGCGGGTAGCCCTTGGAGATGTGCCGCAGGGACAACTCCCAGCCCTCATTGCGCTCGTCGATGTACAGCCCCGCGGTCGCCGGCAGCAGCACCGGCTTGCCGAATCGCACCGAGTACTGCACGGCATCCGGGAAACGCGCTTCGATGTTCGCCAGAACCGCTGCGGCGCTGAACATTCCATGAGCGATCACGGTGGGAAAGCCGAACAGCTTGGCGGCCACCGAACTGGTGTGGATCGGATTGTGGTCGCCCCCCACCGCGGCGTAGCGGCGGATCTGCGACGGGGTGATCCGCAGCACCGCCGAGGGTGGTGGCAGCTTGGGCTGCTTCTGCGGCGGCGGCTTGGGCTCGCCGGACAGGCTGGTGCGCTGCTGGTGCAGAAAGGTGGTCACCTGGTGCCACGCCGGCTCGTTGCCGACGCTGACGTCTGTCACCAGGTCCACCAGGAGACCCTTGCGGTGCTCGCGCAGGTTCTCGGCATGCACCTTCACGCCCACCGTGTCGGTCACCGCGATCGGGCGGTACTGCGTGATCTGGTTCTCGGTGTGCACCGAACCCATTGCGGAGAACGGGAAGTCGAAACCGGTCACCAGCGACATCACCGACGGGAAGGTGAGCGCGAACGGGTACGTCAGCGGCACGTTGTTGCCGAACCGCAACCCGGTGACCGCCGCGTAGGCGGCCACGTTCGCGGAGTCGATGGGCATTTCCTCGACGGTCACCGTCCGGTCGGACAGATGATCGGATCGGGACACCACGGGCAGCGCCCCGGCCACCGCCCGCAGCATGTTGCGAAGGCCACTGGGTTGATTCACCGTCAGGCCCCGATCATCGCCTGGCCGCAGACCCGGATCACGTTGCCGGTCACCGCATTCGACGCCGGGCTGGCGAAGTAGGCGATGGTCTCGGCGACGTCGACGGGCTGGCCGCCCTGCAGCAGCGAGTTCATCCGGCGGGCCACCTCGCGGGTGGCCAGCGGGATGGCAGCGGTCATCTCTGTTTCGATGAAGCCCGGTGCCACGGCGTTGATCGTGATGCCCTTCTCGGCGAGCTGAGGGGCCAGCGCCTGGGTGATGCCGATCATGCCGGCCTTGGTGGTGCCGTAGTTGGTCTGCCCGCGGTTGCCCGCGATGCCGGCGATGGACGACAGCCCGATCACCCGCCCGCCCTCGCCGAGGGTGCCGTTGGCCACCAACCCTTCGGTGAGGCGCAGCGGGGCCAGCAGATTGACGGCGAGGACGGCATCCCAGCGAGCGTCGTCCATGTTGGCCAGCAGCTTGTCGCGGGTGATCCCGGCGTTGTTGGCCAGGATGTCGGCCTTGCCGCCGTGGTGGTCGCGCAGGTGCTCGGAAATCTTCTCCACCGCGTCGTCGGCGGTGACATCCAGCCACAGCGGCGTGCCACCCACCTTGCTGGCGGTCTCGGCCAGTTTCTCGGCGGCGGACTCCACGTCTATCGCGACCACGCGGGCACCGTCGCGGGCGAACACTTCGGCGATGGTGGCCCCGATGCCGCGGGCGGCCCCGGTCACGATGGCCACCTTGCCGTCCAGCGGACGGTCCCAGTCGGCGGGCCGTGTCGAGTCGGCCGCGCCGACGTAGAACACCTGGCCGCCGACGTAGGCCGACTTGGCGGACAGGATGAAGCGCAGCGTCGATTCCAGGCCGGTCGCGGCGGGCTTGGCGTCCGGCGCCAGGTACACCAGCGCCGAGGTGCCGCCGCGGCGCAGTTCCTTGCCGACCGAGCGGGTGAAGCCCTCCAGCGCGCGTTGCGCAATCCGCTCGTGCGGGTTCTCGATCGCCTCCGGCGTGGTGCCCACCACGACGACCCGCGCCGAGGGACCGAGGTTACGCACGACGGGGGTGAAGAAGTCGTGCAGAGCCTTCAATCCGGTGGGCTCGGTGATGCCGGTGGCGTCGAACACCAGGCCGCCGAACGAGTCAGCCCAGCGTCCGCCGAGGTTGTTGCCCACCAGGTCGTAGTCGGACTCCAGCGCGGCCCGTAGCGGCTCGACGACACGGCCTTCCCCGCCGATCAGCAGCGAGCCGGCCAGGGGCGGTTCACCCGGCTTGTAACGGCGCAGCGTCTCGGGCTGGGGGACCCCAAGTTGCTTGGCCAGGAAGGATCCGGGGCCGGAATTGACAACCTGGGAGAACAGATCGGGCGAGACCTTGGGTGCCACTGAGCTTGCCTTCCGTGTCAGGGGTACGAACTTACTTGAGAGTAAGAACAGTGGGTAGTATTGCCTGCGAAGCGCTGATACCCCAAAACTAACCCCCCGTACTACCGGAGATCGACGGAGATAACTGTGGCCCCTGCCAGTGATCAGACCAAGCGACGCGTCGCAGTACTCGGCGGCAACCGCATCCCCTTCGCGCGCTCGGACGGCGCTTACGCCGACGCGTCGAACCAGGACATGTTCACCGCGGCACTGAGCGGGCTGGTGGACCGGTTCAACTTGCGGGGCGAGCGGCTGGGCGCAGTGGTCGGTGGTGCGGTGCTCAAGCACAGCCGCGATTTCAATCTCATGCGCGAATGCGTGCTCGGGTCCGAGCTGAACCCGCACACGCCGGCCTTCGACATCCAGCAGGCGTGCGGCACCGGACTGCAGGCGGCGATCGCGGCCGCCGACGGCATCGCCGCCGGGCGCTACGAGGTCGCGGCCGCCGGCGGGGTCGACACCACGTCCGACCCGCCGATCGGTCTCGGTGACGACCTGCGCCGCACCCTGCTCAAGCTGCGGCGATCCAAGTCCAACGTGCAGCGGCTGAAGCTGGTGGGCACTCTGCCGGCGAACCTGGGCATCGAGATTCCCGCCAACAGCGAGCCGCGCACCGGCAAGTCGATGGGCGAGCACGCCGCCGTCACCGCCAAGCAGCTGGGGATCAAGCGCGTCGACCAGGACGAACTGGCCGCCGCCAGCCACCGCAACATGGCCGCCGCCTACGACCGCGGATTCTTCGACGACCTGGTGTCGCCATTCCTGGGCCTGTACCGCGACGACAACCTGCGGCCCAACTCCAGCCCGGAGAAGCTGGCCACCCTGCGCCCGGTTTTCGGGGTCAAGGCGGGCGACGCCACCATGACCGCGGGCAACTCGACCCCGCTGACCGACGGCGCCTCGGTGGCGCTGCTGGCCGGCGAGCAGTGGGCAGCCGACCACAACCTGCAGCCGCTGGCCTTCCTGGTGGATTCCGAGACCGCCGCCGTCGACTACGTCAACGGGTACGACGGCCTGTTGATGGCGCCCACCTATGCGGTGCCGCGACTGCTGGCGCGTAACGGGCTGAGCCTGCAGGACTTTGATTTCTACGAGATCCACGAGGCGTTCGCGTCGGTGGTGCTGGCGCACCTGCAGGCGTGGGAGTCCGAGGACTACTGCAAGGAGCGGCTGGGGCTGGACGGCGCACTGGGCTCCATCGACCGGACGAAGCTCAACGTCAACGGATCGTCGCTCGCGGCTGGGCACCCGTTCGCCGCGACGGGCGGACGCATCCTGGCGCAGACGGCCAAGCAACTGGCGCAGAAGAAGGCCGAAACCAACGGCCCGGTGCGCGCGCTGATCTCGATCTGCGCGGCCGGCGGCCAGGGTGTGGCAGCGATCCTCGAGGCGTGACCAGGCGTGATGGTGTGCCGAAAATCACCGGGGCAATTTTTCCAATTGGTGGGTTAATCGGTCGCACATATGGGTAATCGCTCGTTCGGATAGCCCCGTGTTGGTGTCTGACCCCCCGACCCCGACGGCAACGCGGGGCAATCCCTGGATCGATTGCCGGTCAGAGTGGACGGGCGAACGAGAAGGGCCGCCGCTGGAGTGAGGGGATCCAGCGGCGGTCTTTTTGCTTTGTTCGCCGCGTCCCGGCCTCTTCGCCGAAATTGAACGTGCGCACACCCTTCCCGGCGTGTTTTGTGCCTGACGTCAGTGTCGCGCCGCCCGAACAAAAAATCCCCCCGCCGAAGCGGGGGGATTTTTGACGTGACTACTCAGAATGCGGCTTCGTCGAGCTCCATGATCTCGTTGTCCAGGGTCTCGATCACCTCGCGGGTGCTGGTCAACAGCGGCAGGAAGTTCTTCGCAAAGAACGACGCCACCGCGATCTTGCCCTCGTAGAAGGACCGCTCGGCGCCGGTCGCGCCGGCGTCCAGGGCCTCGATCGCGACGGCGGCCTGACGCTGCAGCAACCAGCCGATGACCAGGTCGCCGACGCTCATCAGGAAGCGCACCGAACCCAGGCCCACCTTGTAGAGGCTGGTGACGTCCTCTTGGGCGGCCATCAGGTAGCCGGTCAGCGAGGCGGCCATCGCCTGGACGTCGGTGAGGGCCTTCGCGAGCAGCGCCCGCTCGGTCTTGAGACGTCCGTTGCCGGATTCGCTGTCGACGAACTGCTGGATCTCACCCGACACATGCGCCAGCGCCACACCCTTGTCGCGGACGATCTTGCGGAAGAAGAAGTCCTGCGCCTGGATGGCGGTGGTGCCCTCGTAGAGGGAGTCGATCTTGGCGTCCCGGATGTACTGCTCGACCGGGTAGTCCTGCAGGAAGCCGGACCCACCGAAGGTCTGCAGGCTCTCGGTGAGCTTGGCGTAGGCCTGCTCGGAGCCAACGCCCTTGACGATCGGCAGCAGCAGGTCGTTGATCTTGGCGGCCAGCTCGGGGGTCACCCCGTGCAGCGCCTCGGCGACCGGCGCGTCCTGGAAGGTCGCGGTGTAGAGGTACAGCGCCCGCAGGCCCTCGGCGTACGCCTTCTGGGTCATCAGCGACCGGCGGACGTCGGGGTGGTGCGTGATGGTCACCCGGGGAGCCGTCTTGTCGGTCATCTGGGTCAGGTCGGCACCCTGGACCCGCGACTTGGCGTATTCCAGCGCGTTCAGGTAGCCGGTGGACAGGGTGGCGATGGCCTTGGTGCCCACCATCATGCGCGCCTGCTCGATGACCTCGAACATCTGCGCAATACCGTCGTGCACCTCGCCGACCAGCCAGCCGATGGCGGGCTTGTCGTGCTGGCCGAGGGACAGCTCACAGGTAGCCGAGACCTTCAGGCCCATCTTGTGCTCGACGTTGGTGACGTATACGCCGTTGCGCTCGCCCGGTTCGCCCGTCTCGGGGTCGAACAGGAACTTGGGCACGAAGAACAGCGACAGTCCCTTGGTGCCGGGGCCGGCGCCCTCCGGGCGGGCCAGGACCAGGTGGAAGATGTTCTCGAACAGGTCGCCCGAGTCACCCGAGGTGATGAAGCGCTTGACACCGTCGATGTGCCAGGTGCCGTCCTCCTGCTGTACGGCCTTGGTGCGACCGGCGCCCACGTCCGAGCCGGCGTCCGGCTCGGTGAGCACCATGGTCGAACCCCAGCGGCGCTCGGCGGCCAGCACGGCCCACTTCTTCTGCTCCTCGGTGCCGAGGTGGTACAGAATCTGGGCGAAACCGGCGCCACCTGCGTACATCCACACCGCCGGGTTGGAGCCGAGAATGTGCTCGTTGATGGCCCACATCAGGGCCTTGGGCATCGGCATGCCACCGAGTGCCTCGTCAAGGCCGGCCTTGTCCCAGCCGGCGTCGATGACCGCATTGACGGACTTCTTGAACGACTCCGGCAGGGTTACCGAGAAAGTCTTCGGGTCGAAGGTCGGCGGGTTGCGGTCGCCTTCGATGAATGATTCGGCGACGGGGCCTTCGGCCAGCCGGGCCACCTCGGCGAGAATCTCGCGGCCGGTGTCGGCGTCCAGGTCGCTGAATTCGCCCTGGCCTAACGCCTTGTCAACACCCAGCACCTCGAACAGGTTGAATTCCTGGTCACGAACGTTGCTCTTGTAGTGGCTCACTACGGTCCTCCTCGTTGAGAATGCCACCTGTGGTTGGGTACTAGGTCTAAGTTACCCACCAGTAACACCGTTAAAATATCGCGGCTGTGTTGTTCAACGCAAGTCGATGTGAGGAACATTTCACGGTCTAACTAACCAACCGGTTGGGATACTGCTGATTGCAGCCCTGGCACGCCTGCTCACCTGCGGCAATGATGGAGCAGATGATAAATGTGGGGAGCGTCACGGCCCTTCCGATAGTGGATCTGGGCGCCGATTCCGGCCAACTGCGCCACGGTCTGCGGCGGGCCGCCCACGAGGTGGGCTTCTTCTATCTGGTCGGCCACGGCGTACCCGCCACGCTGGTGGCCAGGGTGCTCGACGCCGCGCGGCGACTCTTTGCGCTGCCGGATGCGGACAAGGACGCGATCGCGATGGTGCGCAGTCCGCACTTTCGCGGCTACACCAGGTTGGGTGGGGAGTTGACCAGGGGTGAAGTCGACTGGCGCGAGCAGATCGACATCGGCACCGAGCGCCCGTCCATCGGTGGGCCCGGCCGGCCCGAGTATCTGTGGTTGCAGGGTCCCAACCAGTGGCCGGCCGCGATGCCGGAACTGCCTGGCCTCATCGCCGAGTGGGATGCCGCGATGTCGCAGGTGTCGCGCACCCTGCTGCGGCATTGGGCGGCCTCGCTCGGCAGCCCGCCGGAGGTCTTCGACGCGGCCTTCGCAGAGCGCCCCGCGACGCTGATCAAGATCATTCGGTACCCGCGCCGTGCCGAGTCCCGGCAGGGTGTCGGCCCCCACAAAGACTCCGGGGTGCTCACCCTGCTGTTGACCGAGCCGGGTAGCCGGGGCCTGCAGGTGCGACGAGGCGAGCGCTGGGTCGACGTCGCGCCGCTCGACGGGGCGTTCGTCGTCAATATCGGCGAGTTGCTCGAACTCGCCACCGGGGGTTACCTGCGGGCGACCGAGCACCGGGTGGACCTGGCCGGCGCCACCGCCGATCGCATCTCGGTGCCGTACTTCTTCAACCCCGCGCTGGATGCGCAGCTGCCTCTGCTGTCGCTGCCCGCCGACCTGGCCGCGCAGGCGCGGCGGGCGCCGGACCCGGCCGACCCGATCCACTCCGTTTACGGCCGCAACGCCTGGAAGAGCAGGGTGCGCGCGCACCCCGATGTGGCTGCTGCCCATGGATACGCGCCCGGTAGGCTCGAAAGCGAGAATCCCGTTCTCGGCTCGAGGAGCGAATGAAGTCCGGTGAGTGCGAATAACAAGCTGACGCCGACGTCACTGCGTGAGGCTTTCGGCCACTTTCCGTCCGGGGTGATCGCCATTGCCGCCGAGGTGAACGGAGTGCGGGAAGGCCTGGCGGCCAGCACATTCGTGCCGGTGTCGCTGGAGCCGCCGCTGGTGTCGTTCTGCGTGCAGAACACGTCTACGACCTGGCCCAAGCTCAAGGGCGCGCCGATGCTGGGCATCAGCGTGCTCGGTGAGTCCCACGATGCGGCGGCCCGCACCCTGGCCGCCAAGACCGGTGACCGGTTCGCCGGACTGGAAACGGAATCGCGCGACTCGGGAGCGGTTTTCATCAGGGGCACGGCGTTGTGGTTGGAAAGTGCGATCGAGCAACTCATTCCGGCCGGCGACCACACTATCGTGGTGCTGCGTGTCAATGAGGTCACCGTCGACGCCGAGGTGGCCCCGATCGTGTTCCACCGCAGCGTTTTTCGCCGCCTCGGCGTCTGAGGCCGAGGGCGGCTAGGGCCGTTGGCTCAGTTCTCTCCGGTACCCGTCGATCCGTTGCTCGATCTCGCTCGCGTCGTCGTGCCGTCCTTCTTTGTGCGCCAGCTCGGCGCGGACGGACAACTCCCGAATCGCCGTTCGAATCTCGTTGTCGCTGGTCGTTCCTCGCATGCCGACCGGATACCCGGTGCGGCGGCGGTTAACGCCTGAACAGCTTGTTACCCAGCCAGACGACCGGGTCGTACTTGCGGTCGGCGACCCGCTCTTTCATCGGGATCAGCGCGTTGTCGGTGATCTTGATGTGCTCGGGGCAGACCTCGGTGCAGCACTTGGTGATGTTGCAGTAGCCCAGCCCGTGCTCTTCCTGGGCCTGCTTCTGCCGGTCCACCGTGTCCAGCGGGTGCATGTCGAGCTCGGCAATCCGCATCAGGAAGCGCGGGCCGGCGAACGCCTCTTTGTTCTCGTCGTGGTCACGGATGACGTGACAGACGTTCTGGCACAGGAAGCACTCGATGCACTTGCGGAATTCCTGCGAGCGCTGAACGTCGACCTGCGCCATCCGGTACTCGCCCGGCTGCAGTTCCTTGGGCGGAGTGAACGACGGGATCTCGCGCGCCTTTTCGTAGTTGAACGACACATCGGTCACCAGGTCGCGGATCACCGGGAAGGTCCGGATCGGGGTGACGGTGACGACCTCGTTCTCCTCGAATGTCGACATCCGTGTCATGCACATCAGGCGCGGCTTGCCGTTGATCTCCGCCGAACACGACCCGCACTTGCCCGCCTTGCAGTTCCAGCGCACCGCCAGGTCGGGCGTCTGCGTCTGCTGCAGGCGGTGGATGACGTCGAGGACGACCTCACCCTCGTTGACCTCGACGGTGAATTCTTGGAGCCCGCCGCCACTTTCGTCGCCGCGCCAGACCCGCATGCTCGCGTTGTAAGCCATTACGCTCTCCGTTCCGGGTGCTCGGCCAGCTCTTCGTTGGTGTAGTACTTCTCCAATTCGGAGATCTTGAAGAGCTCCAGCAAGTCGGCCCGCATCGGGACCTGCTCCTGGCGGGTGATGGTGATGTGGTCGCCGGTGGTCTCGGCCTCATCCTGGGAGGCTTCCGTGCACACCAGCAGCGTGTTGCGCCAGCTGGAGTCCATGCTCGGGTGGTCGTCGCGGGTGTGCCCGCCGCGGCTCTCGGTGCGGGTGAGCGCCGCCTTGGCGATGCATTCGCTGACCATCAGCATGTTGCGCAGGTCGATTGCCAGATTCCAGCCCGGGTTGTACTGGCGTCCGCCTTCGACCTGGACGTTCTGGTAGCGCGACCAGAGCTCCTTGAGCAGCTTGAGCGCCCGGGTGATCTCTTCCTCTTTGCGGATGATGCCGACCAGGTCGTTCATCACGTGCTGCAGATCCATCTGCAGCGCATAGGGATTCTCCGGCGCCGAGCCGTCGGTCGGGCCGGTGAACGGCTTGAGGGCGAACTGCTCTGCGTCGTTGAGGGCCTTCTCGGAGACCGTCGGACGGCTGCTCAGGGCCCGCACGTAGTCGGCGGCTCCCAGCCCGGCGCGCCGGCCGAACACCAGCAGGTCGGACAGCGAGTTGCCGCCGAGCCGGTTGGAGCCGTGCATGCCGCCGGAGCACTCACCCGCGGCGAACAGGCCCGGCACCTTGGCCGCGCCGGTGTCGGCGTCGACCTCGACACCACCCATCACGTAGTGACAGGTGGGGCCGACCTCCATCGGCTCCTTGGTGATGTCGACCTCGGCCAGTTCCATGAACTGGTGGTACATCGACGGCAGCCGGCGCTTGATCTCCGCCGGGGTCAGCCGGGACGCGATGTCCAGGTAGACCCCGCCGTGCGGGGTGCCGCGGCCGGCCTTTACCTCCGAGTTGATCGCGCGCGCTACCTCGTCACGCGGCAGCAGGTCCGGGGTGCGACGGGCCGAGTCGTTGTCCTTGAGCCACTGGTCGGCCTCCTGCTCGTCTTCGGCGTACTGCCCTTTGAAGACCGGCGGGATGTAGCCGAACATAAAACGTTCGTTCTCGGAGTTCTTGAGCACGCCGCCGTCTCCACGCACACCCTCGGTGACCAGGATGCCCTTCACACTCGGCGGCCAGACCATGCCGGTCGGGTGGAACTGGACGAACTCCATGTTGATCAAGGTGGCGCCGGCCCGCAGGGCCAGCGCGTGCCCGTCGCCGGTGTACTCCCAGGAGTTGGAGGTGACCTTGAACGACTTGCCGATGCCGCCGGTGGCCAGCACGACGGCCGGCGCCTCGAACAGCACGAAGTTGCCGCTCTCCCGCCAGTAGCCGAAGGCCCCGGCGATCGCGTCACCGTCTTTGAGCAGCTCGGTGACCGTGCATTCGGCGAACACCCGGATCCGGGCTTCGTAGTCGCCGAATTCTGCGAAGTCCTCCTGCTGCAGCGAGACGATCTTCTGCTGCATGGTGCGGATCAGCTCCAGGCCGGTGCGGTCACCGACGTGGGCCAACCGCGGGTAGGTGTGTCCACCGAAGTTGCGCTGGCTGATCCGGCCATCCTTGGTGCGGTCGAACAGCGCGCCGTAGGTCTCCAGCTCCCAGACGCGGTCCGGTGCCTCCTTGGCGTGCAACTCGGCCATCCGCCAGTTGTTGAGGAACTTGCCGCCCCGCATGGTGTCACCGAAGTGGGTCTGCCAGTTGTCTTTCGGGTTGGCATTGCCCATGGATGCCGCGCAGCCACCCTCGGCCATCACCGTGTGGGCCTTGCCGAACAGGGACTTGGTCACCACCGCGACCTTCAGGCCGCGTTCGCGCGCTTCGATGACCGCGCGTAAGCCTGCGCCGCCGGCACCGATTACGACTACGTCGTAGGCGTGCCTTTCGACCTCAACCATGAAACCTCGCTCAAATTATGGAATTTCGTTCGCAATGTGGCTGAAGGGCTGATCAGCCAATGAATCTCAGGTCGGAGATGGTGCCGCTGGACACCAGCAAGATGTAGAAGTCGGTGAACATCAACGTCCCGAGGGTGATCCAGGCGTACATCTTGTGCCGCTCGTTGATCTTGCTGACCTGGGTCCAGATCCAGTACCGCACAGGGTGTTTGGAGAAGTGCTTGAGACGGCCACCGGTGACGTGCCGGCAGGAGTGGCAGGACAGCGTGTAGGTCCACAGCATGATGACGTTGCCGAGCAGGACGAGATTGCCCAAACCGAACCCGAATCCGCCCGGGCCGTCTTCGGAGTGGAAGGCGGCGATGGCGTCCCAGGTGTTGATCACCGAGATGATGCCGGCGATGTAGAAGAAGTACCGGTGGGTGTTCTGGATGATCAGCGGGAACTTCGTCTCACCGGTGTAGTGGACGCGCGGCTCGGCCACCGCGCATGCCGTCGGCGACTGCCACACCGTGCGGTAGTAGGCGCCGCGGTAGTAGTAGCAGGTCAACCGGAACAACAGCAGGAACGGCAGCGTCAACGCCGCGTAGGGCAACCACCACACATCCGGCAGGATCTGCGGCCAGAATTCGCTGGCCTCACCGCAAGCCTTGCTGACGCACGGCGAGTAGAACGGCGTCAGGTAGTGGTACTTGGGGACGAAGAAGTAGTCCTGCTGGAACGCGCGCACCGTCGCGTAGATGACGAAAGCGGCGAAGCCCAGGTTGATCCTCAGGGGCTGCAGCCACCACCTGTCGGTGCGAAGCGTTTTGCGCCCGATTTGGGCTCGGGTAGCTGAAAAGACGCCGGACTCAGAACGGCTCGCCGTTGGTGCGCTCATCTAATGTGTTGTTCCTCTTCGAACGGGCTGTAGCTCGAAGGGTACACAGAATGAACGCCCGCTCCTTAGTCGGGCTTCTCAGTCAGGCGTCGGTCAATACCTGCTGTGACCCCCGACACCCTCATCGTCGACATCGCGCCAGAAGTCGGTGTCGTACTGGGTGTCCGGGATCGCGATCTTCTCGCCGGATTGGTAGACGGTGGCCCGGGTGAGGTCCAGTTCAGCGACATCGTTGTCGAGTAGCTCGATGTCAGTGAGGATTCGCTCGGCGTCGATGACGATGCGGCGCGTCGCCGGATTGTCTCCGTACCGCGACTTCAGCGAGGTCACACACCGCCGCAGTCCCCGCATCAGGTCGTGCAGTTCGGTGAGTTCAGTGGCAGTGGACAATCGATGCTCCCCGGGCCGAAGGTGTTACGGATCACAGTACGCCAGTCGATACTATCCGCTGTCGGAGCCGGACACCGGCCAACTTGGGTCCCGCCGCCAAGAAAGTGACTTTGTGCCCATGCCGCAGGAACCCGCCGAACAGGCCCGCGTGCTGCTGCAACTCCATCAACCGGGCAATCCGGTGGTGCTGCCGACGGTGTGGGATGCCTGGTCGGCGAATCTGGCCACGCAGGCCGGATTTGCGGCGCTGACGGTGGGCAGTCACCCGCTGGCGGACTCGATCGGCAAACCCGACGGCGAGGGCATGTCGTTCGACGACGTGCTGGCCCGCGTCGCGCAGATCACCGCGGCCGTCGACCTGCCGGTCTCGGTCGACATCGAGTCCGGCTACGGGCTACCGGCGCCGCGGCTGATCGAGGGCCTGCTGGAGGCCGGCGCCGTGGGACTCAACATCGAAGACACCGTGCACTCCGAAGGCGGCCGGCTGCGGTCCTCCGGCGAGCACGCGGAGTTGGTGGGAGCCCTGCGGGCGGCCGCCGATGCGGCCGGGGTGCACGTGGTGATCAACGCACGCACCGATGTGTTCCTGCGCCAGGAAGGCGACCCAGAGGGCCGGGTCGACCTGGCCGTGGCGCGCCTGTCCGAAGCGGCCCGGGCCGGCGCCGATGTGCTGTACCCGGTGGCGCGTCACGACCCGGAGACGTTGCGGCGCTTGGCAACTGAGTTGCCACTGCCGATCAACGCGATCGCGGTGCCGGACCAGGATGCCCCGGCCTCGTTCGGCCCGCTCGGGGTCGCCCGGATCAGCTTCGGCCCGTTCTTCCAGTACGCGCTGTCAGCTCGGGCCACCGAACTGCTCGCCCGCTGGCAGTAGGGCAGAACAGGCCCCCCGCTCGCGGGGGGCCTGCCGCGCTGCCCTACTTGGTGATGGCGATGCGCTGCGGCTGCGCCCCGGCGTATGCGCCGGTGACCCGCACGGTCAGCACGCCCGCGTCGTACGACGCCGAGATGGCCTCGCCGGTGACGTGCGCCGGGAGCTGGAACGACCGGCGGAACGACCCGTACCGGATCTCCCGCAGGGTGCGGCCGTGCTCTTCTTCCGCGTGTTCGTCGCGGTGTTCGCCATGGATGACCAGGCGCCCCTTGTCCACCTCGACGTTGACGTCCTTCTCGACGTCGACGCCCGGCAGCTCCAACCGGACTACCGCGTCATCCCCGTCCTTCAGGATCTCGGCCGCCGGGTTGAAACCGCTGGTAGCGGGCTTGACCCAGTCGGCGGAAGCCGGACCGAAAAAGTCCCGCAGCCACCGGTCGGTGTCCCACGCCGGACGCGACCACAAGGCGAGATTGCTCATGGATGACTCCTTACTCTTCGTTGTGAGTTAGCTGTGTCCGACGCTGTGCTGGTCGGCTACCCGGTTAAACATGAGCGTCCTACGCTAAAGTTCCACCTGGCCGTTCGCTGAGAGCGAACATCGTCACACAGGCGATTGCCAGTTGTGAGGACGGCGTGATGAATGCGTCACATTCGGCGTCATTCGCGGCAACATCGGCTTCGTAGTCTCGTGACATGTCCTCTGCCGGAAGTACTCCCGCGCGCGCTGACGTCCGGCGTGTTGTCGTGGTCGGCCACGGCATGGTCGGCCATCGGTTCGTCGAGGCGCTGCGCGCCCGCGACGCCAGCGGTGCTTGGCGAATCACCGTGTTGGCCGAGGAGGCCGATGCCGCCTACGACCGCGTCGGCCTGACCTCCTACACCGAAAGCTGGGACCGCAGCCTGCTGGCCCTGCCCGGCAACGACTACGTCGGGGACCCGCAGGTGGAACTGCTGCTGAACACCCGCGTCACCGAAATCAACCGTGCGGCAAAGACAGTCGTCACTACCGACGGCCGGGTCCACGGTTACGACGCCCTGGTTCTGGCCACCGGCTCCTACGCCTTCGTGCCCCCGGTCACCGGCCACGACCTGCCGTCGTGCCACGTCTACCGGACCCTCGACGATCTCGACGCCATCCGAGCCGGCGCTCAGCGCGCCGTCGAGTCGGGTGGCGCCGGCGTTGTCATCGGTGGCGGACTGCTGGGCCTGGAGGCCGCAAACGCTCTGCGCCAGTTCGGGTTAGCGACACACGTCGTTGAGATGATGCCCCGGTTGATGGCTCAGCAGATCGACGAGGCGGGCGGCGCGCTGCTCGCCCGGATGATCGGCGAGCTCGGGATCGACATCCACGTCGGAACCGGCACCGAATCGATTGAGCCGGTTACGCATTCGGACGGGTCCGAATCGATGGTGGTGCGACTCTCCGATGGCCGGGTGATCGACGCGGGCGTGCTGATTTTCGCCGCCGGCATCCGGCCTCGCGACGAACTGGCCCGGGCCGCCGGCTTGGATATCGCCCCACGCGGCGGCGTGCTCACCGACTTGGCCTGCCGCACCAGCGATCCCGACATTTACGCGGTGGGCGAGGTAGCGGCAATCGAGGGCCGGTGCTACGGCCTGGTTGGCCCTGGCTACACCAGCGCCGAGGTGGTGGCCGACCGGCTGGTCGACGGCAGCGCGGAATTTCCCGAGGCGGACCTGTCGACCAAGCTCAAGCTGCTCGGCGTCGACGTCGCCAGCTTCGGCGACGCAATGGGCAGCACAGAGAACTGCCTTGAGGTCGTCATCAACGACGCGGTGAACCGCACCTACGCCAAGCTGGTGCTCTCCGACGATGCCAGGACGCTGCTCGGCGGTGTGCTGGTCGGCGATGCCTCGTCGTACGGGGTGCTGCGTCCCATGGTCGGCAGCGAACTGCCCGGCGACCCGCTCGCGCTCATCGCCCCGGCCGGGTCGGCTGGTACGGCCGGTGCTCTGGGCATTGGGGCACTGCCGGATTCGGCCCAGATCTGCTCCTGCAACAACGTCAGCAAGGGCGACCTGAAGTGCGCCATCGCCGACGGCTGCGCCGACGTCGCGGCGCTGAAGTCCTGCACTTCCGCCGGTACCTCGTGTGGATCCTGCGTCCCGCTGCTCAAGCAGCTGCTGGAAGCCGAGGGCGTGGAGCAGTCCAAGGCGCTGTGCGAGCACTTCGGGCAGTCGCGGGCGGAGCTGTTCGAGATCATCTCGGCGACCGAGATCCGCACCTTCTCCGGACTGCTGGAGCGCTTCGGCCGCGGAAAGGGTTGCGACATCTGCAAACCCGTGGTCGCCTCCATCCTGGCTTCCACTGGATCCGATCACATCCTGGACGGCGAGCAGGCCTCACTGCAGGACTCCAACGACCACTTCCTGGCCAACATCCAGCGCAACGGCAGCTACTCGGTGGTGCCGCGGGTGCCCGGCGGCGACATCAAGCCCGAGCACTTGATCCTGATCGGCCAGATCGCACAGGATTTCGGTCTCTACACCAAGATCACCGGCGGTCAGCGGATCGACCTGTTCGGGGCCCGGGTGGACCAGTTGCCGGCAATCTGGAAGCGCCTGGTCGATGCCGGCATGGAGTCGGGTCACGCCTACGGCAAGGCGTTGCGGACCGTGAAGAGTTGCGTCGGCAGCGACTGGTGCCGGTACGGCCAGCAGGATTCGGTGCAACTGGCCATCGACCTCGAATTGCGTTACCGCGGACTGCGGGCACCCCACAAGATCAAGCTCGGGGTGTCGGGCTGTGCACGGGAGTGTGCCGAGGCGCGCGGCAAGGACGTCGGGGTGATCGCCACCGAGCAGGGCTGGAATCTCTATGTCGGCGGCAACGGCGGAATGACCCCCAGGCACGCGCAACTGCTGGCCAGCGACTTGGACACCGAGACGCTGGTTCGTTATATCGACCGGTTTCTCATGTACTACATACGCACGGCCGACCGCTTGCAGCGAACCGCGCCCTGGGTGGAATCACTCGGCCTGGACCACGTGCGCGAGGTGGTGTGCGACGACTCACTGGGTCTGGCCGGGGAATTCGAGGCCGCCATCGAGCGCCATGTCGCCGGCTATCAGTGCGAATGGAAGGGCGTGCTGGAGGATCCGGACAAGCTCTCGAGGTTCGTCTCCTTCGTCAACGCCCCCGGCGCCGTCGACCCGACAGTGACGTTCACCGAGCGTTCGGGACGCAAAGTGCCTGTGCCCATTGGTATCCCGCGAGTTCGCGGACAGCTGTAGCTAGGGAGGGAATGAATCATGACTACCGTCAACGACATCCAGGCGTGGACCACCGCCTGCCGATACGACCACCTCATCCCGGGACGCGGCGTCGGGGTGCTGCTCGACGACGGTGCCCAGGCGGCGCTGTTCCGGCTTGACGACGGCGCCGTGCACGCGATCGGTAATGTCGATCCGTTCTCGGGTGCGGCGGTGCTGTCCCGCGGCATCGTCGGGGATCGCGCGGGCCGCGCCATGGTTCAATCGCCGATCCTCAAGCAGGCTTTCGCGCTGGACGACGGTTCCTGCCTGGATGACGAGCGGGTTTCGGTGCCGGTCTACCCGGTGCGCGTGACCGCCGACGGCCGGATTCTGGTGGGGCGGTTCGCGGCGCGGATGGCTGCCTAGTCGATCTTGCCGACGAGATAACGCTGCATCGTCGGACCGATGGCATCCACCAGCTGTTCCACCGTCATCGAGTGCAGCGGCTCGGAACGCACGCCGTAGCGCATGATTCCCAGCCCGACCAATTGCGATGCGCACAGCGAGGCCCGGACGGCGATCTTGTCGGCCCCCAGCATCTTGAGCAGCGGGTTGAACACCGGCCCGATCAACATCGACTGGACGATCTCGGCGGTCTTGGACAGGCCCGTGGAAGCGATCGCACTCGCGGCAAAGGGCCCGCCGCCGGCGGCATCCCACGTGGTGATCAGCATGTAGAGCGTGCGTCGGCCCACCTGGTTGACACTCCCGGTGAAGATGCGGTCGATGAACTCCGGTGTCCGGAACGGTAAACGGAGCATCTTCGCCACATCGTCGAGGAGTCCTCGCGAGGGCTCTTCGTTACGGGCCATGTTGCCAGGATTACCCGGGATACCCACAAACATCAAGTGTCGTTGCTCACGCCGTGTGCTGGTAGAGCCTTCCGGCCGAAGAAGCGGCGGCCTCCCGGAACCGGTCGGCGAGCAGGCGGGCCACCCCGGGATGGTTGCCCAGCGGCCGCGTCACGAGGTCGGCGCCACAGTCGTTCAGCCGCTCCTGGAACAGCCCGTCAGCCAGCAGGTAGGAAGCCACTACGACCCGGCGCGCACCGCGGCGACGGGCGTTGGCGACGGCATCGCGGATGGTCGGGGTGCCGGTGGCCGCGAATCCCAGCTCAACGGGCGACCCGGTCAGCGTCGACAACAACGTCGCCGCGACGTCCAGGTCGGCCCGGGCCCGGCGGTCGGAAGTACCCGCGGCGGCCAGGATCACTGAATCCTCGGAGTGCCAACCGGATTCCAGCAGGTTCTGATAGATGATCCGGGTGATGCCCGGTCCCGGGCCGAGCGCGGGGGTGACGAGGACATTCGGATGTCCGCTGGCCTCGATATGCGCGGGCAGGTCGGCCCGGACGTGGAAGCCGCGAGAAAGGAACGCGGGCAACACGATTGCGGCCTCATTCCTGGCGTGCACGGTCGAGAGCACTTCGCTGGGGGTGGGCCCGAGCACGTCGACGAACGCCACCGCGATGTTGCGGTCGAGCAGTTCACCCACCCGGGCCGCGAGGTCGCCGATCATCGCGACGCCAGCCGGCCGGCGGGTGCCGTGGGCCGTCAGGATCAGGCTCATGCCGCGTCGTGCTCTCCGTCGAGGGCCAGCCGGTAACCCCGCTTGACGACGGTGGCAACGATGTTCCTGTCGCCCAGCGCCGTTCGCAGCCGAAGCACGGCGGTGTCCACCGCATGCGTGTCACCACCGTTGCCGGGCAGCAGTCGCAACAGTTCCGCGCGTCCGACCACATCCCCGGGCCGGTGTGCCAGGGCATGCAGTATCGCCATGCCACTGCCCGACACGGTCTTCACCGACCCGTCGACCAGCACGCAGGTACCCCGGATGTCCACCAGATGACCGGCGGCCCGCACACTGCACGAACCGAGCAGCGGCAGTTCCTCGGCGATATGGCGTGCCAACGCGCCCAACCGCATTCGTTCTGGTGACGACGTCGGCACCCCGTGCCGGATCAACGGCCGCGACGTCACCGGGCCCACGCACATCGCGTGCACACTGCTGCGGAACGCCGCCAGCACCTGGTCCTCGATGCCCAGGTCGCGGCTGCGCTCCAGCACCGCCACGGCCGCCGGGGCCGAGGTGAAGCTCACCGCGTCGAACTGGCGTCGGGCGATACCGGTGACCAGCTGATCGAACTCCCCGTCCAATGGCACTGGCTTCCAACGGTATACCCGGATCGGAACCACGTCGGCGCCCGCAGCGCGCAGACCACCGAGGAACTCCGGAAAGGGATCCCACCCGTCGGCCGCGCCGTGCAACTGAACGGCGATGCGCTTACCGTCGACTCCCGACTGGAGTAGATATTCCAGCACTTCGTGCGAGGATTCGGATTCGGGCGACCATTCCTCGCGGAGTCCGCCGGCGCGCAGTGCGCCGGTTGCTTTCGGGCCGCGCGAGATGACCCGCGCTGATGACAACGAGTCGATGAGTTCGGTCGCCAGGCCCCACCCTTCGGCCGCCGCCACCCAGCCGCGAAATCCGATGCCGGTGTGGGCTACCAGAATATCCGGTGGATTGGTGATCAAAGCCTCAGTGTTGCCGTGCAATTCGTCGTCATCGGGTAGCGCGATCATGCTGATCGCGGGCGCGGCGAAAACCTCCGCTCCGTGACGATTCAGCAGCGCGCACAACTCTTCTGAGCGACGCGCCGAGGTGACTGCGATGCGGTAGCCAGTGAGTGGCGCAGACGTTGACTGGGCCATATGTCCTTTGTATGCCAAGCTCATTTCCGAAGCGTTACCTGACAATTGCTGCAGCATTGCCCTCGGCTGCGTTCTTCATCACAGGTGTGCCGGGACGGCGCACGTACATTGCCCAGGTTAGCCACGCGGCGAAGACGTAGGACGCCAGGAACGTCCAGTAGGCCGAGGTCTCGGTGCCGCTGTGCAGATAGGACTCGCGCAGCGCCAGGTTGATACCCACCCCGCCCAGTGCCCCTACGGCTGAACAGAATCCGATAAGCGAACCCGACATGGCACGCGCCCAGTGTCGACGCTGGGCCTCGTCGACATCCAGGGAACGGCTACGTGCCTCGAAGATCGACGGGATCAGCTTGAATACCGAGCCGTTGCCCATCCCGGCCAGGATGAACAACGCGATGAAGCACGTCACGTAACCGATCAGCGTGAAACTGCCCGTGTCCGGTGCGATGTCGTCATGGGTGCTGATGCCCACCAGCAAACCTGAAGCGAGGATCATGCCGGCGAGAACACCCAGGGTGACCCGGCTCCCGCCAATGCGATCGGACAGGCGGCCGCCGTATATCCGGGCCAGCGAGCCCAATAATGGCCCGACAAACGCGATCTGGGCCGCGTGAAGTGCCGCGTGTTTGACGGATTCGCCGTGCTCTTCGAAGTTGACCTGCAGCACCTGGCCGAAGGCGAATGCGAAACCGATCCAAGAGCCGAAGGTGCAGATGTAGAGCAGCGAGATCACCCAGGTGTGCCGCACGAACAGCACGGAGCGCAACGTGTTCAGCTGAATGCCGTGTTCCAGGTTGTCCATGAACAGTGCCGCGGCGATACCTGCGATTGCCAGCAGCACAAGATAAATCGCACACACCCAGTACGGCGCCTGGTGACCGGCGGCGGCCAGCGCCAACAGTCCGGCGAGTTGGATCACTGCGACTCCCAGGTTTCCGACACCGGCGTTGACGGCCAGCGCCGCACCTTTGAGCCGCTCCGGATAGAACGCGTTGACATTGGCCAGCGACGCCGCGTAATTGCCGCCACCCAGGCCGGTCATGGCCGCGCACAATACATATGGCCACAGCGGCAGACCGGGATGGGCCAGCAGCGCGATGGTCAAGGCGGTGGGGATCAGCAGCACGAACGCCGAGAACGTGGTCCAGTTGCGGCCGCCGAACCTGGCGATGCCCAGTGTGTAGGGAATGCGTGCGCAACCGCCGGTCAGGGTGGCGACGGCACCCAGCAAGAGCTTGTCGCCGGCCGAGAAGCCGTACACGGCTGCGGGCATGAACAGCGTCATCACCGACCACAGGGACCAGATCGAGAACGCGACGTGATCGCCGGCCACCGTGCAGAGCAGGTTGCGCCTGGCGATCTTGTCGTTCCCGGCTTCCCAGGCCGCGGTGTCCTCGGGATTCCAGTCTGCGATGCGATGGTTGCGGCCCATAGGTTATTCACCTTTCCGGGCGCCTCGACGGGCACCATGAAGTGAAGAGGCTTGCGCCAAAGTCGGTTTCGATGCTCACATCGGGCGCTTGAGCCAGTCAACCCGACAGGGCCCAGATCGACTGAAAGTTGTGTCCCAGTTGTCTGGCAGATACCTGTAACCCTCGAAAAACCTTGAGGCCGACTGTGAATACCCCGGCGCCGCTGCGGGGTGTCGCGTCACCGAAGTCACACTCGGCGTATCAGTCCACCAATTGGGGGAGGAAATTTCATCCCGTCAATCCACCGCTTGCCGTAGGGACGTGTGGCCGACGCCACACCAGAGTGATCAGCGAGCCCGAAGTGGAAGGGAAATGGATCACCGTGTCGTATCTAATGGTTGCCCCAGAAGCGCTTTCGTCGTCAGCGGCGGATCTGGCAAGTATCGGTTCGGCGCTGCGGTGGGCCAACGAAAACGCTGCCGCTGCGACGACGGAGGTTCTGGCCGCGGGCGCTGACGAGGTGTCGGTGGCGTTGGCGTCGCTGTTCTCCGGGCATGGTCAGGCCTACCAGAGCCTGTCTGCCGCCGCGACGGCATTTCACGACCAGTTCGTGCAGTCCCTGGCCGCGAACGTGAGCTCTTATACGGACACCGAGGCCGCCAATCTGGCTCTTCTGCAACAACAGGTCCTCGAGGCGATCAATGCCCCCACCGAAGCTGCGCTGGGCCGGCCGTTGATCGGAGACGGCGCCGACGGCGCGGAGGGGTCGGGCGCCAACGGCGCAGCGGGCGGAATCTTGTTGGGCAACGGGGGCAATGGAGGCTCGGGCGCGACCGGTCAGGCCGGAGGTGCGGGTGGCGCTGCCGGTCTGATCGGCAACGGCGGGGCCGGAGGTGCCGCTGGTGCCGGTGCCAACGGCGGCGCCGGCGGTAGCGGGGGGTGGCTCTACGGCTACGGCGGGAACGGCGGCAGCGGCGGGGCGGCGACGTCGGTCGGCATGACGGGCGGTACTGGGGGCGCCGGCGGCAGCGCCGGGCTGTTCGGCATCGGCGGCGACGGCGGGCACGGCGGTGCCGGCATGACGGGAGCAGACGCGGTGAACCCGCCGTCGGTTACCGACCCGAGCCTCAACGGGATGGACAACCCCAGTAACCAGGTCGGACAAACCGGAGCCGCCAGAGGAGGACTCGGCTCGCCCGGGTCACCCGGCACCGTCGGGGTGGATGGCGGCAACGGTGGAAACGGTGGCAGCGCCGATGTCACCCGGACCCCGGGCGTCACCGCGGGAGCGGACGCCATTTCCGGAAGCGGCGGCAAGGGCGGCACCGGTGGTCCCGGCGGCGCCGCCGGTGGCGACGGCGGTACGGCCGGCTACGCGCGCTCCGTGGACGGCGGGGCCCTCGCGGCATTCGGCGGCAAGGGTGGTGATGGGGGCGCCGGGTTGAACGGACAGGCCGGCAGCGCCGGCGGCGCGGGCGG
>NZ_LKTM01000351.1 GCF_001417955.2 Mycobacterium gordonae | reverse complement strand
TGGCCGCCGAACCCGCCCGCCCCACCGGTTCCGCCCGCACCACCAGATCCCAGCAGCCAGCCACCGGTGCCCCCGGTGCCGCCGGCCCCGCCCGAGCCGCCAGTTCCGCCGGTGCCACCGCGGCCGATCAACCCGGCCGAACCGCCCGCCCCGCCCGGGGCGTTCACGTCGCTGCTATTGCCGCCCCCGCCGCCATTGCCGATCAAGATGCCGCCGTCCTGCCCGGGCTGCCCGACCGGCCCACTGGCCCCGCGTGCGCCGTTACCGATCAATGGCCGTCCGAGCAGCGCCTCCGTCGGCGCATTGATCACGTCAAGCACGGTGTGCAACGGCGCCACGTTCGCCGCTTCGGAAGCCGCGTATGTTCGGCCGCTCGAGCTCAGGGCTCGCGCCAGCTGGTCGTGAGTGTCGGTCAGGTGGGCACTGAGGCGTTGGTAGTCCCGGCCATGGTGGGCGAAGAACGATGCCACGGCGACCGACACTTCATCGGCGGCGGCGGCCAGGATGCGGGTCGTCGACGCGGCCGCCGCGGCGTTCGCCGAGCGCAGTTCGGAGCCGATTCCCAGCGCCTCGGATGCCGCCGCGGCCAACGCTTCTGGACTGACGATCGTGAAGGACATCATTGAATCCCTTGTGGTCGATTGCGTTTCGCCGGCACGTCCGTGCTCCACTGATCACCTTCGACCGATTCGGGCCGCACTACCCTCGGTCGGCTGGTCGATTTGCGGGATGAACTTTCCTCCACCGATTGGGGGAGGATCGGCCGCGGTCTCCCACCACCTCAGGCGCCTCGGCCGGTGTCGATTTAGAGTTCAAAGTCGCTGTGCATGAACATATTTCAGTTCCGCTTGCCGCCTCGGCACGAGCCGGTCGGCCGCCGGGTCAGGTGCAGACAACCGCGCCGGGAGCCGTTTGCGGATTGCGCCGGATTCGCCTCGAATTGCGGTGATTCCGCTCGGCGCAGCTGCGGCTTAGGGAGATGTGATGGATTTCGCGAGGTTTCCGCCGGAGCACAATTCCTGGCGGATGTTTGCCGGTCCCGGACCGAGCCCCATCCTCACCGCCGCGGCCGCCTGGCAAGGTCTCGGCGCGGAATTGCGTTCCTGCGCAGTGGCGATGTCCACGCTGACCTCCGGGCTGACCGGGTCATCCTGGCAGGGTGCGGCAGCCACGGCGATGCTGGACGCGGTGGCGCCCTATGTGGGCTGGCTGAGCGGGGCGGCGGCGGACGCCGAGCAGGCAGCGACTCAAGCCCGGCTGGCGGCAGGCGCTTTCGAGGCCGCGCGAGCGGCAACCGTACACCCGCAGATCATTTCGACGAACCGTGCCGCGCTCGTCCGACTCGTGACTACGAACCCGCTCGGGCTGAACGCGCCGGCGATCGCCGCGATCGAGGCCGACTACGAGCAGATGTGGGCGCAGGACGTGTCCGCGCTGTTCGCCTACCACGGCGAGGCTTCGACCATCGCCGCGGCGCTGAATCCCTTCGCGCCAACGCGTTCGGGAAGTGCGGCCGCGGCCGCCGACCCGCGCTTTGCGAACCTGGGCTTCGCCAACCTGGGCCAGGCCAACATCGGGCGCGCCAACATCGGGAACTTCAACCTGGGATCTGCGAACATCGGCAACGCCAACATCGGCAGCGGAAACGTCGGTGAAGGAAACCGTGGCCTGGCGAGCGTCGGCGTCGGCAACTTCGGGCTGGGCAACATCGGTGACCGCAATATCGGGCCCGGCAATGTCGGCACCGGCAACCGGGGCTGGTGGAATGCCGGCAGCGCCAACGTCGGCTTCGCAAACGCCGGGGACTCCAACATCGGTTTCGCCAACACCGGCAGCAACAATCTCGGCGTCGGGCTCACCGGCGACGGCGAGATCGGCTTCGGTGCAATCAATTCCGGCGCCGGCAATCTCGGGCTGTTCAACTCCGGCACCGGCAACATCGGCCTGTTCAACTCCGGCACCGGCAACGTCGGCATCGGAAACTCGGGCACCGGGAACTGGGGCATCGCAAATCCGGGTGCCGGCAACACCGGCGCCGGAAACACCGGCGGCTACAACACGGGCTTCTTCAACGCGGGCAACGTGAACACCGGGCTGAGCAACACCGGCAGCTACAACACCGGGCTGTTCAACGCGGGCAACACCAACACCGGCAGCTACAACTCGGGCGGCTTCAACACCGGCGGCCTGAACTCCGGCAATTACAACACCGGCTACTACAACACCGGAAACGTCAACACCGGCGCCTTCATCCGCGGCAACTACAGCAACGGCCTCTTCGTCACCGGTGACAACGAGGGCCAGATCAGCGCCCACATCGCGATCGACATCCCGACCATTCCGATCGACATCGCATCGAACAATCCGGTCAACCAGATCCTGGTGGTGGGCGGCCAGGACTGGACCATCCCCGGCTACAAATATCCCCTCACCTACTTCGCCGACGGCGCCTTCTACGTGGGACCCGTCGAGATCTCGCCGTCGACCCTCACGGCCCCGACGGTCACCGTGGTCATCGGCGGCCCGACCACCTCGATCGGCGCCGCTGTCGTAGGCGCCCTGCAGGGCGGGACCATCGAAATCCTCGATATCCCAGCGGCTCCGGGTTTCGGCAACTCGACCACCACCCCGTCCTCGGGATTCTTCAACTCCGGCACCGGCGCGGCCTCCGGGTTCGCCAACACCGGCACCGACACCTCCGGCTTCCGCAACCAGGCCACCACCACCGTCTCGGGCTACCGCAACGCCGGAACCCTGCAATCCGGCCTGGCCAACTACGGCACCACCGTCTCCGGCCTCTACAACACCGCCACCGGCCACGTCTCCGGAGCCCTCAACACCGGCACCAACCTCGCCGGCATCCTGCGCGACAGCACCACCGGCACCGCCATCAACGCCGGCCTGGCCAACACCGGCATCTACAACACCGGCTTCGGCAACACCGGAAACCTCAACTGCGGCAACGGCAACCTCGGCGACCACAACCTCGGCAGCGGCAACACCGGCACCGCCAACCTCGGCAGCGCCAACACCGGCACCCACAACATCGGCTTCGGCAACACCGGCACCGGCAACATCGGCATCGGCCTGACCGGCACCAACCAACTCGGCCTCGGCCCACTGACCAACGGCACCAACAACATCGGCCTGTTCAACACCGGCACCAACAACATCGGCTTCTTCAACTCCGGCGACGGCAACTGGGGCATCGCCAACTCCGGCAACCACAACACCGGCATCGCCAACCCCGGTGACACCAACACCGGCCTGTTCAACACCGGCACCAACAACACCGGCATCGCCAACACCGGCAACAACAACACCGGCCTGGCCAACACCGGAAACACCAACACCGGCAACTACAACCCCGGCCACCACAACACCGGCCCCGCCAACCCCGGCAACTACAACACCGGCCTAGCCAACACCGGCAACACCAACACCGGCGCCTACAACACCGGCACCAACAACAACGGACTACTCTGGCGCGCCGACAACCAAGGCCAAACCGGCGCCTACTACGCGATTCACGTCCCCGAGATCGCGTTGAATCTGACCACCACCATTCCGGTGAATGTGCCGGTCAGCGGCAGCTTCACGACCACCGTCTACCACGGCATCACAATCGAAGACATCCCGTTCGGCACCACCGTCGCGCTCGGGCCCATCCCGGTGCTCGAGGGCACCGTCAACTCCCTCACCATTCCGCCCGTGTACGCGACCGGGCCCACCCCGGCGATTCAGATCGGAAACACCGACGGCTCCACCGTGATCGTCATACCGGCCTATGCCAGTCTCGGGCCTGCGGACCTGACGCTCATCGACTTCGGCGGCGCTCCGGGATTCGGCAATTCCACGACCAGTCCGTCATCGGGCTTCTTCAACTCCGGCACCGGGGCCGCATCGGGTTTTGCCAACGTCGGCGCGGGCAGTTCCGGCTTTCGCAACTTCGCGTCGGGCGACGTATCGGGCTTCCGGAACGTCGGCTCCTTGTTGTCCGGCGTGGCCAACCTGGGCGACACCATGTCGGGCGTCGTCAACACCGGCGTCGGGTCGCCTGCTGATGTTTCAGGAGTGGCCAACTTCGGCACCGACATCGCCGGCTGGTACCGCGACAACGTCACGGGGACAACGTCATACAACCTGGGCCTGGCCGACGTCGGCTCGCTCAACGCGGGCTTCGGCAACGTCGGCGACTACAACCTCGGCATCGGCAACCGCGGGGACGTCAACATCGGCGGCGGCAATGTCGGCAACCTCAACGCCGGCTTCGGCAACCTCGGCGCACACAACTTCGGTTCGGCCAACCTGGGTCAGCACAATATCGGCCGGGCCAACATCGGCGACCACAACCGCGGATTCGCCAACTGGGGCAACTCCAACAATGGCATCGCCAACAGCGGCGACTTCAACATCGGCATCGCCAACACCGGCAACGACAACATCGGCATCGGGCTCACCGGCAACGGTGAAATCGGTTTCGGCGCAATGAATTCCGGCAGCGCCAACAACGGCCTGCTCAACTCGGGAACCGCCAACACCGGGTTGTTCAACTCCGGCACCGGCAATGTCGGAATCGGCAACTCCGGCAACGGCAACTGGGGAATCGGCAACAGCGGTCACCTCAACACCGGCCTGCTCAACGCCGGCGACATCAACACCGGCGCCGTCAACGCCGGTGCGGTCAACACCGGTTTCGGCAACGCCGGCGACTACAACTCCGGCAGCTTCAACACCGGCAGCTTCAACACGCTCGGCTTCAACCCCGGTTCCTACAACACGGGCCTGGCGAACACCGGCCACTACAACACCGGCGCGGCCAACGCGGGCAACGTCAACACCGGAGCGTTCATCGCCGGGAACTACAGCAACGGGCTGCTGTGGCGCGGTGACTACCAGGGACTGATCGGTTACAGCTACACCGTGTCATTGCCCGACACCGCCATTCCGGTCGACGCCGGCATCACCATCCCGATCAACATCCCGGTCAGCGCAACCCTGGGCACCCTGACCGTCCAGGGCTTCACCATCCCCAAATACACCGCCGACATCAACGTCCTGAGCACCGGAGAGACGCAGGCTCTGAGCGTCGGCCCGATCACGTTCGGCAATATCGTGATCTCCCTTCCCGCCATCGAGGTGACTCTCGGCGGGCCGACCACCGCCATCAGCCTGAACGGGACGGGTTCGATCGGTCCCGTCGTCATCCCGCTGATCGACATCCCGGCGAGCCCGGGATTCGGTAACTCGACCGGCGTCCCATCGTCCGGCTTCTTCAACTCCGGCACCGGCAGTGCCTCGGGACTGGCCAACATCGGCGCCAACAACTCCGGCTTCTTCAACGTCGGATCCGGCGGCGCCGGCATCTCGGGCGTCAAGAACGTCGGCGACCTGATCTCGGGCATGGCGAATCTCGGAAACACGATGTCAGGCCTGCTCAACACCAGCACGCTGGACCTCAACACGGCAGCCGACATTTCGGGCGTGGCCAACCGGGGCAGCGACCTGGCCGGACTGTTCGGCGAATTCGCGGTCTCGAACCTCGGCTTCGCCAACGACGGCAGCATCAACCTGGGCAGCGGGAACGTCGGCGACTACAACGTCGGCAGCGCAAACATCGGCAACCACAACGTCGGCAGCGCGAATATCGGCAGCGTCAACCTGGGCTTCGCAAACCACGGCATGCACAACGTCGGCTCCGGCAACCTGGGTGAGCACAACTTCGGTGCCGCCAACGTCGGGGACCACAACCGCGGGTTCGCAAACGCGGGCGACCGCAACCTCGGTTTCGCGAACACCGGCAACGCCAATGTCGGCTTCGCCAACTCCGGCGAGGGCAACATCGGCATCGGCCTGACCGGCAACGGTGAAGTCGGCTTCGGTGCGCTGAACTCCGGCACCGGAAATCTCGGGCTGTTCAACTCCGGCACCGGCAACGTCGGCCTGTTCAACTCCGGCACCGGCAACATCGGAATCGGTAACTCCGGCAACGCAAATCGCGGCATCGGGAACGCGGGCATCGGCAACCACGGCATCGGCAACGCCGGCAGCTACAACGCGGGCCTGTGGAATCCCGGCAGCGGCAACACGGGCATCGGTAACCCGGGTGACTACAACACGGGAGTGTTCAACGCCGGCACCGCCAACACCGGGCTGGCCAACCCAGGCAGCTATAACACGGGCAGCTACAACCTCGGCAGCGCGAACACCGGCGGCTTCAACTCGGGCGACTACAACACCGGTTTCGTCAACCCCGGCAGTTACAACACGGGTCTGCTGAACACCGGCGACGTCAATACCGGTGCGTTCAATGCCGGCAACTACAGCAACGGATTCTTCTGGCGAGGCGATTACCAAGGGCTATACGGTTTCCACGCCGGCATCCACATACCCGAATTCTCGCCGCTGGAACTGGATTTCGAGATTCCGGTCAATATTCCCATCATGGTGGGACTCGCAGACGTCGTCGTCAATCCCGTTACCATCAAACCGATCACGATCAGCGTCCTGGGATCGTCGTATCTCAGCGTCACCTTCAGCACCATTTCCGTGCCGGCGATCACCGGAGTCCTGCCGGTCGTCACTGCCTCGATCGGCGGTCCGGACACCTCCATTCCGATCGCCATCAACAGCGGAATCGGACCGATCGACATCACCTTCCTCGATGTTCCGGCGGCTCCGGGGTTCGGCAACTCGACCACCACCCCGTCCTCGGGATTCTTCAACTCCGGCACCGGCGCGGCCTCCGGGTTCGCCAACACCGGCACCGACACCTCCGGCTTCCGCAACCAGGCCACCACCACCGTCTCGGGCTACCGCAACGCCGGAACCCTGCAATCCGGCCTGGCCAACTACGGCACCACCGTCTCCGGCCTCTACAACACCGCCACCGGCCACGTCTCCGGAGCCCTCAACACCGGCACCAACCTCGCCGGCATCCTGCGCGACAGCACCACCGGCACCGCCATCAACGCCGGCCTGGCCAACACCGGCATCTACAACACCGGCTTCGGCAACACCGGAAACCTCAACTGCGGCAACGGCAACCTCGGCGACCACAACCTCGGCAGCGGCAACACCGGCACCGCCAACCTCGGCAGCGCCAACACCGGCACCCACAACATCGGCTTCGGCAACACCGGCACCGGCAACATCGGCATCGGCCTGACCGGCACCAACCAACTCGGCCTCGGCCCACTGACCAACGGCACCAACAACATCGGCCTGTTCAACACCGGCACCAACAACATCGGCTTCTTCAACTCCGGCGACGGCAACTGGGGCATCGCCAACTCCGGCAACCACAACACCGGCATCGCCAACCCCGGTGACACCAACACCGGCCTGTTCAACACCGGCACCAACAACACCGGCATCGCCAACACCGGCAACAACAACACCGGCCTGGCCAACACCGGAAACACCAACACCGGCAACTACAACCCCGGCCACCACAACACCGGCCCCGCCAACCCCGGCAACTACAACACCGGCATCGCCAACCCCGGCAACACCAACACCGGCCTGTTCAACACCGGCACCAACAACAACGGACTACTCTGGCGCGCCGACAACCAAGGCCAAACCGGCGCCTACTACGCCATCACCGTGCCGGAGATCCCCGCGTACCTCACGGTCGATGTCCCGCTCAACATCCCAATGACATTGAGCCTCAACGATGTTCAAATCGACCCAGTCACCATTCCGAAGATCTCCTTCAGCGGCCTGGATGACGGTCTGGGCGGAGAGGTGGTCGGCTACATCGGCCCGATCAGTGTCTACGGCGCCGAGAAGGGCGACCCGATCCTCATCAGCTTCGGTGACCAGCCCGCGATCGCCATCAACGTCGGCAACCCGGACGGTTCGACGGTGTTGGGACTCAACGCATCCGGCGGGGTGGGTCCCATCAGCATCCCGTTGATCAACGCACCCGCCGGGCCCGGGTTCGGCAACTCGACCATCACTCCGTCGTCCGGATTCTTCAACTCCGGCACCGGCTCCGCATCGGGCTTCGGCAACGTCGGCGTCGACAGCTCCGGCTTCCGCAACCTCTCGTCCGGGGATGTCTCCGGCTACCGCAACGCCGGCGCGCTGCAATCGGGTTTGCTCAACTTCGGCGACACCGTCTCGGGCGTCTTCAACACCGCGGCACCGGCCAACGTCTCCGGCATCGCCAACGTCGGCACCGACCTGGCGGGCATGTTCCGCGACGGCCCCACCGGCACGGTGCTGAACGTGGGACTGGCGAACGGCGGTCAGCTCAATGTGGGCGCGGCCAATCTCGGCGACTACAACCTGGGCTTCGCCAACGTCGGCAATCTCAACGTCGGCAACGGCAACCTCGGCGACCACAACCTGGGCGGCGGCAATCTCGGCAGCCACAACCTGGGCAGCGGCAACATCGGCACGGGCAACATCGGATTCGGCAACACCGGCCAGGGCAACATCGGTATCGGGCTCACCGGTACCGGCCAAATCGGTTTCGGCCCACTGAACTCCGGCGGCGACAACGTCGGCCTGTTCAACTCGGGCGACAACAACGTCGGCCTCTTCAACTCCGGTGACGGGAACTGGGGCATCGCCAACTCCGGCAACTACAACACCGGCCTGTTCAACACCGGCACCGCCAACACCGGCGTCGCGAACATCGGCAACTACAACACCGGGAGCTACAACGCCGGTTCCACCAACACCGGCAGCTTCAACCCCGGCAACTACAACACCGGGCTGTTCAATCCCGGCAGCTTGAATACCGGATTGTTCAATACGGGCAACTCCAGCACCGGCCTGGCCAACGCCGGCAATGTCGACACCGGCGCGTTCATCACCGGCAGCTACAGCAACGGCCTGTTGTGGCGAGGCGATTACCAGGGTCTGGACTCCGTCGGCTACTCCTCGACCATTCCCGCGATCCCCTGGCACTATGACGTGAACGCACCCCTCGAGGTACCGGTCACGGGCCACATCAACGCGATCACCCTGGACGAGTTCAACATCTCCGACATCCCGATCAAGGTGCAGCTGCAGCAGACGGTGTGCTACCCGTGGTACGAGTACCCGTTCTACCGGTGCTCGACGGTGACCACGACGGTCTACAACGACAGCATCGGCGGCTGGACGATCAGCCCGACCATACTGCTCTCGGAAACCGAGATAGCCGAAACCTTCGGCCAGACCTTCGATTTCCCGGGCAGCGGCACGGTGGGCCCGTACACCTTCGGCTTTGCCTACCAACAGAATCCGGGCTACTTCAACACCTCGACGGACCCGTCGTCAGGATTCTTCAACTCCGGCGGCGGGGGTGCATCGGGCTTCTTCAACTCCGCCGACGGCGCGGCGTCGGGCCTGTTCAATGGCTTCGCGGACACATCAGGACTCAGCAACGACGGAGGACCGGGGAACTCGGGCTACCTGAACGACGGCCGACTGGCCTCGGGTCTGGCCAATATCGGCGACACCCTTTCCGGTGTCGGGAACGTGGGCACCGAGCTGTCCGGATTCTTCAACAACTTCTTCTCGCGGTGAGCCGTGGACCTTTCTGATCCGGGTTTCACCGGAGCGAATTGGCGCCAGGCCGTTGTACATTTCGCAAAGGCAGTGTGCGCGGCTACGTTAGGTGACCCCATGAGAAGCCCAGATATCGAGCAGGTCCTGCGCAGACAGCGGTTGCGGTCACTACAGGGCTCATCACTGCTTCGTGTCGGTGTTCTCGTCATCATGATCGTCGCGATGCTGATCGCGAGCGATCCCGCCCGGCTACCGGCCAAGGCGGTGTTGCTGAGCATGTACGGCGTAGTCACCGTGGCCGCGCTGTTGGTCGCATTCCTCGGTCCTCATCATTTCGAAGACGACACCGCCTTGATGACACTCGGCCTGGCCGACGTCGCCACCGTCTTCGGTTTCAAATTGCTGTCACCCGGCGGCTACATGCCGCTGCTGATCATGGCGCTGCTGCCGCGCCTGGTGGCCGCCGAGTTGTCGCTGCGGCGCGCCGGAGCCGTATTGGCCACCAGCCTCGCGGTGTTCACCGCGTCGCTGCTGCAGGACCCGGTGATCATGCCGCGGGTCGGCGCCTGGGAAGTGGCGCTGATCGTGATGATGTACGGGTTCGTCTGTGCCACAGCATTTTTGATGGTCATCTTCCGACTGCGCAACGTCGACGAGATGGCCCGGCTCACGACCTCCCGGGAAGAGTTGCTGGCTCAGACGATGACCGCCTCGCAGTCCGAGCGTCGCCAGATCTCGGAGTTCATCCACGACGGACCGCTGCAGGACGTGCTGGCGGCCCGCCGTGACCTCGCCGGGTTCCTCAAGGTCGCCCCGGACGCGCCGCTGGAAGAGGCCCTGGACAGTCTGCGGGAAGCGTCACAGTTGCTGCGCGAAGCCACCTTTGAATTGCACCCGGCACTGCTGGAACAGGTGGGTCTGGCCGCGGCGGTGGACAAGCTGGTCTCGGTTGCCGCGGCCCGCTCCGGCATCGCGATCTCGACCGACATCGACTACCCCGACCCCAATCCGGTCGACCCGATCCTGTTCGGGGTCATCCGTGAACTGGTGTCCAATGTGGCCCGTCATTCGCAGGCCAGCTCGGCGACGGTCAAACTGGCCGTGCACGGTGGCGTCGCGCGCGTCGACGTGGTGGACGACGGGATCGGGATCGCCAGCGACATCGCCGCCCGCCGTTTCGCCGAGGGGCACATCGGTCTCGCCTCGCACCGGGCGCGGGTTCAGGCCGCCGGCGGAGCTCTGACGGTCCTCGACGAACCCGGCGGCGCGCACCTGCGGGTGGAACTACCGCTGCGGGCCAGTGTCGCGCCGGAGCGGGTGTCCGCCTGACCGCCTACTCCAGTAGTCGACGCCGCATCGCCTCGGCGACGGCCGCACCACGGTCGGATACGCCGAGTTTCTCGTAGAGGGACTGCACGTGCGTCTTGATTGTGCTGCGCGCCAAGTGAAGTCGCTCGGCGATCTGGGGCACCGACATGCCTTCGGCCATCATCGTGATCACCTGGGTCTCACGCTCGGTCAGCGAGGTCGTCGCTCCCCTGCCGCGCCGTCTGACTTCCCCGGCCAGGCCACCCGCCACCCCGGCCGGCAGGTACGACTCCCCGCCCGCACACCGGAGCACGGCGTTCACGATCTCGTCGGCGTCCGATTCCTTCGTCAGGAAACCCGATGCTCCCTCGGCCAGAGCCTTGAACACGACCGGACTGTCATCGAAAGCCGTCAGCAACACCACGCTGGTGGGCACGCCGTCGCGGGCGATCGCGTGGGTCACCTCGAGGCCGTCCAGGCCCGGCATCTTGTAGTCGAGAAGTGCGACCGTCGGCCGGAACTTCCTGATGGCGTCCAATGCCGCACGCCCGTCGCCGACCTGCGCGACCACGTCGACCCGGCCGCTGGCCTTGAGTGCCCGCACGACGCCTTGTCGCATTACCGGGTGATCGTCGGCTACGACGACGGTGACGCGGTCGGTGGTGGTCATCGGCTCTCCATGCGCTCTCGACGAAGCTCCTCGGTCCCCGCCCAGCCGCCGACGGGCACGGACGGGCGCCTCCTCATTGTTGCTGCCCAGACCGCCCGTGGCGATGATTTCCGGCTACCGAATCGGCGACGAAATCGGCCGTGCGGCCGTGCCATTGACGCCAGTGACGAACCATGGCGTGTCCCGCACCCGCGACACCCACCCACTCAGCGTCCAGCCCGCGCCGGCCTGCCCGCCGTGTCTGTTCGTAGGAAGTACGGGGGTCCGTCCTGGTGTCAGCGGTGCCGTGCAGGACCAGTAGCCGGGTGCCCTGCGGAATCAGATCGCCCTTGTCCCCCGCCCACCACGGCGCCAGTGCCACCACCGCCGCGATGCCTCCCTGGGCCGCGAGCTGCGCGGCCACCCGCCCACCCATCGAATGCCCAACCAGCACAACGATTTCCGGCTGCCACTCCCGCCGGCAGGCGCGCAGCACGGCGTCGGCATCGAGAACCGGATCCCGCCGCGGGCTGTTCCATCCCCGCAACCGGTACTGGACCTGTCGCACGACGGCCTCCGACCCGAGCCGGCGCCGCAGGGCGCGTGCCAGCAACATCATCCGGAGGTTGGCCGGCTGCCACCAGCGCGACGGCTCGTCACTGCGCACCTTGCCGCCGGGCAGGACGAGCACGCAGGCGCGCACGGCTGACTCTTAGGTCTGCTCGTAGGTCGCGTGGATGACCGCCCTGGCGATCGCGTGCTGAAACAGGTTGAAGCCCAGGTACGCGGGGGTGGCGTCCTCCGGCAGGTCCAGCTTGTCGACATCGACCGCATGCACGGCGATGTAGTAACGGTGCGGACCGTGGCCCGGGGGCGGTGCGGCCCCGATGTAGCGGCGCTGCCCGGCGTCGTTGGCCAGGGTGAGCGCACCACCGGGCAACTCGCTGCCGTCGCCGGCGCCGGCCGGCAGGTCGGTGACGTCGGCGGGCAGGTTGGCCACCGCCCAGTGCCAGAATCCGGATGCCGTCGGGGCATCGGGGTCGTAGACGGTGACAGCGAAGCTGCGCGTTTCGGCAGGGAAGCCCGACCAGCTCAGCTGGGGGCTGACGTCCTCGCCCCCGGCGCCCATGATTCCGCTGACCTGCGAGTTGGACAGTGGCTGTCCGTCGGTCACCGACTCCGAGGTCAGGGTGAACGACGGCAGGTCGGGCAGCGCGTCGTAGGGGTTGGGCACTGTCATGGTCAGTCCTCTCGTGTCATCAGCAGTGAGTGAGAAAGTGCGCCAGCACTTCGGTGCCGAACCTCAGCGCGTCGATGGGTACCCGCTCGTCGACGCCATGGAACAGCGATGTGAAGTCCAGGTCCGGCGGCAGCCGCAGCGGGCTGAAGCCGAAGCAACGAATTCCCAGGCGCATGAACGATTTTGCGTCGGTGCCACCGGACAGCATGTAGGGCACGGTACGGGCACCCGGGTCCAGCGCCAGTACGGCGGCGTTCATCGCGTCCACCAGCTCGCCGTCGAACGAGGTCTCGTACGAGCTCAGGCTCCGGATCCATTCCCGTTGGACGTCGGGTCCGAGCAGCGCGTCCACCTCGGCTTCGAAGGCCGCCAGGCGGCCGGGGAGCACGCGGCAGTCGATCACCGCTTCGGCCGTGGCCGGGACCACGTTGGCCTTGTAGCCCGCCTTGAGCATCGTCGGGTTCGCGGTGTCGTGCAGAACGGCCTTGAGCATCCGCGCCATCGGGCCGAGTTTGTCGATCATCCCGTCGAGGTCCGGTGAGTCGACGTCGAACGCCAGACCGGTCTCCCCGCTGACGGCGGCCAGGAACTGGGCGACGGTGTCGGTGACCACCAGCGGGAACTGATGACGGCCGAGCCGGGCCACGGCCTCGGCAACGGCGGTGACCGCATTGTTGTCGTGCACCATCGAGCCGTGCCCCGCGCGTCCGCGCGCGGTCAGCCGCATCCACTGGATGCCTTTCTCGGCGGTCTCGATCAGGTACAGCCGCCGCTCTCCGCCGTCGCGGCGCGGCACCGTCAGCGAGAAGCCGCCGACCTCGCCGATCGCTTCGGTGACGCCGTCGAACAGATCCGGCCGGTTGTCGACCAGCCACTGCGCCCCGTACTTGCCGCCGTGTTCCTCGTCGGCGACGAAGGCGAAGACCAGGTCCCGCGGCGGCACGATGCCGGCTCGCTTGAAATGCCGGGCCAGCACCAGCGTCATGCCGACCATGTCTTTCATGTCGACAGCGCCGCGGCCCCACACGTAGCCGTCCTCGATCGCGCCGGAGAACGGGTGCACACTCCAATCGGCGGGTTCGGCCGGGACCACGTCGAGGTGTCCGTGGATCATCAGGGCGCCGCGGGTACGGTCCGCGCCGGGGAGACGGGCGAAGACGTTGCCCCGGCCGGGGGCCCCGGACTCGACGTACTCGGTCTCGTAACCGACTTCGGCGAGCTGCTCGGCGATCCACTGCGCGCACTCGGCCTCGCCCTTGGTGGTGTCGAGTTCGCCGGTGTTGCTGGTATCGAACCGGATCAGCCGGCTCACGGTTTCGGCCACGTCGTCTGCCGGATTGAATGGGTTGTTGGGTTCAGCCGCGCTCGCACCGGTCACAGTCACCTTTCCTACCACGCCTGCGAGATGGCGGTGACGCGCAGCGGCCGGTTCCCGCGCGAGGCCGATTGGGCCGACGCGAATCGATCCGATAGCCTTAGCTGCCAACTCATGTGGTTGGTCGAGTCCGAGTGGCGGAATGGCAGACGCGCTAGCTTGAGGTGCTAGTGCCCTACTAATGGGCGTGGGGGTTCAAGTCCCCCCTCGGACACAACACAGCAGTACGCATCGCCGCAGCTAGACGGCGGTTATGCGCCGCGGCCGGCGACGGTCGGCGGGCGCTTTGGACACAGTTTGGACACTCCCTGATATTCGGGCGTCCAGGTTGACGGCCACCGCATCGAGGTCGCTGTCGAACAGATCGGCGTAGATGCGCAGCGTGACGCTCGGGTCTTTGTGTCCGAGCATCCGCGACACCGCCAGCACGTTGGCGCCTGAACTGACGGCCAGACTCGCGCACGTATGCCGCAGATCGTGCGGCGTGATGGTCTGCACTTCGGCACGCTCGACGGCCCTGTTGAACCATCCCGTCGTGTCGTAGCTCGGCCGCTTCAAGTAGCCGCCGCTGCGCGCCGGAAACAGCAGATCGTCGACGCCGCGATCCTCGCACCGGACCGCCAGGCGGGACAGCACCGACGCCGCTACCGGCACCATCCGGTTCTCCTTGCCCTTCGTCTGCCCGACCTCGAAGTCTTGCCCTACCTGAACAGCGTTGCGGTGCACTGAGATTCGCCGTTTGAGAAACTCGACGTCGGCGACGGTCAGCGCGATCGCTTCGCCCCACCGCAACCCGGTGAACGCCAGCGTCAGCACCAGATCGGCGTAGCGGCCCGACTCCTCGGCCAGCCGGCACACGTCCGCCTCGGTGAGGTAGACGTGACGCTTCGGCGCCTTCGTCGGCTTCTCGCCGCGCTTGAACCGGCGGGCCGGGTTGAACGCGAGTGCCCGGTGCTCAACGGCGTCGTCGAGCACGCCGGCCAGGATGCCGACCGCGCGGTTGACGACGGTCGCGCTGGACCCGTCGCGGGTCATGGCCGCGGCCCATGCCTTCACGTCCAGGGTGTCGACCTTGCCGACCGGGACGCCGGCCCACTTCGCTTCGATGTGTTTGCCGTAGGCGTAGGCGATGGTCCGATAGTAGGACGGCGAGAGCGTCTGCTCTTGCCGTGCGAGCCATCCGACCGACAGATCGCCCACCGTCACCCGGCCGCGCGCCGGCGACACATATGCACCTTCGGCCTTCGTCGTCTCGACCTTCGATGCCCACGCCGACGCGTCGCGCTTCGTCGTGAATCCACGCTTGCGGCTGGTGGCACCGTTCGGCTGCCGGTATCGAACCTCCCACCGTTCGCCCGCGGCCGTCGGATAACGCTTAATCGTCGCCATCAAGCACCGCCCTCAGCTCGGCTTTGAGTTCGCGGGCCACGCGGCCCTTCTTCTGCGCGTTCGCGTCGGCACCCGCACGCCGGTCCCGCTCCGCGTGAAACGACCGCCCCCGCCACAGCGCCGCCATCTCGGCAGCGAGCCGTTCACGGTCCAACCCGAGGTCACGCGCAAGCCTTTCCTCCGGTTCCCCAAAGTCTCCGAGTAGTCGCATGAGCGCGCCGGCCGTTACGCCGTGCAGCCGGACCGGCCACCGGTCGCGCAATTCCGCCATCGTGTCGCGCGGACTGGTCAGCGCGAACTCGAACATGTCACCACCGGCGAGGAAGCGCCGAAGCTGATCGCTGCTGACATTCAAAGCCGTTGTGAGAGATATGTTTTCGCTATCGCCGAGGAGGTCGCCAAGCGCCACTTTCGCGCACCGGACGTCACTGAGCGCCAGGACCAGCGCCGCCAACGTCGGAAGAGTCGGCGACACCCGACCGTGCTCAAGGTCGGATATCCGGCCGGTCCCCCAGTTCAGCCCGTATCGACGTGCAGCCTTCGCGACGTCATCGGCCGTGGCGTCGCCGCGCAATCGCCGTGCATTCTCGCCGATCACGCTGCGCAGCGGCACCGCGTCGCCTGTACCAGTCACGGCACAGAACTGTACTCGATTTAACAAGGCTTGACAGCAGGACGCTGCGATATGCAGACTGAATCCCATGCTTGTAATTCCGAGGCTTGAGGAGACCTGATGTCGGAACTGCCCCCCGATACCGCCACTCCGAAGCAGGTTGCCGCGGCCCTGTACATGTCGGAAGAGGCGCTGGCCCAACTCCGTTACCGCGGGACCGGCCCGAAGTTCACCCGCGTTGGCGCCCGGAGGGTGCTGTACCGCTGGTCGGACGTCAACGCCTACCTCGACGCGAACACAACCACTCAGACCGGTGTTGGAGCGTGACTCCGACACCGTTCGTCACCGAAGCGCAGCAGATCACTGCCCGCCTGGCCTCGTCGCCGTGGTTCCCGATGGTGGTGGCAGCCGAGGTCAAGGAACGCGCCATGATCGCTAACGCTCAGGCGAACGGCAACGTCGTCACCATCACCGTGACGAACGCCGCCGGTAGCGGCACGCGCACGTACCAAGCCCGCGTGGAACTGGTCTCCGCCGAATGCCGGCATTGCACCGTGCCCGTCGACAGCGGCGATACCTGCACCTTCTGTGCGTCCTACACCCCGCCCGATACCGCGGCAGCACGCTCCCCCGCAGAAGTGCTGCCATGAGGCGCGAGCGACAGAGCCGGCCCGCGGGCAACGAGGCGGCGCCAGCGCCCCGACGGTCCACGCCGCGTCGTGGCGAGGTGGTGTGATGCGATGGGCCACCGTTACCCGATTCAGGTGTTCGGCGATCCGATACGCAAGGGCTACACCGTAGTCGCCGACGAACTGATTCGCTTCGGCGCGCACGACCGGGCGCTCGGCTCGGACGGCCTGGCCGTGATCCTGCTGATGCTGTCTCGCGGGACCACGCGGGCGGATCAACCGGCCTGGGAGACGTCCGCATCTCAGATATCCGAAGAACTCGGGTGGGGGCGCAACCGCGAGCGGGCCAGCGCCGCAATCCAACGAGCCGAAGACGACGGCCGACTTGTGCGCCGCGGGTTCATCCGCGACGGAGTAGACGTCAAGCAGCGGTGCGCCTACGTGATCTGTGCCGGCGGGCGCCGGTTCACCGATGAGGAACTGGTCATCGTCAAGGAGCCGATCGTGCTTCCATCCAAGCGGAAGTCGCAGCCGTGACGGCCGGCCTTGGTGCACGGAAACCGTGCACCACGAAGGCCGCCGAGGTGCACGGTTACCGTGCAGGTCGAAAGGTGCTGAGGTGCACGGTTTTTTGTGCACCTAATTCGGTCTGCAAGCCGCACGGCTTCCGTGCACCTAAGGTGCACCCCCGTAGGTGCAACATAGGAATACCCACGTACCTAGGGATACTCCATCCGGTCATGCACTGGCGTGCACGACCGCTCGAATACCCCTACCGAATCTGCGTACCGGGTTACGCCAATCGGGGACTTCGTGGTGACCCACAGACCGCGCGCGCGTGGAGTGAGGTGCCCGCGCTGTGAGGTCGCAAGTGTTCGACGAGATCTATGCCGACGCGGCGATGGACCGCGAATGCCCGAACTGCCAAGCGCCGCCGCACAGGTGGTGCAAGCGCCCCGACGGTGAGACCCGCCCGATTCCGTGCGTCGCCCGCATGCGCATCGCTGACGCGTCCGCCGGCCGCACCCGGCGCTGCCCACCGTGCCCGCCCGACGTCGAGCACCAGGCCGCGCCGGCCCACCCGACCCGCTCGTTCTCAGAACCGATCCACCAACCCGACGACACCCAGGAGTGACCATGAGCAACGCCCCCAAGATCACGTACAGCTGCGCCGTCTGCAACAAGCCGGTCCGACCCGGCACCGGCCACGTCGGCATATCCAACGCCGACCTACGCCGGCACCGCGAAGCGCTTGCGATCTGGAGGCTTGAAGTCGAAGCCAACCAGCGCACACCAGGAGGACTCGGAGTAGTCATCAGCAACGCGGCGCTACTCACGTTCCCTGATCGTGCGCCGTGGCGTGCGCATCACAGCGCGTGCAACCCGCACCCCGACGACGCCGGTTACGAGTTCGACGTCGGCCGCGCCAGCACTCACGAACAACTGCTGGTCTGGACCGCGCACCTGATGGAGAAGAACTGGGTACGGGCCGAAACCGACTGGGCTGGGTTTGTGCGCCGGCATGTGTCAGCGGAAGCGCTGCGCGCATGAGCAACTGGGAGACCATGCGCGCGGTGCTCGCCGGCATACCCGCGCTGCCCGGTGCGCGGTGCAAAGGCCAAGCCGACCTGTACGAGCGGACCGTCGGCGAGCACCACATGACCGGCCGGATCACAACGACCGAACTCGACGACGCCCGCAGCGCCGCTCTGCGGCTGTGCGCGGCTTGCCCAGCCCGGAACCCCTGTGAGGTCTGGCTCGACGCCCTGCCGGCCGCTCGACGTCCAGCAGGCGTGGTCGCCGGCCTGGTGATCACGGCTGGCGGGGTGCCGTCGAGTACCGGGACGCCGAGCACCGCCGGCGGGCGGCGCACATGACCGCGCCATTCCTCGACGACGACGAATGGCGGAACGCGGTCGAGGACCTGGACGAAGCCGAACGCGCCGCGAACTGCGGCCACACCATCCGGGGCAGGCGCGGCATTTGTGTCCACTGCGGCGACAGACCAGACCCGTGAGCGAGACAGGTCTGACGTGCGTCGGCGGCGTCGTCGTGCTCACCGGGCCGGCGCTGAAAGCGGCGCGGGACTGTGCCCTGATCGCCGCCAATCACCGCAAAATGTCGAGACTTCCGTATCAAACCTATGAGGCACTGGCCCGCGAGTTTCACGCCGCAATGTCCGTCTGCGGTCACTCGGACGTCCGCTTACCCGCAATCAGCGACAGTGTGGAAGTGCAACAACCGACCGTGCCAGTCCCCGAAGTAGCGGCCCGCCTGGGCGTCTCGGACAGGCATGCCCGCCGGCTGGCCGAACGACTCGACGGTCAGAAGATCGGCGGCCGATGGGTCGTTGACGAAATCGCCCTAGCCCAACACCTTGAAGGAGGGCAATGAACCGTCAAGAGCAAGCCCGAATCATCGCCTCACTGACCGACGACGAACTCAAAGAACTCACCCAACGGGCAGCGAAGCTACCCCCGCCGGAGGAGGGCGACGTCGAACGCCAGTTCCTCAAAGCCCTCTCCGGATCTGCGAACCGGCGCGAATGGATGGCGGCGATCGCCGGCCGGTTCGGCACCGCCGAACCCAAAGACGACCGAACCGACACCACAGACGATCCGCCCGACGCGCCCCTCACCGACGAGGAAAGCGCCGCAGCGTTCCTGCGCGTCATCACAAACCGATCGACCCAACCCAGGAAGGCCTAGCCATGAAGATCTCCGCACGCTTTCACGCCACACAGGTCCGCAACGCCTCCAAGGCGCTCGACGTCGCACTGCCCTCGGCCCTGGTCGTGAAACTCGACCAGGCCGACCAGATCGCCACCACCACCGAAACCATGCTCGGCACTCGCGGCGACCTCAACGCCGCGATCCTCGACGCCATCGAACGCGGCGACGACTACCACGACGACCCGCTCGTCCGGCGCTACGCACTCGACTGGCAGATCGCCAACTTCCAGGGGCACGGCGTCCAGGAGGCAGCCACCGAGCGTGCCATGCAACGCCGCCGCGACGCTCTCAACGCCCACGCCAACCAGGTCCTCGCAGCGTGGGCCGCAGCCCTCAAGCCGCACTCCGCGAACCTCGCCGCAGCGGCCGCAGGCCTCCCCAACCACCGCCTCGACGACGCGGGCGCGGTCATCGCCGCAGGCCTCGAAGCAGTCGAACTGTGGCAGGGCGCGCAGCGCGCCGTCAAAGCCTGGGGTGCCGCCACGGCCGGGTTCGTGGCGTTCGCGTCCGCCGCCCGCGTCGCCACCGACGACTACCGCTGGTTGATCTTCACCGACGCCGAGGTCCCGTCCGCCGGTCGTCACGTCGACGCCTGGTCCCTCGCCTGCCTGGGGCACGCCTTGGCACTCCCAACGCTCAAGGAATTTCAGGAGCGGGTCGCTGCTGCGCTACCGGCCGACGACCTCGGCGTCGACGGAGGCCTAGACGAGTTCGACGTCGCGTAGCGCCCCCGAAGACGTGCTCGCGGCCCGTTGCGCGCCGGACTGCTTCCCGGCTGGCCTGATGCAGCGCCGGGTCGCGAGCACCCCACACCGACACCAACAGGAGGAACACACATGACCACCACCCCCGACAACGCGGCAACTGAGCAGCGCGACGACGCCCGTCGCCAGCTGGTGAGCGCCATGAGCACCTTGCGGTCGGCGTCGGGAGCGCCCAGCGTCGCGCACCGCGACACCGAAGCGCGCGCCGACCGCAAGGCAAACCACCACCACGACGAGCAGGAGCAGAAAGTGAGCACCGACCCGAACTGCTCACCCGACGGTGAGCACTGCGACCGATGCGGCGGCGTCCACAACCCGCAACCCGGCTGCACCTTCGTGACCAGCCGGACGTGGGGACCAGCCGACGACGACGACCAGGACGACGAGCAGGACTGACCCATGCCGTTCGCATCCAAGGCCATCCGCGACAGAGCACGAGCCCGCGTCGCGCTTCAAGTCAAGGCCGGCGCACCGTGCGCGCTGTGCGGCCAACCCGTAGACCTGTCCGTGCCATGGCCCGACCCATGGTGCTTCGTCGTCGATCATCTTGTGCCCACCAGTCACGGCGGCGACGACCACCACGACAACGGGCGACCAGCACACAAGCAGTGCAACGAGATCCGATCCAACCAGCCCGACGGCACCGTCGGCCGCAACAGCGGAGCACTCGGATGACCCACCCTGAGCAGCCACAACAGACCCAGGGGGAGGTCCCCTTCGAGCACTTCCGCCGCGACGCCCCCTGGCATAGGTAAACATCTGGAGCCCAAAGTGACCACAGCAAAGAAGCGGCCGAAACCGAGAACTGATCGCGGCCGTCTGGAAGCGTTGCGCGACCGGTTGGCGGGCATCATCGACGACCCGGACACGTCGCCGCGTGACGTGGTGTCTGCGTCGCGTGAGTACCGGATCGTGGTCACGGCGCTCGGGAAGACGGCACCGCCGGCGGGTGTGTCGAAGCTGGACGAGATAGCGGCGCGCCGGCGCCGGCGGGCTGCGCGATGAGCACCAGGACCAGGACGGCGCCGGCCGCGGCGACGGCGCCGACGTTCCGCCGGGTGCCGGACGGCAACGAGGCGACCGGCAGGGATTGCGTCGAACTTGCTGCCGCGTATGGGGTGCCGCTCGACGGCTGGCAGGCCGACATTGTGCGCGGCGTCCTGCGGGAGTCCGGTGGTACGTGGTCGGTGTCTCAGGCCGGTGTGGTTGTGGCCCGCCAGTCGGGCAAGGGTCAGATCCTGTTGGCGTTGGAACTGTTCGGGCTCTACGAGCTCGACGAACAGATCCTGCACACGGCGCACGCCGTCAAGACGTCGTCTGACGCGTTTCGCCGGCTGTGGGAGGTCATCCAATCTGACGAGGATTTAGCGGGCCGGGTGCGCCGGCATTCTCAGATGATCGGTGCCGAGTACGTCGAACTGGACACCGGGGCGCGGATCGCGTTCACCACACGCTCGGCGTCGGCTGGCCGCGGCCTGACGATCGACCGGCTGATCGTCGACGAGGCCGAAGACTTGCCGGCCGCGGAAGTCGGCGCGCTGCAACCCACGGTCTACAGCCGGCCGCGGGCGCAGTCGTTGTTCTTCGGGACCGCGCCGGGTCCGATGCACGACTCCGAAGCGTTCTCGGCGATGCGCCATTCGGCGCACGACGGCCTGAATCCGCGACTCGCTTGGTGGGAATGGTGCGCTGAATACGGCGACGACATAGACGACCACGCGGTGTGGGTCCGCACGAATCCGGCCGTGGCGACGGGCCGGGTTCCGATACAGGCCATCATCGACGACCGCGCCGTGCTGCCACCGGACACGTTCCGCGCTGAACGACTCAGCATGTGGGTGCCGCGCGGCGCCGGCGATCAGGTGTTCGACCCTGCGGTGTGGGAGACGCTACGGGATCCCGACTCGGTGCCGGTCACGGATTTGGCGATCGGCGTGGACGCTGGCCCGTCAAGGGATAAGGCGACGGTGTGCCTTGCTGGGCGCCGCGGGGATGGCCGGCTGAACGTCGAGTGGTATCAAACCGGGCCGGGTGTGACGTGGCTACCCGGTTGGGTCGCAGCGCACTTGAATGGGCGGGTGCGCGCTGTCGTCGTCGATGAGCGCGGCGCCCTGGCCGAACTCGACTGGACGGGCGCCAGGGTGCGGCCGACGCTGGTCGGGCACCGCGACGTTGCGATCGCGGCGGGCCAGTTCGTCGATGCTGTCGCCGATGGCGCGCTGGCGCATCGTGGGCAGGTGGAGTTGTCGCGCGGGGTGTTGTCGGCGAAGCAGCGGCCGATGTTGTCTGGGCAGGCGTTCGGTTGGGATCGGAAGGCGCCGGGTTCGTCGGCGCTGATCTCGGCGTCGCTGGCGTTGTGGGGTGTGACGTGTTTCCGGCCGGCGCGACCGTACCGGCGCGGGTCGGGCGACCGGGAAATGATCCTCCTGTGATCGCTGCGCGCCGTCGGCGTGGGTCCGACGGACTGGGCCGGCGCGGCTGCATGCTTGGCGGGTGACGTCGAAGCGCGCCGAGTACATGTACGCGCTGTACTCCGGGTCGCTGGCTGAACCAGGCGACCCGAACCCTTACGCCGGCGGAGAGTCGCTGGTGCTGCCGAAGCTGTGGATGCGCGGGTACATGCGAATGCTGCGGGTACGGATCGACACCGGGCCGGCGATGCGGCGCTACCGTGGCGCGGGCCGCGCAGCGGAAGACTGGCCCGAATGAAGACGCGCCGCCGCGCTCACCGTGGGTGGGTGTCGGACGTCGCCGATACGGTGTGCGATCGAATAGCGTTGCAGGCGATGAACTGCTCAGGGGTGACGCATGGCTGACCGATCGGCGATCGAATGGACCGAGGCCACCTGGAACCCCGTCACCGGCTGCGATCGTGTTTCCGACGGCTGCGACCACTGCTACGCAATGACGTTGGCGAAACGGTTAAAGGCCATGGGTTCCGCGAAGTACCAGAACGACGGTGACCCTCGCACGTCCGGACCGGGCTTCGGCGTGACCATCCATCCGCAGGCACTCGACGAGCCGCGCCGGTGGCGCCAGTCGCGTGTCGTCTTCGTGAACTCAATGTCCGACCTGTTCCACGCCCGCGTGCCGGTCAGCTTCATCCGCGACGTGTTCGACGTCTGCCGCGATACGCCGCAGCACACATACCAGGTGCTCACCAAGCGCAGCTTGCGGCTGCGCCGGCTCGGCGAAAGTCTCGACTGGCCGGCCAACCTGTGGATGGGTGTGTCCGTCGAAAACGCAGACGCGCTGCCGCGGGTCGACCATCTGCGCGACGTACCCGCCGCCGTTCGCTTTTTGTCGTGTGAGCCGCTGATCGGACCGCTCGACGGCCTAAACCTAGACGGCATTCACTGGGTGATCGCCGGCGGCGAGTCCGGCGCGAATCATCGCCCTGTTGACGGGGAATGGGTGCGCGGCATTCGGGACGTGTGCCAGGACTCCGGCGTCGCGTTCTTTTTCAAGCAATGGGGTGGCCGGACGCCGAAGGCCGAAGGACGCGAACTCGACGGCCGGCGTTGGGACGAGATGCCGGCCGCGGTCTAGCGGTTCTCGTCGAGGTAGTCCTCGTAGCCCCACCACTCGGCGCCCGTCGGATCCCAGCACGGCTCCGGGCGCCACAACCGCTCGCCGGCCTTCGCATCGTCGAAACCGGGGTCGTCTTCGAATAGTGAGAACTGACCCGACTTGGCCTCCTTGGCCTGCCGCATCATCTCGGGCTCGCGGAGCGCGGCCTGGTTGTACAGGTATCGCATGATGCGGTCGCCGACGTCATGGTCCGTGGCGAACACCATGTCGTAGATTTCCAGCTTGTTCTGCATCTGCATCGGGATCCGGTGCGTTATGGAGTAACCGAGTTCGTGCTGCAACTTCCACCGCATCAGGTTGACCATCTGCTGGCGGTAGCAGCTCGCGATGATCTTGCGCTGGTCGAACGCCCGCTGGATCTGGCGCCACTCGCCGCCCCCGTATAGGCGGTCTACCCGCTCCTGGAATGCCTCCTTGTTCGTGCCTCGCACGCCTTTGAGAATCATCGTGGGCGACATCAGGATCCAGATTTCGGCTTTGCGGCCGTGCCTGCGGTCTCTGCGGAACGCAGCGAGTTTTCGGATGGTCTCCCAGTGCACTTCGGCGGCTTGCTGGTCGACGAACGCGAACGTCGGCGCCCACGCGACGTCGGCGAGGCCGGCCAGGACGCCGTCGATCGTGGCGTTGCAGTCGCCTTCCACGACCTCGTAGCGGGTATCGCCGGGGAACTTCTCTCGCAGATGCGCGTCCAGCGCGCGGGCGCGGGCCGGATTGAGTTCACCGAAGCGCAGTCGGGTGAACGGCGGCTGCGCGCTCATCGCGACGACTGGTGAACCGTCAAACTCGGCGCCGGTGTAGCGCTCGACGTTCTTCGGTTGGCCCGCCATCAGGTCGAGATAGATGCACTCAGGCGACTTGCCGCTGACCGCCTTCGTGAACGCCGGCAGATAGCCGCTCAAGATCTCCAACTTGTTCCGCGTCCAGTAGGACCACGGCCGCGCGTTCGGGCTGATGACGTTCCCCCTGTGCCGATCCGTCTGGGTCTCCCCTTGGTCGAGGGTAGAACCACAGCGCGACAAACCTGCGCAGCGACGTAACATGTCGCACCGTTGCGGCGCTGGCCCGCTCACATGTCGAGCACGTCCGCGGCGACGTCGAGCGCCTGGTCGACGGTGGCGGCCTGGACACGCTTTGGACACAAAATCCTCTGAAACTAGGACAACCCGCGTGAACCACAGTCATGCATTTCGGCTGCTAGAGGGGGATTCGCGCCCCTGACCTGGGAGGTCTGCGGGGGTTCAAGTCCCCCCTCGGACACATCCGGCGACACGACTCAGGTCGGCAGTCGCCGTGACTCGCCGAAGATGCGGGTCGTAGTCGAGACGCAGGCCCAAGCTTGCGTACACCTCGGCGCGCTCAGCTCCGGTTGCCGCGCCGAGGATGACCGACAGTCCGCCTAACTCCTTAACTAACTCACTGATCTCGGCGGCACACATGGCGCGGGGCCGCTCCACTCGCTCAACGCGTGCCCTCAGCTCGTCGCGCTCGGCGGTACGTTGACGCAACGCAGCAGTTAGATCCTCAACGGCCACGCCAGACTCCACGGCGGTGATCAAGGCAGCCACTTTGGCATTCGCCTCGCTCAGCTGGCGCTGCAAGGCGGCGTAGCCAGGTCCGGCCGCCGGGTCCACGTCTTGCCCGCGTGCGAGGTCTTCTGGATCGGCCAGAGTGGCGATCCATTCGTCGAGTCGCGCTGTCACTGCGTCTTCGCGGAGATAGACGGTGCGCGGATGATCACTCAGGTCCACAGGTACAGAACGTGACTTGCCGAACTCACAACGGTAGAGGATCCGCGTTGTTTGCTTCCCCGGCCGGGCGGCGCCCTGCATTCGCCGTCCACATGCGGCGCAGAACAGCAGCCCACGCAGCGCATACGGCACTGTCGATTCTCTGCTGCACACGCGACCGGGACCACGCCGCGCCTGCATCCGGAGACGAACAGCCTGCGCCAGCTCATCAGGGATCAGCTCTTCGTGCGTGCGTCGATCGGGTGCGATCCAGTCGGCCCGATCGCGCCACCGCATGCGAGTCTCATATCCCGCGGCGACATCATCGGGGTTCAAAAGGACCTCATACTTCTCCTGCTTGCCCCAGACACGGATACCGCGGTACGCAGGGTTGTCGAGAATGGCGCGGATCGCCGAATGGGACCATCCACGTGGGTCACGATGCCGGTTCCGTGCCGGGTCGTATTGGCTCGGTGATGGCACTCCATCGTCGGTGAGCTGCTGTGCGATGAAGCGCAAGCCAGCACCATCGGCATACATGCGATAGATCCGCTCGACGGTCGGGGCGGTCTCGGGGTCAGGCTCCAGGCGGTGAAGACGCTGCCCAAGACTTGCCTTGGCGGGGTTTGGGTGCGGGCCGGCATCGACGAGTTGATAACCGTACGGTGGGCGACCGCCGAGGTATCTGGTTGTGTCCTGCGCGAGTGCCGACATCGCGGTACGCACGCGCATCTGGATTCGCGCACGTTCTCCCTTGCTCATTCCGCCAAAGAGCGTCATCACGAGGTCGTGTGCCTCGGATCCGGGATCAACCGCTCCGCCAACTTCAGGCACCCATAGGCCGACCCCGTAGTGCGTGAGCACCGGGAAGGTGAGCGCAAATTGCGGTCCGTAGAACGCGCGAGCAGGTTCCCCGATCACGACGGCATCGAAGCCACGGCCACGAGAAGTGACATCTGCGAGCAGACGTGAAGCCTCCGGCCTGCGTTTCCAGGGAAGCGACCGGCTCTGGCCTATATCGAAGTAGTCGGCGGCGAGGACGCCGCCATGCGGACTGATCAGATCGATGGCACGACGTTTCTGCCAGCTGCGGCTCGCCTCCGGATCTTGGGCGTCCTCGGTACTCACTCGGCCATAGAAGGCGAACCTGAGGCTCATGCCACTCCCCTCCCTGATCTAGGCGTCCGGTCCCGCATAGCCAGTATGACGTTTACCAGCGCGCGGTTGGCCTCGCGCGGGAGCCGATACCGGTTCGGCAGGTCAATTTCAACACCTCCCTCTGACATGTTCGGAGCATCGACTCGAACGTCACACTCGGAGCGAGCATGTGTCGTAGTCGGGCATCTTTCAGCCATCGCTTGCCCCTAGCGGATCCCATTGTTCGTTGTGGGCTTGGCGACGTGCTTCTACCAGTCCGATGAGGCGGGAGTGGATGCGTTGGAGGGCCGCGGAATAGACGAGACTGCGATCGCCGAGGCTGCCGAGGCCGGCACGTTCGAACTCCCACGCCACCAGATCATCGCGACCGGCGAAGTCACAGTTGGGATCGTATTGGTATGCAGTGCTTTTCAAGCGTTCTTCACGCGTCCAAATGGCGCGCTGTTCGCGCAGCACGGTCATGGTAGTGGAATAACGGCGGGATTTGCTGGTGATGTGGCCGCGGAATCCGAGGGTGTGCAACCACCGCCCGATGCCGGACAGTCCTTTGTCCGCGAGATCGCTGATGGTGGTCAGGATGGTCCGCACATGCTCTGACACGTCCAGGTCGGGTATGGCTTCCGTAGATAGGCGGCGCGCGCTGATTCCGAGGTCTACCAAGGATTTGGTGACATACTTGGCGAGATAGCGTGCCACCAGCCGGCCAGACATGGACCGTCCTGAGCCTGACCCTGGTTCTGGTTCTGGTTCTGGTGGAGCACTTTTCACTGGTTTTGCGGATGCGGCGAGGGGTTGGGTGTCGATCTGTGTGCCGAAACGCATCGTCCGCGCATCGGTATCAGCGGTCGGATCGTCGATGGTGAGCGTGACGGTGCGGGCGGCGTGTTGGATGATGGTGGCGAGTTCGACTGCACCGATGGGTGATTCCCAATCGGTCTGATCGGGGTCGTCTTGGGGGTCCAGGCGGATCAGGGCGTGGATGTGTGGGATGGCGCGGGCTTGCAGTTCGACGATTTTGATGAAGCTCACCCGCACCGCATCCGGATCCACACCGGTGGCTTTCAGTTCTTTGCGGAGGGTGCGCCGCATGGTGATGGTGAAGCGTCGCCACAGTTCGGGAAGATGCCAGGCGAACAGGACATGCCCGGCATAGTCGTAGCACTCCGGACAGAGCGGCTGACCGACCCGCTCGTCGCCATGATCATGGGACATGCTGCACCACAATTGTTTTCCATGCGGGCAGCGGCGGTAGCCGCCGATCCGGTGCTGGTCTCGGCATACCTGCGCTTTCTTGTCCCCCGACGTCGTGGCGGTGTGGACGGCCCCGAAGCTGGGGGCAGTCAGGGTGAGGAAAACTTGCGGATGATCGCCCACCGCGGTGGGCATGCCGTGGTGGCCTCCCGCAGCGCCGGCGTGCACGAGTTGCCAGGTGTCGCGGGCGTAGAGATCTGAACACGACGGGCAAATGTGGGCGCGACGGTTGTTGCACCGCGTCCACACCACCCGCTGACGCCCGTACTCATCGGTACCGATCAGCTGGATGGGGTGAGCGCAGAATCCGACGGATTCTGCTCGTCGCCACCAGGATTGGTATCCCATCGACGCGGCCCGGCGCACCATCTGCTCGACCACTCGGGTGGTATCAACTGTATCCGGAACACCCGGCAGGGCAAGCTGCGCCGATGTCATGGAGCTATTCACCGCTGCCCTCACCCACGGTGTGCCCGGTATCGGTGTTGTGTGGATGGTGGGTCTTGTTCGGTCGGCTCGGGGGTCGGCGGAACCGAGTGGCCAGCGCGGTGATGTCGTGGTCGGTGACGTGGAAGGCCCGCACCCGCTGGGCGTAGGCGGTGCCGTCAACCATCATGTAGCCAACACCCGGTGTCGCGTCGGGGATGCGGTCACATTCGGCGCCGGCATCGCGTGCTCCCTGTCCCAGGACCATAGTGGTTTGGGTGGCTTCAGTCAGGCGCAACCCGATCCGCACCGTGAACAGCTGCCTTAACGGCAGGGTGTCTTTGGCGGGGTCTTGCACCGCGGCGACGACGCTGATGCCGACTGCGCGGCCTTGCGAGAGCAGGAGGCCCAGGAGTTGTTCGATTTCGGTGCGGACCTTGCGGTCGGTCACATACGCACTCAGTGCTGCGATTTCATCGATCACTACCACGAACAACGGCTCCGACGTCGTGGGAGTGTGTAGTCGGGTGTGGCCGCGCAGACGATTCGCCCGGGCGTGCATCACCGTGACGAGCTGGCGTAGCAGCTCCAGGGTGGTGTCGGTGGCGTCGTGGGTGAACACGGTGAACAGGGGTGCTCCGGCACCGAGTTCCATGCCACCTTTGGGGTCGATGACACATAACCGCACCAGTCCGGTCTTCACCGCGGGGGCGATGCCGGCGATCAACGACCACAGCACTGAGCCTTTACCTGCGCCGGTTGCCCCGGCGATCAGCACATGGTGACCGAGCAGCGGCACTTGCCACCAATGCCGCGTTTCGGTGATCCCGACCCGCACCAGCGCCAGGTCCACCGGGGTTGCCGGGGCGGGCATGGGCAGGACGATCGGTTCAGCGAGCACGTCTGCCCGCATTAAAGTGATGCGCAGTTCGCCAGGCGAGGTGGCGGTGATGCTGATGCGGTCGGCGCGCCACGCGGCGGCCAGCGCGTCGGACTGTTTATGCCAATCTGCCACGGACTGGCCGGTGACGATGCGCACCGCCAGCACATCGGTGGTTTTACCGATTGTCACCGTGCGCAGGGTGGGAGTGAGGGTGCGGCCGCCGAGTGTGGCCGTCAGGCCGTGCAAGGTGCAGGTCGATTCCCAGGTGCGGGTGTAGCGCGACCACGTGAGCCAGCGCCGCCGTACCGGTTCGGTCACCCAGGCGCGAAATGACCCCGGTTGGAGCCAGGCCCAGCCCGCATACCCGGCACTGCACACGATCGCGCAGATCAGGCCCACGCGTGGGCCGTGGCTGATGGCAAGCACGAGGCTGGCGATGATGGGCACGTTGATCGCCGGGAACAGCACCGCCCACCAGAGCACATACCCGGCTGCGGTGAACAGCGACATGACCAGTTCTCCGAACCAGTCGTCATCGCCTGATCCACTGTTGGTGGTGTTCTTATTGTTCGATGTCATGAGAGATGCCCTCCGTGAGCGTGTGGTCAACAGCAATGCCCGGGGTGGCGGGGTGCGGTGATCGGTTCACCGCACCCCACACCCGCTTGGGGTTACTTCTGCGGGCGTGTCTGCTCACTCGGCGCAGCACCACTGGCGGTGGCGGGGGTGAGGGCATCAGCGCGGAACGCCACCCCGCTGCGATCACCTTGGGCCCACGGGATGGCCACCAGACCAACCACCGAAATAGACTGCGTGACTGTAACTTTGGGGTCTCCTGCCACGGTGACATTGAGTACTTCGCCGCCGGAGTCATCCAGCGCGAGGACCTGGGTGGCGTACATCGGCATCCCGGTGGCGGTGTCGACTTTCGGGGCGCCGGTTTCGAAGTTCAGCCGTGGCTCCGGAGCGCGGGTGACGATAAAACGAGTTCCAGACGTATCGATTCTCAAACGCATTGTCCTACTAGTCCTTTCGTGAGATGTTGACGCCGGTCCGGCGCTGGATTCAGTTCACGTGGACATCACGGACGTTGCGAGAGACATGTGCCGACATTTCCGACACATCCACGGGCATTTCGGACACGGCCGGACATACCCACGGACATCACACCGACACTATCGCCGCAGGGTGGCGGCAATCGCATGGCAAACTAGACACCACGCGCTGAAGGATGGATACGGACGACACGGGAAGATGTGCGCTGACACGATGGACGAGCAGGACGGCACCGAGGCCGCCATCACTCCCAACGATCGCCTCGCGCAGCGGCTACAGGCCAAAGGTCTGTCCTCGCAGCGGTTCGCCACCGCGGTGGGTGTCGATATCAAGTCGGTGCGACGCTGGCTGGCCGATAGCGACTACAGAATTCGCGAACACAACGCCCGCAGCGCCAGCGAGGTGCTCGACTGCACTCCGCATGACCTGTGGCCCAAGCAGTACCCGGCCGCTACCCCCCGTGCAGTGACAACAGCGTCTGCGGGTGGGCCATTCACCGCGACCCTGTATGCCAGCCGTACTCAGCTGCCGATCACGACGTGGCAGCAGCATTTCGCCGACGCCACCACCGGCATCGACATCCTCGTGCTCGCGGCCACGTTCCTGTTCGACACCCTCGACGGATTCCTCGACACCCTGCTCGCCGCCGCCGCCCGCGGTGTGTCGGTGCGGTTTCTCGTCGGGGATCCCGACACTGCGACCACGATCTTGCGCGGTGAGGAGGAAGGGATCGGCGAGGCTGTCATCGCCCGCTGCCGCACGTCGGTGGAGTTGCTCGCCCCTCACGCTTGTACCCCGGGGCTGGACATTCGCACCCACGACACCGCGCTCTACACGTCGATCTTTCGGGTCGATGACGCCATGATTGTCAACTTCCACATCTACGGCTCACCCGGGCGCAACAACCCTGTGCTGGTTCTGTCACGTCACCATGAGCCAAGGCTCTGGACCACCCTCGAAGACGCTTTCACCCAGGTCTGGAACCGCGCCAGACCGCTGACCGCGAAAGGCTGACCCCCGATGCGCACCGACTACTACAATGACCCCAACGCCCCGGCGCCCAACAGTGTCGTTCCGTCCGCCTCGGCCATCGTCACCGACGAACAAGGTCGTATTCTGCTGATCAAACGCCGCGACAACACCCTGTGGGCGTTACCCGGCGGCGGACACGACATCGGCGAAACCATCGCCGACACCGCCGTGCGGGAAGTCAAAGAAGAAACCGGGCTCGACGTCGAAGTCACGGGTCTGGTCGGTGTCTACACCAACCCCCACCACGTGGTCGCGTTCACCGATGGCGAAGTGCGCCAACAATTCTCGCTACTGTTCGCCACCACGGTGCTCGGCGGGACCCTCGCCATCGACCACGAAAGCACCGACATCGCCTGGACTGCCCCCGACGACATCGCTGGCCTGGATATGCATCCGTCGATGCGACTGCGCGTCGAGCACTACCTGCAACGCCGCGACAGCCCCTACCTCGGCTGACCGCTGGGCTACAGCCAGTCGCGTACTCGCCGGACCGCCGCCAACAATTCGTCGCGGCCCGCGTCGACCGCCCGGTGCACCGGGTCCTCGGATCCATAACGCGCCAACACGTCGCGTAGTCGATCTCGCGGTGATATCGGCGCCCCGTCAGGTCCAGTCGTCAGATCGCAAAAAGTCAACGCATCAAGGACATTGCTGGGCGGATCGCTGAACGCGGACAAACCCGACAAGCCCCGCTCGGCAGCCTCCGCGTGCGCTCCGGTATGAAAGGCCACCAAGGAAGCGACCAGCTCCCCGAAACCCGCCGATCGCACGAACTCCGCTCCATCAAGGGGATGAAAACCGGTCCGGCGCACCGACGGTGCGTAACCGATATCGTGCAACCACCCCGCCGCGACCAGACAGTCCGCCGTTTGAGCATCGAAACGCCGGCTCAACCGCTCGGCAGTCGTCGCGACCCCCCGGACATGCGCCAACCGCCGCGGCTGCTCAGCCAGCCGCGCCTCGGCCTCGCGCCGTGCACGCTGCGCCAAAACTACGCTCACAACCGCCAGCCTACGAGCCCCAGCACCATGCCGCAGCCCCGTCGCGGCTGATGGCGCAGATCCTGGACACCCGCGACCCGCAGGAACCGGCGGCCACCAGCAGGCTTCGCTACGCTCGCTCTGCTCCCGTCCGCTGGCGCTCCCGTCCGCGCCGCTCCCTGCGCTCCGCCCTCCGTCCGCCGCCACGCATGCATGCACCCACGACCGGCGCCGGAACTAAGTCGCAGGCCACAGCGCTGGCATCACGACGAGGCGCAGCTGCCCTCGCTGCTCGCCGCATCGAGACGCCGCGAGCGGCAGGCCGGACCAATAGCCTGACCGTCGCTGACCTGCGATGTGAGAACTTTCTTTACTGGTATCGAGACACCTGCTCGATACAGCGGCGAAGGCGTACTGGCAATGTCAACTTGACTTGGCCCCACTAGGACGGCTCGATTTGGCTCCGGCTGGTTTGGGGGGCTGGGTGGTTCGGGCGTGGGCCAGTCGGTAGGAGTGGCTGCCGGTTTCGATGATCTGGCCGGCGAAGGTGAGACGGTCGACGATGGCTGCGCAGAGTCGGGGGTCGGTGAAGGTCTTGGTCCAGGCCGAGAAGGGCTCGTTGGAGGCGATCGCGATCGCGGAGCGTTCCTCTCGCTCGGTGAGTACCTGGAACAGCAACTCGGCGCCGCGTCGGTCGAGCTGCAGGTATCCCAGTTCATCGATGAGCAGCAGGTCGACGCGGCCGTAGCGGGTGATGAGTTTGGTGAGGTGTTTGTCGTCGGCGGCTTCAACGAGTTCGTTGACCAGCTTGCTGGCCAGGGTGTAGCGGACGCGGTAGCCGGATTCGGCGGCGCGGGTGCCGAGGCCGATGAGCAGGTGGCTCTTGCCGGTGCCGGAGTCGCCGATCAGGCAGAGCGGGTAGCCGGCCTTGACCCAGTGGCAGCTGGCGAGTTGACCGATGAGGGCCGGGTTGATCGCGGGGTTAGCTTCAAAAGAGAAGTCCTCCAACCGTTTCGGGCGGGGAAACCCGGCGTCACGGGTGCGGCGTTCGGCACGGCGGTGGTCGCGGTCGTCGCATTCGGCGATGACCAGTTCAGCGAGGAACCCCAGGTAGGTGTGGTGTTCGCGTTCGGCGGTGGCGGCGATCTCGGCGAAGCGCTCACGAATGGTGGGCAGGCGCAGCACGCGGCAGCCTTGGTCGATGGCGGCGGTCGCGGCCGACTCGGTCATGCCGTGGCGTGCGGTCATGAGCTTTCCTTTCCGAGCAGGGCGTCGTATTTGTCCAGGCAAGGCAGCGCCCGGGTGTCAGCGGGCAACTCGGCGCGACGCCGGATGAGATCGACAACCACGTCGGTGTCCTGATCGTTGTGTGGGCTGGGTGTCCTGCCGCGGTGCTCGGCGGCCTTGCGGGCTTCCAGGGCCACGACGTCGGGGTTGACCGAACCCACGGCCAGGGCCGCGGTGATCCCGACCAGTACGTCGGCGTGGTCCAAGCGGCGATGCAGCAGCAGCACCTCGACCAGGGCGCGGGTCCCGGCGGCGTCGCCGTGGGCTCTGCGGGCCGCAGCCCAGAACCGGTCGTGGGTGGCAGTGAACACCCTGGCCGCCCGGGCCTGGGCCAGCGCGGTCGCTCCAGGCAGGGCGCCGGGTTTGCGCAGCAGGATTTCCAGATAGTGGTCCAGGTCAAGAACTTTGGCGCCCTTACCGATGGCCCGCTGGTGGCGGGCCACCACCTGGTTGCGGTCATAGGCGGTGACCGTGGAGGCCGACAGCTTGACCCGCAGCCGATGACCGATGAACCGGGCCGGCACCGAGTACTGGTTGCAGCGCACCATGATCTGGGCGTAGCGGTCCACCCGCGGGGTCAGGCTCAGGGCGGTATCGAACGGCTCTCTGGGCAACGGACCCAGCAGGGTTTTCTCCACCGCGAAGTCCTGGGCCACGCTGGTCGACCGGTTGCCGACCCGGCGAGCGTCATCGGCCTCATCAGCGGCGGCCAGCACAGCGTTGAGTTCGTCGATGGAGGCCACCACCGGCATCGGCACGCAATGGTTGCGGCGGAAACGCCCGCCTTCGCCCTCAACCCCGCCCTTCTCGTGGCTGCCCTCGTGGCCGGGCTGGCAGTACCAGGCCTCGAACCCGTATTCTCTGAACTCAACGTCTGTGCTGCCCAGCGTCGCCGACATGTGCTCAGGAATCGGTTGTGACCGTTGGTA
>NZ_LKTM01000350.1 GCF_001417955.2 Mycobacterium gordonae | reverse complement strand
CCCAGATTCCCCGACCCCAGATTGAAACTCCCCACACTCCCCAACCCGACATTCCACAATCCATGGTTACCCAGGCCAAAATTAGCGGAGCCCATATTGCCCACGCCGACATTGGCGTTGCCCAGATTCGCCAGCCCCACTTCGAAAACACTGACGCGGCCCGGTGGGTTTGCCACCGCGGATTGGGCAGATGCGAGCGCTGCCATAATCGCGCCGGACGGCTGCTGCAGCAGTCGGGTGAACGGAGCCAATGCCGACACGATTGCGGAAGCTTCAGCGCGGTATCCGAACATGGCGGCGACGTCCTGCGCCCACATCTGCTCGTACTCGGCATCCACGGCAGCGATCGCCGGCGCGTTCAAGCCCAGGAAGTTCGAGGTCACCAGCTTCACCAGCTGAGAGCGGTTCGCCAACACCGAACCCGGATTCACCGTCGCCGCCAGCGTCGCCTCGAACGCAGTCGCCGTCATGCGAACTTGCCCGGCGGCCTGCTCTGCTTGTGCGCCCGTCGAGGCGAGCCAGTCAAGATACCGACCGGCCACCTCGACCATCGCCGCAGACGCCGCGCCCTGCCACGAGGCGCCCGCCAGCGCCGACGTTATCGAGGAAAACGCGGTTGTCGCCCAGCGCAATTCAGCCGCCAGTTCATCCCATGCGGCCGCCGCCGCCAGCAGCGTGCCAGTTCCTGCGCCACCGAATATGCGCGCGGAGTTGATTTCTGGTGGCGACACCACAAAATTCATCGCCGCAACCTCTCCGGCAGATGGCCGAGCCCGCGACCGCCCACCGCTCACCCGCAAATGACGCCGCGGCCAGTACCGCGGTTACCCGAAACGTCTCAAGCGGCTGATTGCGCGTCAGCCTACGCCCGATTCGGCCGGAATATGCCGAAATGTAACAAATACAAATGACCAGCGGTCATAAACGATTCGCGATTCATTTTGACTGTAAAATTCGTGTACAAATCGGCTCGTTTATGCAAGCAATTGACGCTAATGTTCAGGACGTCCGGCGGTGCCACACTTGAGGTCGCACGCCGAGGATCCTGGCCCGAACCCACCACATCGTCTCGATCGTCGCGGCCCCCAGCACTCCGATACCCAGCGCGACCGAGGTGACCCACAGATTCGACGGGTCCAGGAAGAACTTTCTCTGCGCCCACGGCAGACTGAAGATCAGCACGTATGCCGACGCCGAGGCGATCACCAGCGCCAGCCGCCACCACTCGTACGGTCGGGCCGCAACCGCAAGCACCCAGACCGCGGTCACCAGCAAGGTGATCAACGCCGCGGTGGACGCCTGGTCCTGCTGCACCGAGGTTGCGTGACGGCCGTGGTAGGCGGTCAGGTAGGTCGCGAACGTCGCGATGCCGACGATCAGACCAGCCGGCAGCGCGGAGCTCAGCACCCGCCGGACGAAGCCTGGGTACGCGCGCTCGTTATTCGGCGCGAGCGACAAGATGAATGACGGAATTCCGATGGTGAACCACGCCGCGATGGTGACGTGGATCGGCTGGAACGGATAGAGCAGCGGCTCGGCCCCCAGCGGCTTGGCCAGCAGACACTCAAGTCCCACCAACAGCGCCAGCAACGCGGCGTAGACGGTCTTGGTCAGGAACAGAGTTGCGACCCGCTCGATGTTGCCGATCACTCGCCGTCCTTCGCCAACGACGTACGGCAGGGTGGCGAACCTGTTGTCCAGCAACACGATTTGCGCGACCGCCCGCGATGCTGGACTGCCGGCGCCCATTGCCACCCCGATGTCGGCGTCTTTGAGGGCCAGCACGTCGTTGACGCCGTCTCCGGTCATCGCCACGGTGTGACCGTGTGATTGCAGGGCATGGACGATGGCACGTTTCTGGTCTGGACGGACCCGGCCGAACGTGTTGTGCGAGTCAAGCGCGTCGGCCAGTTCCGCTTGGTCGGTGGGCAGCCGGCGGGCGTCCATCGCGCGGCCATGCAGACCGAGCTTGTCCGCCACCGCCCCGACCGACACCGCGTTGTCCCCGGAGATCACCTTGACCGCTACCGATTGCGCGGCAAAGTATTCCAGCGTCTCGCGCGCGTCGGGACGCACCCGCTGCTCCAGCACCACCAGGGCAACCGGTGTCACGGCACCCGGGGCCTCCGGATCGTCCACCGGGACAACGGCGGATCCCAACAACAGCACCCGCAACCCTTGGGCACCGAACCGCTCGGCCTGCTCGGCCGCTGCCGACTGCGGATCGAGCAGCACATCGGGCGCCCCGATCACCCAGTTGCCGTGATCGCCGAACGACACGCCACTCCACTTGGTCGCCGATTTGAAAGGCGCTGTCGCACTGGGGATCCAGCCAGGCGCCTTGTCATAGGCCTCGGAAATTGCCAGCATGCTGGCATTCGGGCGGGGGTCGGCCGCGGCCAGCGCGGCAAGCACCTCGGCAACACTCTGCGCCGCGTCGTCGAGTTCCCGGACTTCGGACACTCGCATTCCAGTTTCGGTCAGGGTGCCCGTCTTATCCGCGCAGACCACGTCGACGCGTGCCAATCCCTCGATGGCCGGCAACTCTTGCACGAGACACTGCCGCCGGCCCAGTCGGACCACGCCGACGGCGAACGCGATCGACGTCATCAGCACCAGTCCTTCGGGCACCATCGGCACCAGCGCGCCCACCATGGCAAGCACCGATTCGCGCCACCCCACGTTCGTGGTGAAGAGCTGGGTGTAGATGGTCAGTAGTCCCACCGGGATCAGGAGGTAGGTGATGAACTGCAAGATCCGGTTGATGCCGTTTCGCAGTTCGGATTTCACCAGGGTGAACTTGCTGGCTTCGGCGGCCAGTTTGGCCGCGTAGGCATCGCCGCCGACCTTGGTGGCACGATAGGCGCCGGCGCCGGCGACAACAAAGCTTCCTGACATCACTTTGTCGCCAACCTCTTTGGCGATCGGATCGGCTTCCCCCGTCAGCAGCGATTCGTCGATCTCGAGGTTCCGCGTTTCGACGGCCTCACCGTCGACCACGATCTGATCGCCAGGGCCCAGCTCGATGATGTCGTCGAGCACCACGTCCCCGGGTGGCAGGGTGACCGTGCCGGATTGCCTGCGCACCAGAGGTTTTGCCTGGCCGATGATCGCCAGCCGGTCCAATGTCTGCTTGGCGCGGATCTCCTGGACCATGCCGATGACGCTGTTCGCGACGATGAGCATCCCGAACAGCCCGTTGATCAAAGATCCGGTGAGCAGCACGATGCCGAACAGCACACCGAGGATCGCATTGATCCGCGTGAAGACATTGGCCCGGACGATGTGAGCGATGCTGCGGGTGGCACGCTCGGGAACGTCGTTGGCCTGACCGTCGGCGACCCGCTGCGCCACCTCCGCATCGGTCAGGCCGCTGGCGGTCATCGCGTGAAGGTCCCCAGGCCGCTGGAGTCGAAGTATTCGATCTTCAGTGCCTCGCCGGTGAAAACTGCCGTGGAAACCGAACCGGGCAAGGCGTTTTCGGTGGACAGCGGAAAGGTGAAGGTGTCGCCGTCCCAGTGCGCCAAGTCGAAGGTCTGGTTTTTCGGTCCGAGTGTGAGCTGCAGCCGGCCGTCGTGGTCGCTGACGGTGGCCGGTCCCCAGTAGTCGTTGTTATAGACGCCGGCGTAGTCGCTCAACGGCTTGGCCGGTGCGGGGCTGACCGGGGGCTGCTTGCCGACGAGCGTGCCGTCGGGGTTGTTCATCGGCGCAAGTTGTTGCCGGTACAGATTCGCCCAGTCCTCTCGCACCTGACCGTATTGCACCAGATCCATGAACTGCGCGGTCAGCGCCTCCGGAATACCGTACGGCGCGGCGTTGGTGAGGGCGATGATACCGATGTCCTCCGACGGCATAACGGCGAAATTCGTTGCGGCGCCGAGCCCGAAGGCGCCCGAGTGGCTGTACATCGTGCGGCCCGACGAGGTCACCGAGGTGTTGAACCCGTGGCCGTAGGTGCCGGCTCGGGCATTCGGGTTCCTGGCTGCAGTCGAGATGACCTGCGGGGTGATGGCAGGCAATAGCGCCTCCGGTGAAGTGATCCGCTGGCCGTTGTAGGTGCCGTTGGCCATCACCATGGTCAGCCAGCGCGCCATGTCGTTGACCGACGAACTCACCCCACCGGCCGGCGTCTGAGGGTCGGGATCGCGCTGGAATCGCGCTTCCCACCTGTCACCGCTCTTGATGTGGTTGACCGCGTGGTTGGGCCTGGCCAGGAAATCGGCGAACTTCGAACTGGTCGACGTCATTCCCAGCGGGCGGTACAGGACCTCCTCGGACAGGTCCTCCCAGGGCTTGCCGGCCGCCGCGGCCACTGCGTCGGCAGCTGCCGTCACGCCGAAGTTGGTGTAGGCGTAGCTGATCCGAAACGGCGCGAGCGGCAGGTACTTCAACCGATCGAGCACCTGCTGCCGGTCGTAGCCCAGATCTTCCAGGGCGTCGCCGGCGTGGTCGGGTAGACCCGAGCGGTGCGAGTACAGGTCGGCGATGCTGACGTGCGTGGTGACGTAAGGATCGATGAGGGTGAAGCCCGGCAGTTTCGTCGCCACGGGTGTGTCCCAGGTGATTGCGCCCTCGGTCACCTCATGTGCCACCACGGTCGCTCCGACCGACTTGGACACCGACGCCAGCTGAAACACGGTGTCGGCGTTGACCTTGTTGTCCGGGCCGTCGCCTTTGCCGGCATCCTTGATACCGAAGCCTTTGGCGTACAACGTCTTTCCGCCGTGCACAATCGCCACGGCCATACCCGGGATGCCGGAATTCTTCATCAGCTCGGCCACCAGGCCGTCGACCTTGGCGACGGCTTCGTCGATGCGCCCGGCCGGGATCTGCACGCCCGACACTTCGTTGGGCGGTAATTGCGCGGGCGGCGAGGAAGGGGCGGCGACCGGCCGGGATGACCCGCAACCGGTCACCGCGAGCAGCACCATCAGTAGTGCGGCTGCGGCCGCGCGTTTCGTCATGGCCGCACTTTAGCCCGCGTTACAGCCGCCACCACGGGTTGAATCGCAGCGGGTTGACCGTGTCGATGCGCTGCCCGGGCAACGGCACGGCAACTTGAACGCCATCCGGCTCGGCGGCCTTGAGCACCCGCTCGACCGGCTCCGCCCACGGGTGCGGCGCCAGCCGGAAGGTGCCCCAGTGGATCGGTACCAGCAGCCCCGAGCCTGAGTCGGTGACGTCCAGGTGTCCCCGGACCGCCTCCTCGGGATTCATGTGGATGTCGGGCCAGGCCGTGTTGTACGCCCCGATCGGCATCAGCGTCAGGTCGAACGGTCCGTGGTCAGAACCGATCTCAGCGAAGCTCTTGGTGTAGCCGGTGTCGCCGCCGAAGTATGCGCGGTGGCCGGGGCCGATGAACGCCCAGGACGCCCACAGCGTGTTGTTGCGGGAGAAGAAACGACCCGAAAAGTGCCGGGCCGGCATGCAGACGATGGTCAACTCGTCGACCTGCGCGCTCTGATTCCAGTCCAGTTCGACGATCCGCTGCTCGGGTATCCCCCATGAGCGCAGGTGCGCTCCCACCCCGAGCGGCACGAAGAACGGCGCCCGTTGGGTGCGGGCCAGCGCACGCACGGTGTCGATGTCCAGGTGGTCGTAGTGGTCGTGGCTGATCACCACGGCGTCCACCGCCGGCAGCCCTTCCAGCAGGACCGGCGGCGGGTGCAAACGCTGCGGACCCACAATGTCCGACGGCGAGCAGCGGTCGCTCCACACCGGATCCGTCAGTACGCGGAACCCGTCGATCTCCACCAACGCCGTCGAGTGCCCGAACCAGCTCACCGCCAGCTCCGCCGGCTCGCCCTGGTAAATCGACGGCGAGGCCAACGGGATCGGCTTCGCGGGCAGGCTGGCGCCGCGGTTCCCGATCAACTCCCACGCGATCTGCCGCATCTCCTCGCGGTTCATCACATAGAGCGAACTCGGGTCGAGGTTGACGAAAACCCCGTCCTGGTAGTTCGGCGAACCTTCGGAGACCGCCGCGATCGACGACGGGTCGGCGCCCAGCGCAGCGGGCGCGCCGTGCAGCGCCCGCAGCAGCCAGCCACCCGCCGCCAGCGAAACCGTACCGCCGGCCAGTCGCAGCGCCCGCCGCATCATGACAGTTACGCCCCCTGAAAGTTCGGCGGCCGCTTCTCGATCCGGGCGACCTGCGCCTCGATCACGTCCTGGCTGCCCCACGCCTTGTCGAAAAGATCCTTGTGCTCGGGCCGCGGCTCTTCGATCGACCCGTCGTCGTTGAGTACCCGCTTGGCGTGCTGGATAGCCAGCGGCGCCAGACCGGAAATCTCCGCTGCCCATTCCTGCGCATCGGCGAGCGTTCCGATTCGGTTGGCCATCCCGGTCTGCAGCGCCACGTCGGCGGTCAGCTTCTCGGCGGTCAGCAGCATCGCCCGCGCCCGGCCGTGACCAACCAGCGACGACAGCCGACGGATACTCCAGTTATCCAGGGCCAGGCCGTATTTCGAGGTCGGGAATTGAAAGAATGCGTCCGGGGCTACGACCCGCAGGTCACACTGCATGGCCAACTGCAGCCCCGCGCCGATGGCCGGTCCGTTGACAGCGCCGATGACGGGGACCGGCACCGCATCCATCACCCGGTGCAGCTCGACCAGCCGATCGGGGTAATCCGCGGCGAAGGCGTCTCCGGACAAATCGGCGCCCGCGCAGAAGGCGGTCCCCTGGCCGGTCAGCACGACGACCCGGGTGTCCGTCCCGTCGGCCTTGAGCAGAGCTTCCCGCAGTTCCTCCACGAGTTGAGAGTTCAGGGCATTGCGTCGCTCGGGCCGCTGCAGCTCGATGGTCGTGACGGCTTCGCTCTGGGTGACACCGATCATGGGGGCCAGGATATATAGCCTCGTCCTTGTGAGCCGGATCACGACCGACCAACTGCGCGACGCAGTGCTCGACGAGGGCTCGTTCGTCAGCTGGGACGTCGACCCGCTCCCAGTACCGATGTCCAGCGGTTATGCGCGCGAGCTGGCCGACGCGCGCACTGCCAGCGGCCGCGACGAAGCGGTATCCACCGGCGAGGGACGGGTGTTCGGACGGCGGGTCGCGGTGGTGGTCTGCGACTTCACCTTTCTGGCCGGCTCGATCGGCGTGGCCGCGGCCGAACGCATCACCGCCACGGTGGAGCGCGCGACGGCCGAGCGGCTGCCGCTGCTGGCGTCACCCTGCTCGGGCGGCACCCGGATGCAGGAGGGCACTGTCGCGTTCCTGCAGATGGTCAAGATCGCCGCGGCCGTCAAGCTGCACCGCCAGGCCCACCTTCCCTACCTGGTCTACCTGCGCAACCCGACCACCGGCGGGGTCTTCGCGTCGTGGGGTTCGCTGGGCCACGTCACCGTCGCCGAGCCCGGCGCCCTGGTCGGGTTCCTGGGGCCCCGGGTATACGAACTCCTGTACGACCAGCCGTTTCCGACCGGCGTTCAAACCGCGGAGAATCTGCAGCGCCACGGGGTGATCGACGGCGTCGTCGGGCTCGATGAGCTGCGGACGACGCTGCACCGGGCCCTGACGGTCATCGCGGACACTCCCGACCCACCGCCGGCGCAGGCGCCTGCCGAACCGATTCCTGACGTGCCCGCCTGGGACTCGGTGATCGCTTCGCGTCGCGCCGACCGCCCCGATGCGCGGTATCTGCTGCGGCACGGCGCCACCGACCGGGTGCTGTTGTCCGGCACCGGCCAGGGTGAGGCGGCGACGACGCTGCTGGCGCTGGCCCGCTTCGGCGGCCAGCCCGTGGTTGTGCTCGGCCAGCAGAGGATGGACAGCGGCGGGGGAAACACCGTGGGGCCCGGTTCGCTGCGCGAGGCCCGCCGCGGCATGGCGCTGGCCGCCGAACTTCGCCTGCCGCTGGTGCTGGTGATCGACACCGCCGGTCCGGCGCTGTCGGCCGAAGCCGAGCAGGGTGGGCTGGCCGGCCAGATCGCCCAGTGCCTGGCCGAGCTCGTCACGCTGGATACGCCGACGGTGTCGGTGCTGCTGGGTCAGGGCAGCGGCGGGCCTGCGCTGGCGATGGTGCCCGCCGACCGGGTGCTGGCCGCGCTGCACGGCTGGTTGGCGCCGTTGCCACCGGAAGGTGCCAGCGCGATCGTTTTCCGCGACACCGACCACGCGGCCGAACTTGCTGCGGCACAGGGCATTCGGTCGGCTGATCTACTGGCGTCCGGGATAGTCGACGCTATCGTTCCCGAGCATCCTGACGCCGCCGACGAACCGGTCCAGTTCGCGCGGCGACTGTCGGCGGCCATCGCCGCTGAGGTCCACGCGCTGCGCGAAACGCCGGCGTCGCAGCGCCTGGCCGCGCGCCTGCGGCGCTACCGCCGCATCGGGCTACCCGAAACTCAGTCGTCCAGATAACGCTGGATCGTCGGCCCGAGCCACTCGACGACCTCGTCCTGACTCATATCGACCACGGGCGGCAGCCGTAACACGAAGCGGCACAACGCCAGGCCCAGGATCTGGGTGGCGATGAGCCCGGCCCGCTTTCCGGCTTCACCGGGCGGCGCCCAGGCTGCCACCAGCGGCTGCAACTGAATTCCGAAAATATCCCGCATTCGTTGTGCTGCAACATTATTCGTGGCACTGCAGCGCAACAGAATTACCAGGGCATCGTCGCCACCCTCCCAGCGCCGCAGGAAATGGCCGACCAGCAACGGGCCGAGACGGCCCCGGTCAGCAGGCGCGAAATCCGGCAGCCGCAAATCGAATTCGGCTGCGGCGGCGAACAGTTGATCCTTGGTGCCGAAGTACCGCATCACCATCGCCGGATCCACGCCGGCATCTGCGGCGATTGCCCGGATGGTGGCGGCCTGAAACCCGGCCGTCCCGAACCGCTCGCGCGCTTTGGCCAGAATCAGGGCCTTGGTCTCCGCCGACGACCGCCTCATGTCAACAACTGTAGGCCAACAAGTGTTGACATACCGGGCGACCGCGCGCATCATCGGTTATGTCAACAGTTGTTGACTTAGCTGGTTGAGGAAAGGACCCACCATGAAAGACACCGATGTCCTCGTCGTAGGCGCCGGGCCCACCGGGCTCACACTGGCCGCCTCACTGGTTGCCCGGGGAGTCGACGTGGTGGTGGTGGACGAACTGCCGTCCGGTGCCAACACCTCCCGCGCCGCCGTGGTGAATGCCCGCAGTCTGGAATTGCTGGAAGACCTAGACGTTTCCCGGCGGCTGGTCAAGGCCGGGCTGACCGCGCCGCGATTCACCATGCGGCAGGGCTCACGCGTCCTTATCCGGGTCGACTTCAGCAAGCTGCCGACCGCCTACCCGTACAGCCTGATGATCTCCCAAGCCGACACCGAGAGGGCGCTGGAGGATCGGCTGAATGAATTGGGCAGCAAGGTGATTCGACCCAAGGCGGTGAGCCAGCTGAGCCAGGACGCAACCGGGGTCACCGTGTCGTTCGACGACGGCGACAGCGTCCGTGCGGGCTACGTCGTCGGCGCCGACGGGATGCACAGCACCATCCGCCGGCAAGCCGGAATCGGCTTCACCGGTGGGGAATTCGCCGAGTCCTTCGCGCTGGCCGATGTGCGGGTCGCCGGCGACGCTCCCGCCGACGAGGTCATCCTCTTCTACGGCAACGAGGGCCTGACCGTGCTGGCGCCGTTGCCCGGTGACGTCTACCGCATCGTGGCCCCGGCCGCCCAGGCGCCGTCAGTGCCCACGGTCGAGTTCGTGCAGGATTTGCTGGACAGCCGCGGCTTCGGTCCGGGACGCACGGTCGTCACCGAGTTGGTCTGGGGGTCTCGCTTCCGGATCCAGCACCGCGTCGCCGACACCTACCGGGCAGGCCGGCTGATCCTGGCAGGCGATGCCGCGCACGTGCACAGTCCCGCCGGCGGCCAGGGCATGAACCTGGGCATCAACGACGCCGTCACGCTGGCAGAGGCACTGGCCGAGGTTTCTGACTCCGCGCTGGACGCATACAGCGCGACCCAGCGAGCGCGCGCACGACGGGTCCTGAAGCTGACCGGACGGTTGACGAAGGTCTCGACCATGCCGCGACCGCTGCGCCCGGTCCGCAATTCGGCCATGCGCCTTGCGGCGTACGTTCCGGCGGCACGACGAAAGTTCGCGTGGCAACTGAGCGGCCTGGTCAACCGGTGAGCGTCATACCCCGACCTGCGGGATCACGCTGGGCCGCTGCTGCACCACATGCGAACCCCCGCCGCCGCCGACCATCCGCCCAGGCATGCCGCCGTTGGCACCCGCTCCCGCCGGCACCGGCATCATCGGCATCCCGGCGCCGGCCCCGGCTGCCATCTCGGCGTTAGCGATCGTCGCTGCACCGGCAAGGCTGGTGCCCGGCAACGCGGAAGCAGCCCGCGGGTCCGGCACCGATCCGACCCAACTCTGCGGCACCGACAACGCACCGACCGTGCGCGCCTGACCCAGTCCCGCCGCCGCGCCGAAACCGGTTCCACCCGTCGGCTTGATCGCCTCGGCTGCCGCGATGGCCGGCATTTCCGACGGCTCCGAGGCCCCGACCAGTGCGGCACTGCCCGGCGCCCCGGCGCTGCCCAGACTGGAAAGCGGTGTCAACGCTGTGCCGACCGCAGTGGACGCCAACTGAAAGCCCTGCGACACCGCGTCCAGTGGGATCGCTTGAGCGAGCGTCACCGCCTGTGACGCAAACCCGGCGAGCTCGGCCGGCAGCGCCGCGAACGGCGTCAACGAGACAGCCACCGAAGCCGCGTCCGCGAGATAGCCCAGCATGGCGGCCACATCCTGGATCCACATCTCGATGTAGAGGAAGTCCGCGGCCGCAATCGCCGGAGTGTTCTGGCCCAGGAAGTTCGTCGCAATCAACGCCAACTGGTGATTCCGGTTGGCCGTCACCTCAGCGGGATGGACGGTGGCGGTCCGAGCGGCCTCAAATGCCGTCGCCGCCGCGCGGGCCTGCACGGCCGCGACCTCGGCGATGGCCGACGAGGCGCTCAACCACCCGACGAAACCCGCCGCGATGCCGACCATCGCATTGGCCGCGGGACCCGCCCACGACCCGCTGACCAGATCCGATATCACCGCGTCGAAGGACGAAGCCGAAGACTGCAGCTCTGACGTCAGCCCGTCCCAGGCGGCGGCCGCCGAGAACAACGGTCCGGAACCGGGCCCGGTGTAGATGCGCGCCGAGTTCACTTCCGGAGCCAGCATTTCGAATCCGATCACCTTGACACACCCCTTTCATCAACCGCCCGAAACATACATTTGTGTATACGATACGTCAACATATTTTATGCTATGGTGCATCCGATACTCTTAGGGATCACAGAGAGGACGGAGCGGCGAATGACGTCAGCGAGCACCGCAAAGGCGACGCGCGTCACCAAGCGCCGCGCCGAAACCCGCGGACGACTGATCGATGCGGCGATCGAAGTCTTCGCCGAGAAGGGCTATGGGCAGGTCACCATCAAAGATGTGTGCACCGCGGCCGGCTACACGCGGGGTGCGTTCTACTCACAGTTCGAAAGCCTCGAGGAGCTGCTTTTCGTCATCTACCACCAATGGACGGCCCAGATCGCCGAGCAGGTGCGTGGCGCCGTCGACGCCGGTGATCCGGTCAACGACCTGCCCGGGATCATCGCGCGCATCGTGGAGACGCTGCTACTCGAACGCGAGTGGCTGTTGATCAAGGTGGATCTGCTGGCGGTGGCCGCGCGCAATCCGGAGCTGGCCCAGCGCTGGTCCGTCCACCGCGGCAAACTGCGCAGGACCATCGAGGAGCTGCTCATAGCGCGGGGCATCGGGTCGCATGAGTCAATCGGCAGCGTAGAAGAGACGGCCCAAGCCGTAATCGCCCTTTATGACGGTCTGGCCACCCAGCTGATCCTGGAAAACGACGACGGCGCCGCGCGCGCCCGGCTCATAAAGCTGCTCAACGTGGTACTCACCCCGGGCGGAACCGCTCCCTGACCACCCGGAGAACTCACGTCGACGACATTCGGCCCCCGATGTGGCCCTCCACGTATCCGATGTGGCAATGTATCGGCTACATAAATAACCAGGGGGTGCACACATGGCAACTGCGACCACCACTGCGAAGCCACCGCGAGTCACCAAACGCCGCGCCGAGACCCGCGCCCGCCTCATCGAGGCGGCGTTCCGCGTATTCGCCGAAAAGGGCTATGGCCACGTGACCATCGAGGACGTGTGCGAAGCCGCCGGTTACACCCGGGGCGCGTTCTATTCGCAGTTCGAGAGTTTGGAGGAGTTGTTCTTCCTCTTGTACGACGAGTGGGCCGGCCGCACCGCGGAGCAGGTCCGCGCCGCGATGGAGGGCGCCGACGCGGTGGTCGACCTGCCCGGGGTCGTCAACCGGATCGTCGACACGCTGCTTCTCGAACGTGACTGGCTGCTGATCAAGTTCGACTTCCTGCTGTACGCGGCGCGCAACCCCGAGCTCGCCCACCGCTGGGAGGTCCATCGCGCGCAACTGCGCAAAGTGATCGAGGAACGGCTGATCGCCAGCGGCATCGGGTTCCACAAAGCGATCGACAGCGTGACCGACACGGCCCGCGCCATCATCGCCGCCTACGACGGGGTCAGCATTCAGCTACTGCTCGACAGCGACCAGACGGCGGCGCGCGCTTGGCTCACCCAGCTGATGAACGTTGTGCTGACTCGCGATTGACCCCTTTCGATGCGTCCATGCATATGATACGTTTGTGTATCTAGTTCAGGTGTCGTGGTGCACGAGAGGGCTGTTTCATGGACGCTGATGTCATCGTTGTGGGCGCGGGGCTGGCCGGGCTGGTCGCCACCCACGAACTGACCCGCCGCGGCAAGAAGGTCGCCGTGGTCGATCAGGAGAACGAGGCCAATCTGGGCGGTCAGGCCTTCTGGTCGTTCGGCGGCCTCTTCCTGGTCGACACCCCCGAGCAGCGGGTGCTGGGGATCAAAGACTCCCTCGAGCTGGCCTGGAACGACTGGTCCGGCAGCGCGGCGTTCGATCGCCCTGACGACGAAGACGTGTGGGCGGCCAAGTGGGCCCGTTCCTACGTGGAGTTCGCCGCGGGCGAGAAGCGGTCCTACCTGACCGACCTGGGTATCAGGTTCATGCCCACGGTGGGGTGGGCCGAGCGGGGTGACCTGCGTGCCGACGGACACGGCAACTCGGTACCGCGCTTCCACGTCGCGTGGGGGACGGGCACCGGAGTCGTTGAGCCCTTTGTGAATTCGGCCCTGGACGCCGCACAGGACAATCAGGTGACCTTCCACCACCGTCACCGGGTGGACGAATTGGTGTTCACCGACGGCGCGGTCACCGGCATCAAGGGCACGGTGCTGGCGCCCGATGATGCGGTGCGCGGCGCCCCGTCCAACCGAGACGCGGTCGGCGAGTTCGAGTTGTCGGCGCAGGCGGTGATCATCACCACCGGCGGGATCGGCGGCAACCACGAGATGGTGCGGCGGTACTGGCCCGAGCGAATGGGCACCCCACCGTCGTCGATGATCACCGGGGTTCCGGAATACGTCGATGGGCGCATGCTGGACATCGCCCACGACAGCGGGGTCCGCCTAGTCAACCGCGACCGGATGTGGCATTACACCGAGGGCGTCAAGAACTGGGACCCGATCTGGCCCAAGCACGCCATCCGCATCATTCCGGGCCCATCGTCGATGTGGTTCGACGCGCTGGGCCGACGGCTGCCGGCGCCGTTCCTGCCCGGCTACGACACCCTGGGCACGCTGAAGTATCTGCGCACCAATCCCGAGATCGCGAACTACGACCACTCCTGGTACGTGCTGACCCAGAAGATCATCAAGAAGGAATTCGCCTTGTCGGGTTCGGAACAGAACCCCGACATCACCGGCAAGAGCCTGATGAAAGTGCTGCAGCAGCGCATCTTCAATAAAGACGCGACGGGTCCGGTCGAGGCGTTCAAGGCGCACGGAGCCGACTTCGTGATCGCGGACAACCTCGAAGATCTCGTTGCAAAAATGAATGCCCTGACCGATGAACCGCTGCTGGATCCAGCCGGAATCCGCGCCCAGATCGAGTCCCGCGATCTGCAGATCGCCAACCCGTTCTGCAAGGACGTACAGGTGCAGGGCATCCGCAACGCGCGGCGCGCACTGGGCGATCGACTAGGCCGGGTCGCCGCGCCGCACCGCATCCTGGACCCCAAGGCCGGACCGCTGATCGCGGCCAAGCTGCACATCCTGACGCGAAAGACGTTGGGCGGCATCCAGACTGATTTGTCCTCCCGCGCCATGGGCAAGGACGGTCAACCCATCCCCGGCTTGTACGCGGCGGGAGAGGTCGCCGGGTTCGGCGGCGGAGGCGTGCACGGATACAACGCGCTGGAGGGGACGTTCCTGGGCGGTTGCATCTTCTCCGGTCGGGCCGCCGGCCGCGGTGCCGCCGACGACCTCTGATCCCCGCGAGTCCTCCCGCGAGTCCTCCCGCGAGTCCTCCCGCGAGCAGACACAAAATCGCACCTTAACCGGGATTTCTGTGCGAGTTTGTGTCTGCTCGCCAGTGGAAGGAGCGCCTCCCACCGCCGTTGCGCTCAATCAGGCAAGATAGGCGCATGGACACTGGTGTGAACTCACCTCGGGTCTTGGTGGTCGACGACGACTCCGATGTGCTCGCCTCGCTGGAACGTGGTTTGCGGCTGTCCGGATTCGAGGTGTCCACCGCGGTCGACGGCGCGGAGGCTTTGCGCAGCGCCACCGAGACGCGGCCGGACGCGATCGTGCTCGACATCAACATGCCCGTGCTGGACGGCGTCAGCGTGGTCACGGCACTGAGAGCCATGGACAACGACGTGCCGGTATGCGTGCTGAGCGCGCGCAGCTCCGTCGACGACCGGGTCGCGGGGCTGGAGGCCGGTGCCGACGACTACCTCGTCAAGCCGTTCGTGCTGGCCGAGCTGGTGGCGCGGGTGCGCGCCCTGCTGCGCCGGCGCGGCGCCACGGCCACCTCGTCCTCCGAGACCATCACGGTGGGTCCGCTGGAAGTGGACATCCCGGGTCGACGCGCCCGCGTCAACGGCGTCGACGTGGACCTCACCAAGCGGGAGTTCGACCTGCTCGCCGTGCTCGCCGAGCACAAGACGGCGGTGTTGTCCCGCGCGCAACTGCTCGAGTTGGTGTGGGGCTACGACTTCGCGGCCGATACCAACGTCGTCGACGTCTTCATCGGATACCTGCGGCGCAAGCTGGAAGCCAATGGCGGCCCGCGGCTTCTGCACACCGTCCGGGGAGTCGGTTTCGTGCTCAGGATGCAATGAGCGCGGTAGGTGCCCGATGGTGGCAGTGAACATCCTGTCGCGAATCTTCGCCCGCACACCGTCGCTTCGGACTCGGGTGGTGGTCGCCACGGTCATCGGGGCCGCCATTCCGGTGCTGATCGTGGGCGCCGTGGTCTGGGTGGGAATCACCAAGGACCGCAAGGAACGGCTGGACCGCAGGCTGGACGAAGCCGCCGGGTTCGCGATCCCGTTCGTCCCCCGCGGCCTGGACGAGATACCGCGATCCCCCAACGACCAGGACGCACTGATCACCGTGCGCCGCGGCAACGTGATCAAGTCGAACACCGACATCAACCTGCCCAAGCTGCAGGCCGACTACGCCGACACATTCATCCACGGCGTGCGTTACCGGGTGCGCACGGTCGAGATCCCGGGTCCGGAGCCCACCTCGGTCGCCGTCGCCGCGACGTATGACGCCACCTACGCCGAAACCAACAACCTGCACCGCCGGGTACTGCTGATCTGTACCCTGGCCATCGGCGCCGCAGCCGTATTCGCTTGGCTGCTGGCCGCTTTCGCGGTAAGGCCGTTCAAACAGCTCGCCGAACAGACCCGCTCGATCGACGCGGGTGACGAGGACCCGCGGGTCGAAGTGCACGGCGCCAGTGAAGCCGTGGAGATCGCCGAAGCCATGCGAGGCATGTTGCAACGCATCTGGAACGAGCAGAACCGGACACAAGAGGCGCTGGCCTCAGCCCGCGACTTCGCGGCCGTCTCCTCTCACGAACTGCGGACCCCGCTGACCGCGATGCGCACCAACCTCGAGGTGCTGGCCACCCTCGATCTGCCCGACGATCAACGCAAAGAAGTGCTGAGCGACGTGATCCGCACCCAGTCGCGGATCGAGGCCACGCTCAGCGCACTCGAGCGGTTGGCGCAGGGCGAACTGTCCACCTCCGACGACCACGTGCCCGTCGACATCACCGATCTGCTCGACCGCGCCGCCCACGACGCCACCCGCATCTACCCCGATCTCGATGTGTCGTTGGTGCCCTCGCCGACGTGCATCATCGTCGGGATGCCGGCCGGGTTGCGCCTGGCCGTCGACAATGCCATCGCCAACGCGGTCAAGCACGGCGGCGCCACCCACGTCCAGCTGTCCGCGGTCAGCTCACGGGCCGGAGTCGAGATCGCCATCGACGATAACGGCAGCGGGGTGCCGGAGCAGGAGCGACAGGTGGTGTTCGAGCGGTTCTCCCGGGGCTCGACAGCGTCGCATTCGGGATCGGGGCTCGGGCTGGCTCTGGTCGCGCAACAAGCACACCTGCACGGCGGAACGGCGTCGCTGGAAGGCAGCCCGCTGGGTGGAGCGCGCCTGGTGCTGCGCCTTCCCGGACCGAGCTAGTTTTTACGAGTGCTGTTGCGCCAGGGCGTGAAGAACGCCCGCGCGGCGGACTCCTCGTCCTGGAACCAGACTTGGGCCTCCGTGTCCTCGTAACACTCATCCTCTGGCCCGTAGAACAGCCGGGAATCCATGCGTCCCTTGATCGTCCACCCCTCCGGGCCGCTGCCGTCGAGCTTGGCGCGCATGGACCCCGGGCCGTAGGGCGCGTAAGGCATCAGCGGCAGAACGATGGTCTCGGCTTCGCTGCTTACTGGAATCTTCTCCGTCACAGCATCTTTCGGAACGGGCCTGCGTCTGGGCGGGGCACCCTTCGGCCTCGCCTTCTTGGCGGGGGCCTTCTTCGCCGGCCTCTTGCGTGCCACCGGAATCTGTTCCGTCGCAGGGTCTTTGACGGCGGGAATCCGTTCGGTCGCCGCATCGCCGGAGACGGGCCTGCGCTTTCGCGGCGGCGCCTTCGAGATGGCTTTCTTCTTCGCCGGTCCGGGTTTGGGTTTGGGCTTGGCGGCCGGCAGCTTACTGGTGGGCGCCTCGGTGGCCGGGGCTTTCATCACCGGTTCGGGTTTGGGACGCGATTTCGGTTCGGCAAGGACCCAGGCCGGCATCTGAAGTCTGGCGGGCCGGGCCATCAGCGTGAACGTCAACACCATGCCCAGCCCGAACGACACGGCGGCCAACCACCAGTGCACCTGGGCGATCACCGCTTCACTCCAATGCCGGGCCATTGCGACGGCGGGCCCGGCCATTGTGGCTGCGGCAGTTCGGTCTCGGGCTCGGCCGCTTCGGGCTCCTCGCGCTCGACCGTTTCGGGGCCTGGCCACTGCGACACGGTCCCCGGCCACGGAGGTTGCGGGATCTCTGACTCAGGTTCTGACGACTCGGCGACCCCGGGCTCCGGTTCAGGTTCAGGTTCGGGTTCGGGCTCTTCGGCGACCTCTCCAACCGGCTCCGCATCCTCCGACTCAACCGTCTGCGGGCCGGGCCACTGAGACGCGGGGCCCGGCCACTGCGGCTGCACCAGCGCCGGCTCGGGTTCAGACGACTCGGCAAGTTCCGGTTCCGGTTCGGGTTCGGGGGCTGCGGCGGCCGGCTCGACAATCTCCGGCTCGACAATGGCCGGCTCGACAATCTGGGGACCGGGCCACTTCGGCTGCGACAGCTCAGACTCCGGCGCCTCGGCGACCCCGGGCGCTAGTTCGGCCTCGAGTTCGGGTTCTGGCTCTGGCTCTGCTTCGGGAACTTCGGCGACCGGCTCGACGGTCTCCGGCTCGACAATCTGCGGGCCGGGCCATTGCGGCTGCGGCAGCCCAGATTCCGGCGCCTCGGCCACCTCCGGCTCGGGTCCTGGTTCGGCGACCGGGTCCGCAATCTCCGGCTCGACCGCCTCGGGCTCTGACGACTCTGCGACCGCGGCCTCGACGTCACCGGGCTCGGGCTCGGGTTCTTCGAAAACCTCGGCGACCGGCTCTGCAATCTCCGGCTCAACCGATTGCAGATCGGGCTGCGTCTGCGCCGGCTCAGGCACATCGGCCACCTCGGGCTCTGCCTCCACTGCCTCGGCTTCGAGTTCTGGCTCGGCTACTTCGGCAACCGGCTCCTCGACCGCCGGGTCGGCAGGTGCATCCTCCACCACCTCGGCAACCTCGGGCTCCGCTGCCACGGACTGCTCGGGCTCGGGCTCGGGTGCGGGCGCGGGCTCCTCTGCAACCTCGGCCGCCGGCTGAACCGACTCCGGCCACAGCAGCTGCTCGAACGTCTCAGACTCCTCGACTGGCGCCGCCTGAGGCTCGGGCCACACCGGCTGCGGCACTTCGCTCGCCGCAGGAAGCGGTTCTGAAACAGGCTCGGGCTCAACCTCTTCCGGCTTTCGTGCCGATTTGTCGGACTTGATCAGCAGAGAGGCGATCCCGTAGGCGACAGCCGACCCGGCCACAAAAGCAGCCAGGTAGACCAACCACTGGATCAGAAACCCCATGCTTGATTCTCCCCTAGCCGACCACAAGCTCGGCGCGACGGTTCTTCGCACGACCCTCAGCCGTGTCATTACTGGCTATCGGGTTGGCCGAACCCAGACCTTTGGCCGAAACGCGATCCCGGGTGACGCCGTTGGCAATGAGGAACTCGGCCACCAGGTTGGCCCGCTGCACGCTCAACGGAATGTTGATCCCCTCGGCGCTGGCGTTATCGGTGTACCCGTTGACTGTGATGCGCGCGGCCGGGCAGGCCTTGAGCTGGTCGGCCACCCGGATCAGGATCTGCGTGTCGTCCGGAGTGAGGCTAACCCCGTCGGTGCCGAAGCCCAGTGGACCTCCGGTCATCTTGTTGAGGACCGCTTGGAGGTTGTCACACGCGCCAGGCCCGGGAGGGGGGACGGGGGCACCTGCCTGCGGCACATTCGGCGTGATCTGCCCCCTGGCCACGATCGTGTTGGCGACGTTCACGCCCGGCCAGGCGCTGACTACCGCGCGCTCGACGGCGTCCTTCTGATCCGGCGATGCGGTCCCGCCCAGCGTGACGGTGTCTTTCTCGACCTTCAACGTGAAATCAGGGATCGGTGCGCCGGCGGTGAAAACCGGCTCTGCGAGCGCGAAGTCGAGGGTGCGCACAAGCGGGTCGATATGAATCTGGTCGACGACACTGACACCGGGCGGCGTAAGAGCTTTGAGGGATTTCATCAGCGCAGCCTTTGCGGCGTCGTCGGGGACGTCGCCGATCAGTGTGACGCTGTTTCCGCTGCGGCTGATCGAGAGCAACGACAGCGACAGGCTCGGAGCGTTGCCGGCGTTCGTCGCACCGGCCGGCGCGGCCGTGAGCGTGGGCAGGTCGCCGGTCGGCCCGTTGACGCCCATCGGCCGCTCGTATGCGCCGTATCCGATCATCGCCAGCAGAAACGGAATCGCCGCGAGTCCGATCAACCAGGCGCGGCCGAGCCGCTGACGGTGGTATCGCGGGGTGAGCTGAGCCTGGTCGATTTGACGGGCGGGCACGAGCGCTTCGTCCACCCCCACATCTGGACCCACCGTCGCTCCTCACTCAAACCGCCGTTGTTCGCGCTTTCAGGCGATATGAGCCTACCGAGTCCACATACGATACCGAGGGAACGTGGGGCAGACTGGTGCAATGGCCAACGGAAACAAACCGACGGACAGCGACGCCCTGGCACACATCCGCGAGCTGGTCGCCCAGGAGAAGGCCCTGCGTGAGCAGGTGCAGCACGGCCAGATCTCGACCGACGAGGAACAGGAGCGGTTGCGCCGCCTGGAGGTCGAACTCGATCAGTGTTGGGACCTGCTTCGGCAGCGCCGGGCCCTGCGCGAAACCGGTGGGGACCCGCGCGAAGCCGCGGTGCGACCGGCTGATGAGGTCGAAGGCTACATCGGATAGCCCGTCCAATGGCCGACGCCGATTTCGATGCAGTCATCATTGGCGGCGGCCATAACGGCCTGGTCGCCGCCGCCTATCTGGCCCGGGCGGGCCTTCGGGTGAGACTGCTCGAACGCTTGCCGCAGATCGGCGGTGCCACCATATCGGCGCAGGTCTTCGACGGTGTTGACGTCCGACTGTCGCGTTACTCGTATCTGGTGAGCCTGCTGCCGACGCGCATTCTCGAAGACCTCGGTGCGCGAGTGCGACTGGCCAGACGACCCTACTCGTCGTACACGCCGGACCCGGGAACGTCGGGACGCACCGGCCTGCTGGTCGGGCAGAACGGCAGCTTCGCGGCCATCGGAGCGGCCGACGACGAGCGCCGCTTCGCCGCTTTCTACCGGCGTTGCGGGCAGGTCACCGGGCGCCTCTGGCCTACCCTGCTCGAACCATTGCGCACCCGGGAGCAGGCTCGCCAACTCGTGCTCGATGGCGGCTCCTCTGATGGCATGGCCGCATGGCATGCCATGGTCGAGGAGCCGATCGGTCATGCCATCGCCGACGCCGTGACCAGCGACGTGGTTCGCGGTGTCATCGCGACCGACGCGCTGGTCGGCACCTTCGCCCGCCTGAACGACACGTCGCTGCTGCAGAACATCTGCTTCCTGTATCACGTGCTCGGCGGTGGCACCGGCGACTGGAATGTGCCGATCGGCGGCATGGGCGCGGTGTCCGCCGCCCTGGCCGCCGCGGCGACCCGTCATGGAGCCGAAATTACAACGGCCGCTGACGTTTTCGCTCTGGATCCGGATGGTCAGGTGCGCTACCGCAGCGACGGGGACGAGCACCGGGTCCGTGGCCGTTTTGTGCTGGCGGGCGTCGGGCCGGCGGTGCTGGCCGGCCTGTTGGGCGAGTCGGCGCCACCGGTGGCGCCGGGTCCGCAGGTCAAGGTCAACATGGTGCTCAGTCGGTTGCCGCGCCTGCGTGATCAGAACGTGAACCCCGAAAAGGCTTTCGGCGGCACGTTTCACGTCAACGAGACATGGTCGCAACTCGATGCCGGATACCTGCGGGCCGCCGCCGGTCAGCTGCCGGATCCGTTGCCGTGTGAGGCGTACTGCCATTCCCTGACCGATCGCAGTATCGTCTCGCCCCACCTGCCCGGCGTCCAGACGATGACGGTCTTCGGCTTCCAAGCCCCGGTCTCCGGATCTCCGGAGCCGGACCGGCTGCGCGAGCAACTGACCGATGCCGTGCTGGCGTCGTTGAATTCCGTTCTGGCCGAACCGATTCAGGACGTGCTGCTGCCCGATGCGCATGGACGTCCCTGCCTGGAGACCACCACGACGCTGGATCTACAGGACCGATTGGGAATGACCGCGGGCAATATCTTCCACGGGGCGCTGTCGTGGCCGTTTGCTGAGGACGACGATCCGCTGGACACGCCGGCGCGTCGGTGGGGCGTGGCCACCGCGCACGACCGGATCATGCTGTGCGGGTCCGGTGCCCGCCGCGGCGGGGCGGTCTCGGGCATCGGCGGGCACAACGCCGCCATGGCGGTGCTGGCCTCGCTCTAGGCTGCGCGAGTCCCAATTGCGCGAGCAGACGCAAAATCGCCCTGGGAACGGCGTTCCCGGGCGATTTTGTGTCTGCTCGCGCTAACTAACTAGCGGCCGTCGATACCGGCGTAGTCGCGCTCGGTGTAGCCGGTGTAGATCTGGCGCGGACGCCCGATCTTGCTGTCGCCCTCGTCGTGCATCTCGCGCCAGTGCGCGATCCAGCCCGGGAGCCGGCCCAGCGCGAACAACACGGTGAACATCCGGACCGGGAAGCCCAGGGCCCGGTAGATCAGGCCGGTGTAGAAGTCGACGTTCGGGTAGAGCTTGCGCTCGATGAAGTAGTCGTCGGTGAGCGCCGCCTCTTCCAGCTGCTTGGCGATGTCCAGCAGCGGGTCGCCGCCGAGCTTGGCCAGGATCTTGTCCGCCTGCTCTTTGACGATCCGGGCCCGCGGGTCGTAGTTCTTGTAGACGCGGTGACCGAAGCCCATGAGCTTGACGCCGGCCTCGCGGTTCTTGACCTTGCGAACGAACTCGCCCACGTCGTCACCACTCTCGCGGATCTGTTCGAGCATCTCGAGCACGGCCTGGTTCGCGCCGCCGTGCAGCGGACCCCACAGCGCGTTGATCCCGCCGGAGATCGACGTGAACAGGTTGGCCTGGGAGGAGCCGACCAGCCGCACGGTCGACGTCGAACAGTTCTGCTCGTGGTCGGCGTGCAGGATCAGCAGCATGTCCAGGGCCCGAACCACCTCGGGGTCGGCCTGGTAGGGCTCGGCGGGCAGGCCGAACGTCATGCGCAGGAAGTTCTCCACCAGGGTCAGTGAGTTGTCCGGGTAGAGGAACGGCTGGCCGACCGACTTCTTGTAGGCGTAGGCGGCGATGGTGGGCAGCTTGGCCAGCAGCCGGATGGTGGACAACTCGACCTGGGTGTTGTCGGTGGGGTCCAGCGAATCCGGGTAGTAGGCCGACAGCGCGTTGACCGTGCTGGACAACACCGGCATCGGGTGGGCGTTGCGCGGGAATCCGTCGAAGAACCGCTTGAGGTCCTCGTGCAGCATGGTGTGCAGCTGGATGCGCTGGGTGAATTCGGCCAGCTGATCGGTGGTGGGCAGCTCGCCGTAGATCAGCAGGTAGGAGACCTCGATGAAAGTGGACTTCTCGGCCAGCTGATCGATCGGATATCCGCGGTAGCGCAGGATGCCGGCGTCGCCGTCGATGTAAGTGATGGCGCTCTTGCAGGAGGCCGTATTGACGAAGCCATTGTCGAAGGTGGTGTGCCCGGTCTTCGACAGCAGCGGACCCAACGCAATGCCGTCGGCACCTTCTGTTGCGTGGACGACCTTCAGGTCGATCTCGCCCCCCGGGTACTTCAGAGTTGCGGTGTCGTCGGTGTCGCCCACGAGAACCCCTTTGCGCTCAGGCTTGATATGGCTACCCGCCCTAGGACCGTCATCGGTGCACTAGGTGCGTATAGGTGAAGGTAGTCGTTATCTCGACGGCGTGCCTTCCCGGGGTCGGATCTGCACGCCGGCCGCCGGGCGGAGCACCTGAAACTCCGCGCAACGTGCTGGTTAGCGCCCTATCCTTGGGCGGTGACCACGTGCGGGTCGTGCGGCAACGAACTGCGTGAGCACGCCAAGTTCTGCGACCAGTGCGGCGCTCCCAGGATCTCTGCGGCCGACACCGCAAAGTACAAGCAGGTGACGGTGCTGTTCGCCGACGTGGTGCGCTCCATGGACATTGCGGCCGCGTTGGACATCGAGCGGCTGCGCGAGGTGATGACCGAGCTGGTGCAGCGCTCGGCCGCGGTGGTGCAGCGCTACGGCGGGACCGTCGAGTACACCGGCGACGGGGTGATGGCACTGTTCGGCGCGCCATTGGCTTTAGAGGACCACGCCTACCGCGGATGCCTGGCGGCGCTGGCCATCCAGGAGGACGCCGCCGGGCTGGCGGCCGAAGTCGCCCGCCGCGACGGCGTGGCGCTGCAACTGCGGGTTGGCCTCAACTCCGGGCGGGTCATTGCAGGCGAGATCGTGTTGGGTTACGCCGCGACGGGAGAGACGGTCGGGCTGGCCCAACGAATGGAATCGGCCGCGCCGCCCGGCGGGGTGCTGCTCTCAGCGGCGACCGCACGGCTGGTCGAGCACGTCGTCGTGCTGGACGAGCCCGAATGGGTGTCGATCAAGGGGGCTGACCAACCGGTGCTTGCCCGCCGGTTGCTGGCGGTCCGCCGGCCAGACGGTGTGGTGCCGCGCGCTGAGGCGAGCCTGGTGGGCCGGCGCTGGGAGATGGCGGCGCTGGACGCCATGGTCGACCGCGCGATCGGCGGTCGCGGCGGCGTCGTGACGGTGGTGGGACCGCCAGGCATCGGCAAGAGCCGGGTGGCTCGCGAGATCGCGGCGCGGGCCGCCTCACGCCGCGTAGAGGTGTACTGGACGTTCTGCGAATCGCACGCCCGCGACGTTTCCTTCGGCGTCGTGGCCAGGTTGCTGCGCGCCGCCAGCGGCGTCACGGGCCTCGACGGACCCGCCGCCCGCAGGCAGGTCCGGGACACCGTGCCTCCCGATGCCAACCCGCAAGACCTGCTGATGCTCAACGATCTGCTCGGCATCGCCGACCCGGACGTGCCGCTGCCCCAGATAGACCCGGAGGCCCGGCGGCGCCGGTTGACCTCATTGATCAACAGCACAACGCTGGCACGCACCGATCCGGCGCTGTTCGTCGTGGAGGACGCGCACTGGATCGACGCGGTCAGCGAGTCGATGCTTGCCGACTTCCTCACCGTCATCGCCGGTACCCCGTCCGTGGTGCTGATCACCTACCGCCCGGAGTACCAGGGAGCGCTGACGCGGGTGCTCGGAGCCCAGTCGATAGCGCTTGCGCCGCTGGCTGATTCAGATACCTCGGCACTCCTCAGTGAACTGCTCGGTTCTCATCCCTCGGTCGGCGACCTGGCACCGATCATTGCCGAGCGCGCCGCGGGCAACCCGTTCTTCACCGAGGAGATGGTGCGGGAACTGGTGCAACGCGGGACGCTGACCGGCGAGCGCGGCAGCTACGTCTGTTCTGCGACAGTCGCCGAGCTGAGTGTGCCGGCCACGGTGCAGGCGGCAATCGCGGCACGCATCGACCGACTAAATTCGGCCGCGCGGCGGACGTTGAGCGCCGCATCGGTGATCGGTGCCCGTTTCGACGCCGATCTGCTCGCGGCGTTGGGCTTCGAGCCGCAGGTCGAGGAACTGCTGCGGGCGGAACTGATCGACCAGGTGCGGCTGGCACCGAGCGCCGAGTACGCCTTCAGGCATCCGCTGATCCGCCAAGTGTCCTATGAATCGCAGTTGAAGGCCGACCGCGCCGAGTGGCACCGGCGACTGGCCACGGCCATCCAATCGGGTAGCCCGACATCGGCCGATTCCGATGCCGCGCTCATCGCCGAACACCTGGAGGCCGCCGGCGACCTGCCTGCGGCTTATGGCTGGCAGATGCGCGCGGGAACGTGGTCGGCGACCCGCGACGTCACCGCGGCCCGGGTCAGTTGGGAGCGGGCACGACGGATCGCCGACGCGCTGCCCGACGACGACCCCGACCGGCTGTCGATGCGCATCGCCCCCCGCACCATGTTGTGCGCGATCAGCTGGCAGGCGATCCAGGAAACCCGCGGCCTGTTCGAGGAACTGCGGGAGTTGTGCACCGCGGCCGGCGACAAGGTGTCACTAGCCATCGGCATGACCGGGCTGGAAACCGAGCTCATGTTCGCCGCGCGGACGCGCGAGGGGTCGCGGCTGGCATCCGAGCAGATGGCACTGCTTTTCTCGATCGACGATCCCGCGCCGACCGTAGGTTTGGCGTTCATAGCGTTCAACAACTGGTTCGATGCCGGCGAATTCGGCGAGATCCTGCGGTGGTCGGACATCGTCATCGACCTGGCCGACGGCGACCCCGCCAAGGGGGCTGAGTTCGGTTTCGGATCGCCGCTGGCGGCAGCGCTGGCCTGGCGCGGCGTTGCGGGCTGGTGGGTGGGCCGTCCTGGCTGGCGTCAGGACTTAGATGCCGCCTACCTGGCCGGGCAGCGTGATCCGACATCTCAGGCGATGATCGCCTGCTGGACTTACGGGCTGGCGATCAGCTACGGAGTGCTCCGGGCCGATGACGCCACGCTGGACAAGCTCGAGCAGGCACTGCATACCGCCGAAGGATCGAGCAACGCGGCGCTCAGCATCGTCAAGTACGGACTGGCAGCTGCACTGCTGCGCCGAGACGCCGGCGCCGACCGCGAGCGCGGCCTGCAACTGATGCTGCAGGTCCGCGACATCTGGCTGAACGAACCCATTCCCTTCCTGGTTCCGGTCGCCGAGCTGTGGGTCGCCCGGGTCAGATCCCGACGCGGCGAGCACGACGCCGCCATCCCGGTCATGCGCAGTGCGGTCGACGAGCTGTACCGAGCGGGTCGCCCCTTCTTCGGTGTTCTCGCCAGCGGCATGCTGGTGGAGACCCTGCTGGAGCGGGGCACCGACGGCGACCTGGTCGAGGCGCAAGACGCCATAGAACGCTTGGCTCACCTTGGTGGACAACAGGATTGGGCGATGCGCGAGATCACGCTAGTGCGGCTGCGGGCTCTGTTGGCCCGCACCCGCGGCGGCGACGACGTGTACCGGGATCTATCGGACCGTTATCGGGCTATGGCGGAAGCACTCGGATTCGAGGGACACGCCGCGTGGGCCGAGGCCATGGTGGAGCACACTGCCGATCGCCCGGCCCCGCACAAGTCAGGTACTTGACGCAATCTCCCCTAAGAACTTCTGGATGCCGGGGATCAAAACCGGGCACGGGCTGCATTCGATGAAAGTCCCGTAACCGCGTTCGCACGACCATCGGACGGCTTCGTTGAACAAGCCGGTTTGTTGCAAGTTGGCGAACCAGTAATCGGCGTCGAGGATCGACGTGTCCAGTCCGGCGCCGGTGACCGAGGAGATGAACGGAACATCCGCGCATCGCGGCCGCATTCCGCCGAGCGAGACGCGTAACCGTTGGCGCAGCGTGTCCACCTCGGCACAGTGGGTGTCCGGGACCGCCCCGATCGCGTTGCCGCACAACGTCACCACTCGCGCGGCGTCTCGCAGCGACAAGGCACCGCAGACGTATGCCGCCGCGACTTCACCCAGGGCCAGGCCTATCACCGCATCCGGATGGATTCCCATCGCACGCCACTGCGCAGCAAGCGACACCGTCACCGCAAACAGCACCGATGGCGCGACGTCGGGGCGATCCGGCCTGGGACACCCGGCGCCGCACAGCACCGTCCCGAGCAGCGACCAATCGACGAACTCGGCGAAAGCGTCGTCGCAGAGCCGCAACTGCGCCCGGAACGCATGCGCGCATTCGACGGCCGCGAGCGCACCGCCAGTCAGGCACGAACTCTGTCCGGGGAACACGAACACCGTCCCGCCGGTCGCGATGGCCTTCGCGACAAGATCTTCGGTACGAACGCCCCTACGGGCGGCGAAGGTCGCAGCGATCACAGGACTCAGCCGGCGGGTCACTCGGCCATCATGTGAAGGTCAGCGTCGAACTCAAGCAGTATTCCGCTACTCAAATCGGCGATGCGACACCAGCGCGGCGAGTTCCTCGCGGGTGGTGGTGCCGGTTTTCGACATCGCCCGGTAGATGTGGCTTTCCACGGTGCGTACCGAAAGTGTCAGCCGGTCAGCGACCGCCCGGTTGGACAAACCCGCACCGATGAGCATCACGATCTCCCGCTCCCGATCGGTGAACGGCAGCGGTTCGCTTGCCTGGCGACGCGCTGGAGTCGACACCCCGCCGCACTGTTCGGCCAAGGCATCCGCCCTGGCCGCACTACCCAGGGCCGAGCCCCGTAACCCCTGGTTGCGGTACGCGACGGCGGCATGGGCGGCCGCGTCGATCGCGGCAATGTGGTCACCGACCTGTTCGAACTCGTCTGAGGCCGCGGCGAGCCCACCCGCGTCGCCCGAATTGAGAGCGGCCGAGAAGCGCGCCGCGATGCCGGCCCGCGGTCCCTCGACGACCGCTTCGAGCTCATTCAACCTGGCTGCGCCCGATCGGTCGCCAAACTGGGCGGCGGTCTGCAGACACAGCACTTCCGCCCCGAATTGCCCTTTCGCCGAGGCCTTTTGGGCCGTAGCCAACGCGATCGAGATCGCCTCGGAGACGGCGCCCTGGACCGCAGCCACCCACGCCCGCGCCAAACCGCGCTCGTAGTCCAGCGACCGGAAAGGGCGATGCTGTTTGTCCAACGCGGCGAGCTCGGCAGTCGCCTGCTCCACGGATCCGCCGACAGCCAGGCCAGTGACCCGGCAGATGTCATAGCGGTATCCCCAGCCCAGCGCGTGCGTGGCGGTCAGTCCTACCACTGCACTTTCCAGCAACGGACCCGCGGATTGCATATTTCCCGCTCCGAGTGCGGCCCTACCCCTGATCGCGGCGCCCAGTAATTGAGCAGCCCCCGGCATGTCGGCCGCCCGGCGGCTCACCCACTCGGCCACCTCAAGGGCCTCCGAAATTCGGCCCGCCAACAACAGCGCGCTCACGTGCGAATCCGCGATGTTGAACGCCATCTGCGGTGCGTCGAAAGAGCGAGCCGCACTGGCATATCCGGCCTCCGCGAGAGCCGATGCTTCCCCGGCTCGTCCCGCGTCCGCGCTTATCGTGGCCAGGACCCAGGCGATCTCGGCGCCGACGACCGCGGGTAGCTCGGTCAGTACCAGGCTCTTCGAGGCGCGCAGCGCGGCATCCGGTTCGTCGGTCGCGAACCAGTAGACCGTGAGGAAGGCATCGATATAGCTACGCACCTGTGATGCTGCGGTCCGCGCCGCGTCGTCGATGATCGCTTTCGCGCGCGCCGGGTCACCCAGCGCCCACAGCACGTTGCTGGCCCGCAGGAACGCCAGTCGGGCGCGCTCTACGTCGGTTAACAGGCTGACGTCGATACCGGCCAGCACCGCGTCGGCGTCGGTGCCCCGGCCCAACCAGGAAAGTGCATGCGCGCGAACAAAACTTGCTTCGGCACCCGCACCGGCACGGACCGCGGCGTCGCCAAGTCGATCCGCCAGCGGCAAATCCGCCAACCAGACGGCGCCGTGCGCCGCGCTGACGAGGAGTTCCGGGTCGGGAGTGAGATCGGACTCCAGACTCAGGGCGGCGCGGCGCACCACGACCTGGATGTCGTCGCTGCCCTCGCACGTGGCGAGTTCAGCGGCTACGAGTCCGCGCAATCGCCTCAGCCGGGTCGACGGCGCGCGCCGTCGGCGCACCTCACCGTAAAGCGGGTGCGCCAAGCGCACCTGCACACCGCCGTCGGACGACTCGAGAGTGATAAGGGCACGCGTGTCGGCCTCCTCTATCGCTGCCGGGTCAGCGATGCGCCTCAGGTGCGACAGCTCGACTGGCTCCCCGACAGCGACCACGTCAACCACGTCGCTGACCGGCGCCGGCAGGGCTCCGATGCGGGCTTCGATCAACTCGACCAGTCCCGGCGGCATGACGGGATCGCCCAGCCAGCGCCAGTAGCCGTCCCGGCGGACGATTCGCCGATCTGCGACCTCCTGCTCGACGATATTGCGCAGATACAACAGGTTGCCGCGGGTGAGCCGCCAAAGTCGCTGAGTGGCAATCGGATCCACGGACCCGCTCAGAGTGGCTGAGAGCAGCGAACCGGTTTCCTCGAGCGACAACGGCTGCAGGTCGATTCGTTCGAATTGGCCGATCCCCCAGATCTCCTGCACCGCAGCTGGAATGGGGTCACCTCCGCGAACGGTGAGCAACACCTTCGCGGCTCCCCGCTGCACGACCTGGTGAAGCACGAAAATCGAGAGCTCGTCCAGCAATTGGACGTCGTCGACGGCCAGTACCACGGGAACACCCGGCGGCGCGGCCGTCAGGGCTTCCATCACGGCGCGGGGCAACTGCACGACGTCGTTGACTCCTGGCTGCGCCCACTCGGTGAAGGCGCCCAGCGGAATCGCCCGGGCCGCCGAGGTGCCGACGGCCCATCGGCCCTCGCAACCCCTGGAAACGGCTGCAGACAGCGCTTCACGAGCGATCCGACTCTTACCGACCCCCGCTGGACCGCAGACGACGACGCCGGGGGTGTCCGAGGCCGCAAGGGCAGCTTTGATGATCCGCAGCTGCTCCAAGCGGCCCACCAGCGGCCACGACAAGCGCACGTCCGTAGCGTACGGGTAAGCACCGCGAATTCACCGGCTTATCGGGCCAACACCGGGCTTGGGTGAGTTCAGCATCCGGTCCTGATGCCACATCCATTTAAGTACCCGACTACCTAATCCCCAGCCGCCAGTTCACTTGAGGCTTGGCTGAACGCCCCGGCCGGTCCGGTGCGCCACGATAAGCAGTTGGGGGACAGACATGTCGTACGTGACGGCAGTACCGGAGCTGATAACCGCGGCCGCAACGGATTTGGCCGCTATCGAGTCGACGCTCACCGCGGCCAACACAGCCGTGACGGCCCAGACTACGGCCGTCCTCGCCGCGGGAGCCGATGAGGTGTCGGCAGCCGTCGCCGCCTTGTTCTCAAACCACGGCCGGCAGTACCAGGCGCTGAGCGCCCAGGCGACGCGGTTCCACGATCAGTTCGTGCGCATCCTGGCAACCGGCGCCACCTCGTACGCCGGCGCGGAGGCCGCCGCCGCCCGGCCCCTGCAGACCCTGCTCGACCTCGTCAACGCGCCTTTCGTGACCCTGACCGGGCGTCCGCTGATCGCCAGCGGCGCCGACGTCACCGCGCGGCCCGGACCCGCGGCCAGTGTGCAGGAGCTGCTGGCCAACCTGGGCCTGGGCAACAAGGGGACCGCCAACGTCGGCAACGGCAACACTGGCAACGGCAACTTCGGCAGCGGCAACTCCGGTGATGCGAATTTCGGCGGCGGCAACTCCGGCAACGCCAACATCGGCAGCGGCAACACCGGCAGCCGAAACTTCGGCTCCGGAAACATCGGAGACGGCAACTTCGGCTTCGGGAACGTCGGCAACAACCTTTACGGCCCGGGCGCTAATAACGTGGGGCTGGGCAATACCGGTAACGACAACATCGGCCTGGGAAACAGCGGCAACGGAAACCGGGGCGGCGGAAACACCGGCAATTTCAACAGCGGTGCCGGCAACACCGGCAACAACAACACCGGATTCGGCAATACCGGAAACAACAACATCGGGATCGGCCTCACCGGCAACAATCAGGTGGGCATCAACCTGGCGGGCCTGCTGAACTCAGGCAGCGGCAACATCGGATTCGGAAACTCCGGTACCAATAACATCGGGCTCTTCAACTCCGGCAGCGGCAACATCGGGCTTTTCAACGCGGGCACTAACCTCGGACAACTGCCGGGCATCCACAACAACATCGGCATCGGAAATTCAGGCGCCGGCGGTTTCGGCCTCGGCAACACCGGGGCCCTGAACACCGGTATCGGGAACGCCGGCGTCGTCAACACCGGCTTCGGGAACTCCGGCAACTACAACACCGGTATCGGAAACGCCGGCACCGTCAACAGCGGCTTCTGGAACGCCGGGGACTACAACACGGGTAACGGGAATTCGGGCGACACGAACACCGGTCTGGGGAATTCGGGTAACGCCAACACTGGCATCGGATCCACCTTCGACACCGGCCTTTCCAGCTCGGGCTTCAACAACACGGGAACCAATGTGTCGGGCTTCAACAACACCGGCTCACAGATGTCGGGTCTGCTCAATACCGCCAAAGGCGGCGGCATCGTGAATCACGGAATTTCGGGTATGTCGAATTTGGCCACCGGCGGGTCAGACATCAACGGCCGGATGTCGGGCTTCTTCAACACTGCCTTCACCGCGGCGATCGGGGGCCAACCGATCGGCAAGGTGAGCGGCTACGACTCGGGCTTTTTCAACTTCGGCACGGGCATCGCGGGCCTGTTCGGCCTCGGTCGCCTGTGAGCTCGGGAAATTCCGAGGAGTGACACGATCAGCTGCGAATGACCTTGGTGAGCACCGCATACCGACACTTCGAGCTTGCGTAGTCGCGTACCTCGTTGCGCAAGATTCGCGGAAAAGTCTGCATGTCCGGTGGATGATTTCGGCGCCACCTCCGCCAGGTTCGAAGGGCTTACCGCTCAACGCTCCGGTTGGGCGCGCGATACCGGATGAACACCGGAGCGACGAGCGCTGCGACGACGACACCCACGATCGCAAGCGCACCCCCGCCTGCCGCGGTTGCGGTGGTGCCCACCACCGCTGCCGCGGCCCCGTGCAGCGTGTCGGCCAGCCGAGGGCCTCCACCGACCACCACGGTGAACACCCCCTGCAGTCGTCCAACCAACTCGTCGGAGGCCGCCTCCTGCAGGATCGTCTGCCGGAACGCGGCCGACACCATGTCCGCCGCACCGCCCACGGCAAGGAACGCCACCGCCGCCCACAGCATCGCGCCCGCGTGCCCGTGCGCGATGCCGCACACCAACCCGAACCCCACCATGGCCAGGCCCCACACGATGATTGCGGCGACGATCGTCAGCCCCTGACGCCTGATGCCGGGCAACCAGCCCGAGAACACACCGCCGGCCACCGCCCCGACCGATATCGCCGCAGCCAGCAACCCCATCGCCGACCCACCCTCGATGGGACCGCCGAAGCTTTCGTGAGCGATCTGCGGGAACAGCGCACGCGGCATGCCGAAGATCATGGCTACCAGGTCGACGACGAAGGACATCAGCACCACCGTGTTCCCCGCCAGATAGCGGAAGCCCTGCAGCACGGCGCCGATCCCCCAACGCGCCTCGCCGGACGGCTCCAGCGACGGCATCGGCGACAGTCGGATCGTTGCCCAGATCGGCGCCAGGCAGGCCAGCGCGTCAACCAGATAGAGGGTGGACAGGTCGACCCAGTTCAGCAGCAGACCCGCCAGCAGCGGACCAACGATTGCTCCGAACTGTCCGACCGTCATGTTCAGGGCATTGGCCGCCGGCAGTTGCTCGCCCGGCAGCATCCGCGGGATCGCGGCCGACCGGGCGGGTGAGTTGACGGCGAAGAATCCCTGCTGCAGCGCCAGCAGACAAAGCACCACCCACACGTTGTGCAGGGCCAATGCGGCCTGCAACCACAACAACAGCGACCCCGCCGCGAGCCCGCACGCGGAGATGATCAGCAGCAGCCGCCGGTCCATGGCGTCTGACCAGGCACCGCCGAGCAGACCGAACACGATCAGGGGCACTAGCGCGAACAACCCGGCCAAGCCGACATACGCGGAGTTTCGCGTCAGCGCATAGATCTGCACCGGGACAGCGAAGACGGTCAGGTTGGCCCCGATGACGGTCGGAATACCGGCCACCCACAGTCTGCGGAAATCAGTGGTGCGCAGGGGCGTGGTGTCCGCGAAGAGGGGCATCGTCGCCGAGCGTAGCCGGAACACATCACGCATAAACGTGCCGCGAGCGTGACGTCATGGCGCGTTTCGGCGCGAAATCACGCCCTGACGTCACGCTGGGCGAAATGACCGCTAGGGCTGCAGCCGTTCGACCCGACCGTCAATCACCCGAATCCGGTTGTGCAGCCGGTTTTCCCGACCCTGCCAGAATTCCACGACCTCCGGGGCGATCAGGTAGCCGCCCCAGTTCGGGGGCACCGGGATCTGTTCGGTGTCGGCGAAGCGCTCGGTCACCTCGGCGAGCTGGTTGAGCAATGCCGCGCGCGACTCGATGGGCTGCGACTGGCGCGAAGCCCACGCTCCCAGCTGCGAGCCGCGCGGCCGCTTGGACCAGTAATCCTCGGTGTCCCGCTGGCCGACCTTGCTCACCGCGCCGCGGAGGTGGATCTGCCGGCCCAAGAGGTACCAGGGGAACGTCGCCGACGCGTACGGCGTCGCCGCCAGATCCAGCCCTTTGGCCGAGTCATAGTTGGTGAAGAACGTGATCCCCGCCTCGTCGGCGCTCTTACACAACACGGTGCGGCTGACGGGCCTGCCGTCGGCGACAGTTGCCACCACCATGGCGTTCGGCTCGGCGATGCCGGCTTGCGCCGCGTCGTCAATCCACTTGTGGAACAACGCAAGCCACCCATCGGCGAGCCAGTCCGCATCAAGGTCCGGACTGCCGTCCTTTTCGACGGAGCCGTACTCCACCCGCATCCCGGCCAGGTGCTGCCCATGAGGTTCGGTCACGGCCCCAACGCTACTCGGCGGCAGTTACCGGCCGGTAGTAAGCGGTGCGGGCGCAGGTGCAAGAATTTGCCCTATGACTGTGGTTCCGGAGGATTTTGTCCCAGGCCTGGAAGGCGTCGTGGCCTTCACCACCGAAATCGCCGAACCCGACAAAGACGGCGGCGCATTGCGCTACCGCGGCGTCGACATTCAGGATCTGGTGAGCCAGCGGGTCACGTTCGGAGACGTCTGGGCGCTGTTGGTCGACGGTGAGTTCGGTCGCGGGTTGCCGCCGGCCGAGCCGTTCCCGCTGCCGATCCACACCGGTGACGTGCGGGTCGACGTGCAGGCCGGCCTCGCGATGCTGGCCCCGATCTGGGGGTACCAGCCGCTGCTGGACACCGAGGAATCGGTCGCGCGCGACCAGTTGGCGCGGGCCTCGGTCATGGCACTGTCCTACGTCGCGCAGTCGGCCCGCGGCATCTACCAGCCAGCCGTACCGCAACGCGTGATCGACGAATGTTCCACCGTCACCGCACGTTTCATGACCCGTTGGCAGGGCGAGCCGGACCCCAGACATGTCGAGGCGATCGACGCGTACTGGGTCTCGGCCGCCGAACACGGCCTGAATGCATCGACCTTCACCGCCCGGGTGATCGCTTCGACCGGCGCGGATGTGGCCGCGGCGCTCTCTGGCGCGATCGGGGCAATGAGCGGTCCCCTGCACGGCGGTGCGCCGGCCCGCGTGCTGCCGATGATCGAAGAGGTGGAACGCACCGACGACGCCCGCGGTCTGGTCAAGGGCATCCTGGACCGCCGCGAGAAGCTGATGGGCTTCGGACACCGGGTCTACCGCGCCGAAGACCCGCGGGCGCGGGTGCTGCGGGCGACCGCCGAACGGCTGAAAGCCCCTCGCTACGAGGTTGCCGTCGCGCTCGAGCAGGCGGCGCTGGCCGAGCTGCGGGAGCGCCGGCCGGACCGGGCGATCGAGACCAACGTGGAGTTCTGGGCGGCGGTCATCCTGGACTTCGCCGAAGTTCCGGCCAACATGATGCCGGCGATGTTCACCTGCGGCCGCACCGCGGGCTGGTGTGCCCACATTCTCGAACAGAAGCGGCTGGGCAAATTGGTGCGCCCGTCGGCGATCTACGTAGGGCCGGGGCCGCGCAGCCCGGAGTCGGTCACGGGCTGGGACCGAGTGCTCACCAACGCTTAGCGAGGCCGCCGATTACGGGGCCACCGGCGCCGCGGCGGTCACCGGCTTCTTATACGTACCAAAAAGCTTGTCGCCGTAGGTCATAACGACCGACAGGTTGGTAGGTCGCTTTTCGGAGTGATGCAGTTCGTGCCCCGACGCCGCGGGCAACAGCCAACGGGGATAGAACGTCATGTCGTAACCGCTGTGCGTGATCACCATGGCGGTGGTGTTCGCCACCGCATATGCGACCACGATCATCGGATGCGCCCCGAACACCAACGGCGGCACATAGAGGCAGAGCATCACCATCAGCCCCTCGACCGGGTGCACCACGAAGTTGGTCCAGATGGTCAGCGGCGATTGCACCCGGTGGTGCAGGAAGTGCACCTTCTGAAATACGAAACGGTTGCCATGCTCGAGTCGGTGCCACCAATAGGTCAGGAACTCCCCGATCACCATGAAGCACCCGAGCTGGGTTACGAATGCCACCAATGTCGGTGCTGCGGTGGGCACTTCGGCCACCCAGGGATGGAATATGCGATGCAGCACGAAGAACGCCACCGCTGCGCCGACGTAGGTCGACATGATCCGTAACCCCAGCTTGGTAGCCGCTCTGGCCGAGATCCTCTGGTAGACAACGACGTCGAAGATCGAGTAGACGACACCGGTCACCAGCACGACCGCGACGACAACCGGCAGGAAATACAATGGGAACTCGAAGAAGCCGACGCCCAGATGCTGCAACATCCAGTCCCAAATAGGCTGCAATGCATTGTGATTCATGGTGTCGCTCCTATTCGTGCGAGGTGTCGGTCAGTAGCCGCCGGGCGGCGAGTCGCAGTTCGGTGATGCACTGCTCGACGGTGATATCACCGACCCCGAGCAGCGCCAGATCGGCGAAGAACACCCGCCCGAGCACCGTCATCGCCGGGTCGAGCGACAGCGACTCCGGCACGTTTTCGACGGCCCCGCCCAACAGGTCCAGGAACATCTGGCGAACGCCGAGACGGAACTCGTCAGCGACCGGACCCTGGGCCAGCACCGAGGCCATGGTGGCCCGCACCATCGGCAGGTCCGATGCCGCTTCCCGGACCACCTGTTCGATCGCGACGTCGACGGCGTCGGCCGGCACTACAGCCGCGGCGGCAATGGCATGCGGAATGCGTTGCGCCACATCATGACCCCAGGCCAGCGCGGCTTCGCACACCACGTGCTCCTTGGACGCGAAGTAGCGGTAGGTGGTCGCCCTGGAAACTCCGGCGGTGGTGGCGATCTGCTCCATACCCACGGATTCGTGACCGTGCTCGCGAATCAACTGCCGAGCGGCCGCGAGCAATCGCTCACGCACGTCACGCTGACGCGCGTCCATCGTGCGGTGAATCGTCAAGGTCGTTGAGCCCACCCGATCATCCTTTGCCGTCGGACATACTGAGACAGTTGCTGTTACAGGTGTCTCACGTGGATTTGAGACGACTGTATCAGCAGCCGTCTCGGAGTACAAGGGCGGAGATCGAGTGCCAGCGAGGTCAGATCGCCGTTCGGTTATAGGAGGAACCGCGGATGACCGAGGTGATGGCGCGCCCGAAACGGCGTTCCACGGAGCTGATCAGCTTCATCACCTGGTCTTGATCGGTGCTGTCTGCCGCGACCGCAAACACCCGTGACGCGGGATAGCCGTGCACGACGCGGGTCAGCTGGCCGACGTGCGGCCCGGAAACCGCGACGGAGTAGCCGGCCGCCAGCAAGGCCCGTGCGGCGAAGTAACCGGCGTCCGACCCCGCGTCCATGACCAGGAAAAGTTTGGGCAGATCCGCGGGCGGCGTCCCGGTCAAGATAGGTGGGGTAAGCGACATGACACTCAACCTAAAGACGGTGGCGGTTGTCCAGAATCCACCGATCGGACAGTCGAGGACGAATCGGGCGTCAACCGATCGGGGGCGCGCGCCTCCCCCGATCGGCGCCGGCCGTCAATGTCGGGGCCTCCGGTTACGGTTCGCGATGAGATCTGCCGCCCGGGCCGGTCAGTATGTGTGAGCCCGGGCGGGCGATACCACCAACCCTAGGAGTGACCCATGGCCATCAAGGTTGAACCAGCAGTGACGCCGCATCTTGTCGTCGACGACGCCGCTGCCGCGATCGACTTCTACGTCAAGGCGTTCGACGCCGTCGAACTGGCCCGCATCCCCGGCCCGGACGGCCGGCTGATCCACGCCGCGGTGCAGATCAACGGGTCGATGGTGATGCTCAACGACGACTTCCCGGAGATGTGCAACGACCAGTCGATGACTCCGAAATCGTTGGGCGGCACCCCGGTGACCATTCACCTCACGGTCACCGACGTTGAGACCAAGTTCCAGCGAGCACTCGACGCCGGCGCCACCGTGGTGATGCCATTGGAGGACCAGTTCTGGGGCGACCGCTACGGAGTCGTCGCCGACCCCTTCGGGCACAACTGGTCGCTGGGCCAACCGGTACGCGAGGTCAGCCCGGAGGAGATCAAGGAGATGATGTCGGCTCCCGCCGGCGGCTAACGCGAGTCCCGCAACCGGGCCAGCAGGCGCCGTCCCCGGGACGGCTCCTGCGGCGCGGTGGCGGCGGCGGCGAGCATATCGGCGACGTCGGTGAACTTGCTGCGCGGACGACCGTGAGCACTGCCGCGCGCCACCTCGGCCGCATCGATCGCGCGCCAACCCGCGGAGTCGACGACGTCGGGCTGGCGCGCGGCAACCAGCCCGGTCAGCACCGAGGGGCCGGCCGCCGGGTCGGTCAGTTTTCCGGCGTTGAAGTCGGCCACCAGTGCCTGCACGGTTTGTAACGAGCACGACTTGTTGGTGCCGATGAAGCCGGTGGGCCCGCGCTTGATCCAGCCCGCGACATAGGCGCCGGTGACCGGCAGCCCGGACTTCGGGTCGACGACCCGCCCGTCGTCGTTCGGCACGACGGCCGCCGCGGCGTCGAACGGCAGATCGCGAATCTCTTTGCCACGGTATCCGATTGACGTAAGAACCAGGCCCGCGTCGAGTCGGTGGGATGCGCCGGTGGTGGTGACCGAGAATTCGACCCCGGCGGCCCGTTGCGAACCGGGGATACGTTGCGGCGTCAGCCCGTAAGCCAGCCGGATACGCGGGCGCGAGGCCGATTCCGAACCATCACCCAGGGTGCTCAGGATCTCGAGCTTGTGCCGGGTCAACGGATCCGAGACCGAGTCCAGATCCGCACGCACCCAGCGCTGGTCCTCGGGATCGAGCACGACCTCACAGGCGCCCGTGAGCCCGATCAACTCGGGCAGGGTGAAGGCAGAATCCGCCGGTCCGCGACGGGCGGCGATCACCACCTCGCGGACAGCCGACTTGCGGAATGCCCTCAGCGCATGGTCGGCGATGTCGGTGCGGGCCAATTCGTCCGGGTTGGCGGTGAGCACCCGCGCCACGTCGAGCGCGACATTGCCGTTACCGATTATCACGACCCGCTCGTGACTGAGATCGATTGGCAGATCGGCATATTGGGGATGGCCATTGATCCACGCCACCAATTCGGTGGCCGTGCCGGTGCCCGGCAGCCCCATTCCGTCAATATCGAGCCGACGGTCATCGGGTGCGCCGACCGCATAAAGCACCGCGTGGTGGTGCTCCAGCAATTCGGCGTGGCTGACATGCCGGCCGACCTCGACGTTGAGATAGAACCGGAAACCGCGGTGCTCGGCAACCCGATCGAACAACCGGGTGACCTTCTTGGTGTGCTGGTGATCGGGCGCCACCCCGGCACGCACCAGACCATAAGGCGTGGGCAACTTTTCGAAGACGTTCACCCGGACGCCCTGCTGCACCAGGAGTTCGTCCGCTGCGTACATCGCCGCGGGGCCCGATCCCACGATGGCGACCGTCAGTGGCCGGCGGCGGCTACGCACCTGCGCGGCCGGGATCACCGGCGCCAGCTTCGACGTCGGCGGCAACTTCACATCGGCGGCTCGTTCCGGGTAGAACGACGCGTTGATCTCGACGAACGGCAATTGGCCGGCATCCAGCTTCCTGTCCGGGACGATTGCGCCGACCGGGCAGGCACTGACGCAGGCACCACAGTCCACACAGGCCACCGGGTCGATGTAGAGCATCTCCGATGTCGCATAGCCCGGCTCGTCGGGCGACGGGTGGATGCAATTGACCGGACACGCGAAGACGCAGGACCCGTCATTGCAGCACGACTGAGTAATAACGTGCGGCATAAGGCAACTCGCAGACTGATCAGGCAGCCGGCGCCGTGGTCAGGTGTTGGCGCTGCGGCTCACTGCGGTAGCGCGACGGCTTGCCGTTGATCCTGCAGATCCGCCACATCAGCCGAGCCGAGCGGTTTTCCATCAGCCCGGTGTCGTAGGCCAGCATCCGAACGTCGGCGAACATGTCGCGCAACCACTTTCGCGACTCAGGCGAGCGGAAGAACAGCTCCTTCTTCACCGAACGCGGGATGTCGAACTCCTGCCAGAAAGCCTTCGGCGGGATCAGGATCGCGTTGCACAACGTCCGCATGGTCAGCGGGAAGAACAACGAGGTCCAGAAGCGTTGGCGACGGTTCAGATTCGGCAGACGCCGGCGCAGGAACTCGTGAGCGAACGAGATGTGTCGGGCCTCCTCGGCCACGTGAATGGCCATCACCCGTTCCATGACCGGGTGCAGCGCCTTGCCCTCCCGCAGCACCTGCTTCTGGGTGTGGTCGATCGGCTCCTCACCGGCCAGCACCCCGATGAAGAACGCCACCGGCAGCGGACCGGCCACCAGTGGGACCAGCGGGGAGATCCAGCGCAGCCGCCGTGGCATCCCCGGGACGTCCGCGCCCACCCGGTTCACCATCTCCTGGAACATCATGGTGTGGTTGCACTCTTCGACCGACTCGTGCAGGCAGTAGCGGTATTCAGGCGAACCGTTGGGCACCCAGAAGGTGTAGTTCATCAGCCCGCGGATCAGGATGGACTCGAAGTGCAGGCCCACCTTGGCGACATTGGCCTGGCGCCACATGCCGATCTTGATCTGTTTCTCCTCAGGCTGCGCCTGATACCACGGGTGCCGGCCCAACGGGTCGGTCGTCGGGAGGATCCACCGGGGATCATTGTCGGTGACGGCGAACTCCGGTGACTCCCAATCGATATCGGTGTACGGGTTGAAATTGCGCCGCACAGACCCCTCGGACAGTGTGGCGAGCATTTCCACGTACTCCGCGTCGTCCCGCACCTCCATGTTGCGGCGCCAACGTCGAACCATGCGCGTCCTGGCAGTCGTAGCAACCATCAGAAGCCTCCCCAGCGAGGTTGAGATCCGGACGAATAAAGAACACGGTACCGCCGGTACTGGGAATTCTCCAGGGCGGTTCTGCGGGCTGTGACCCAAGCCGCGTCGCACCCGGAGTGTGTCCTGGCTCACATGCCGCGCCGCGACCAGGCGTTATGCCGACCGCTTGGTTTTCGGTTCCCGGCCGCTCACTACCCTGTTCACCATGGCTGACCAGCTCACGACTTCCCTCGAGATACCCGCCGACCTCAAACCGCGCGACGGCCGCTTCGGCTGTGGACCGTCGAAGGTACGGCCCGAGCAGCTACAGGCACTGAGCACCAGCGCCGCGGCGCTGTTCGGCACCTCGCACCGCCAGGCGCCGGTGAAGAATCTGGTGGGACGGGTGCGTTCGGGCCTGTCGGAGCTTTTTTCGCTGCCGGACGGATACGAAGTCATTCTGGGCAACGGCGGCGCCACGGCGTTCTGGGATGCCGCTGCGTTCGGCTTGATCGAAAAGCGGTCGCTGCACCTGACCTACGGCGAATTCAGCTCGAAGTTCGCTTCCTGCGTCGCCAAGAACCCGTTTGTCGGCGACCCGATCATCATCAAGGCCGACGCCGGTTCCGCGCCCGAGCCTCAGTCCGACCCCTCGGTCGATGTGATCGGCTGGGCCCACAACGAGACCTCGACCGGTGTCGCGGTGCCGGTGCGGCGTCCCGCCGACTCCGGGGACGCCCTCGTCCTCATCGACGCCACCTCGGGAGCCGGCGGTCTGCCCGTCGACATCAACGACGTCGACGCCTACTACTTCGCGCCGCAGAAAAACTTTGCCAGCGACGGCGGCCTGTGGCTTGCCGTCATGAGCCCGGCCGCCCTGGCCCGCGTCGAGGCTATCGCCGGCTCGGGTCGCTGGGTCCCCGACTTCCTGTCGCTACCCATCGCCGTGGAGAACAGTCTCAAGAACCAGACCTACAACACCCCGGCGATCGCCACGCTGGTGCTGCTGGCCGAGCAACTCGACTGGCTGCTGGGCAATGGCGGACTCGATTGGGCGGTCAAGCGCACCGCGGATTCGTCGCAGCGGTTGTACTCGTGGGCCGAAGAGCGCGCCTACACCACCCCATTCGTCGCCGACCCGGCGCTGCGCTCGCAGGTGGTGGGCACCATCGACTTCGTGGACGACGTCGATGCGGCAGCGGTGGCCAAGACGCTACGGGCCAACGGGATCGTCGACACCGAGCCCTACCGCAAACTCGGCCGCAACCAGCTGCGGATCGCGATGTTCCCGGCCGTGGACCCCGACGACATCAGCGCGCTCACCAATTGCATCGACTGGGTGGTCGAGCGGCTCTGACAACCGCCCAGCGTGTCAGTACCCGGTTACCGGAGTTCGCTGCACTAGAGTTCGCACGTAACGATTCCGCTGCTGACGTGCACGGAGTCTGCGAGGAGAAGCCATGCGGGAACTCAAAGTGGTTGGGCTTGACCCCGACGGCAAATTCGTCCTCTGCGAGGGCGCCAGCTCGGCCGAGAAGTTCCGACTGCCGGCCGATGAGCGTCTGCGAGCCGTGCTCGACGGGGAGCCGATTCCACCGGAGCAGCCGGCGCTCGACATCGTCGTCACGAACATGTTGAGCCCCAAGGAGATTCAGGCCCGAATCCGCGCCGGTGCGTCCGTCGAGCAGGTCGCCGCGGCGTCCGGATCCGACGTGGCACGGATTCAGCGGTTCGCCAATCCGGTGCTGCTGGAGCGCTTCCGCGCCGCGGAGCTGGCGACTGCCGCGCACCCGGTCCTGGCCGACGGACCTGCGGTGCTGAGTCTGTTGGAGACTGTCACGGCGGCGTTGGTCGGACGGGGCCTGAGCCCGGAGAAGCTCACCTGGGACGCCTGGCGCAACGAAGACAGCCGCTGGACCGTGCAACTCGGCTGGCAGGCCGGCCGCTCGGACAACGTCGCCCATTTCCGCTTCACGCCCGGAGCGCACGGCGGCACCGTCACCGCTATCGACGACGCGGCCAGCGAGCTCATCGACCCTGAGTTCAAGCCACGCCAGCTTGCCCCGGTGGCGCGCCTGGCGTTCGAGGCCGCCGCAGAACCGGCCCAAGCCCCACCGCCCGCGCAACCGAGCGCCCCGGACACGCCGGCCGAGCAGCCGGCCGGCAGCAGGCGCGGCAAGCCGACCATCCCCGCCTGGGAGGACGTCCTCCTCGGGGTGCGCTCAAGCGGCCAACGCTGAGTCGATCGCAAGCCGGCGCAGCATCACGCGCGTCGGCAGCCGCCTAACTGGCACCCATCAGCGTCACGGCCAGCAGTGACACCCACGCCCCGGCCACCCCGATCGCCGCCCCGAGCACGAACCACCGCAACACCAGGGTGCGTCGCCAGCCCCACAGCGTGGGTGCAAGTCCGCCGACCGCCACCACATTGAGGCCCACGGCCAACAGCGGATGCACGCGGATCAGCCCGAGGCTGAGCACCACGATCGCGGCACCTGTGACGGCGGCGACGAAACCGGCCACCGCCAAACCCGTTGCCCAGGGCACGGACTCATCGTTCACGTCGCGAGCCTAGCCCGAGCACACCCGCTCGTAGAAAGCCACCGCGGCTGCCGTCGCCACGTTGAGCGAGTCGGTGCCACGCGACATCGGGATGCGCACCCGCAGGTCGCTGATCCGCAGCGCGGCCGCCGTCAGTCCGGGCCCCTCGGCACCAACGAGCACCGCGATCCGTTCCTGACGCACCGTCGTCATCGCCTCCCGCAGGTCACGTGCGTCGCCGTGCGGCGTCATCGCCAACAGCCGGAAGCCGAGCTCGCGGAGTCGCACCAGGTCGGCCGGCCAGTCGGTGGCCCGCGCATAGGGCACCAGCAGCGCGTGGCCCATGGAGACCCGGACCGCGCGACGGTAGAGCGGGTCGGCGCAGCCGCTGCCGAAAACCACCGCGTCCACCCCCAGGCCCGCCGCGTTTCGGAAGATGGAGCCGAGGTTTTCGTGGTCGTTGACGCCTTCGAGCACCGCCACGGTGCGCGCGCCGTGGACCACTTGGGCGACGGTCGGCTCGGGAACCCGGCTGGCGCTGGCCAGCACCCCACGGTTGAGATGGAACCCCACCGCCTGCGCCATCACCTCGGCAGAGGCCCGGTAGTACGGCGCCGTGGTGGCTGTCAGGTCGTCTCTCAGCTCGGCCAGCCTCCGGTCGGTACCCAGCAGCGCGCGCGGGGCGAACCTCGAAGCCAGCATGCGTTGCACCACCAGGACGCCCTCGGCGATCACCAGACCCTTGCCGGTGGGAAGGTCGGGACGGCGGTCAACGCTGTTCAGGTCGCGGAAATCGTCCAGGCGCGGGTCGTCGGGATCGGTGACGTCCTGAACATCGATGTCCGGCGCGGTCACGGGCTTTCGTCGACCAGTGCCGAAATCAGGTCCGACGCGTTGCGCAGGATGTCGAGCTGGGCATCGTCCAGAGTCGCGAGCCGCTCGGCCAGCCACTCCTGGCGGGCCTGACGGGCTGCTCTGACCAATTCGGCGCCGGCCTCGGAGACCGAAACCAGCACCTGCCGGCCGTCGACGGGATGCGGGGCGCGGTCGACCAGTCCCTCGTCGGCCAGGGACGCGATCACCCGGGTCATCGACGGCGGCCGGACCCGTTCCCGGATCGCCAGGGCGCCGGGCGTCATCGCACCCTCGTTGGCCAGCGTCGTCAGTGCCGAAAGCTGGGTCAGCGATACCGGTGACGAAGCGTTCCGAAACCGGAGTTGGCGAGCCAGCCGCATGACCGCCAACGACAAGTCTGCTGCCAACCGCGCATCGCTGTCAGGCACAGCGCGAGGTTACAACCAAACGCCAGGGACGGGAATCAGAAACGGCGAACCACACACCGCCGGCTCACCACGGCGATCACCGCCGGGATCGTCGGCGGTATGTTGAGACGCGAAATGACTGACCAGCCTGCGCCCGAACCACCGCCGCTGCCACCGGCGCTGCTTGCGGTGTGGCCGATCATCCTGGTCGGTGCGCTGGGTTGGCTGGTGGCCGTAGCCGTCGCGTTCCTCGTACCCGGTCTCGAGACGTGGCGCCCGGTTGCTATCGCCGGCCTCGGCGTGGGGGTGCTGGGAACCAGCATTTTCGGGTGGCAACTTGCCGCCGCCCGCCGCGGCGCCCGGGGTGCGCAGGCCGGTCTGGAAACCCTGCTCGATCACCGATAACTCAAGGAGGACGCATGGCCGCCCCGCTGCTACAGGCTTCGATCGACATCGACGCGCCGCCCGCCAAAGTGTGGGAGCTGATCTCTGACTTCCGGCGCATGCCGCAGTGGAGTCCCCAGTGCCGGTGGATGCGGCAGTTCGGACCGCTGCGCAACGGGACCCGCACGCTGAACCTCAACCGGCGCAACCGCCTGTTCTGGCCGACGACGTCTACGGTCGTGGAGGTCGTTCCGGAGAAGAAGTTGGCATTCCGGGTCGATACCAATCGCACCATCTGGAGCTACGAGCTCGAGCCCCAAGGGGCGGGCACTCGCGTAACGGAGAGCCGCCACGCCGAAAACGGCACCAGCGCGGTGTCCAACCTCACGGTGAATGCACTCCTGGGCGGAACCGACAGCTTCGAGCGGGAGTTGGTCGAGGGCATGAACGCATCGCTGGAACGGATCAAGTCCGCCGCCGAGGGGCGCTGAGGCGCCGGGCGCAGCGGACAGCATAGCGGCGTGGCAGTCAAACCTGCTGAGCCGCAGCGTATTACAAGATCGATCGGACGGCGTTAGCCGGACTCCGGACCATTGCTGGGGGCGTCGGGCACCTGCGGTTGCACAGGGTCCGTGAGGTCTGCCGGCCCCGCCGGCTCAGCCGGTGCGGAGGGCTCCGGCTCCGTCGGCTCGGGGGTCTCGGCGGGCGCGACGGCCTCCACGGGCGCGTCGGGTTCGGCAACCTCGACAGGCGCCTCGGGCTCGGCGGGCGCGTCGGTCTCCACCGGCGCGTCAGCCTCAACCGGTGCGTCAGCCTCAACCAGCGCCTCAGGTTCGGCGGGCGTGTCAGCCGCGGCGTCCAGAGCCTCGACGACCTCGACAGGCGGCTTCGCTGCCACGTCGAGCACCCCGTCGTCGTACGGTTCGTACATCGGCGAACCGGTACCCGCCGGGGCGGGAGTATCGGAATGCGCGCCGCACCCGTAGAACTTGTCGACGACGTGCCCGTCGGCGGACAGTTCATTGCCGCAGACACCGAACATCTCCCCGAGCGATCCGGCGAGCGGCAGGAAAAATCCGCAGTCACGGCACACGCGCTTGGTCGCGCGCGACATCGCCGAGTCGGGTCCGTAGTCACCTTCGTGCCAGCGCTCCGCGGCGTCGGCGCGGCCCCAGGGGCTCATCACCCAGCGCCGGCCCAGGCCGAGTTCGACGGCGACCTCATCAATGTAGGGATCCCCGCTGGCGCTGTATCCGGGGACCAGCCGCGGATCGTCCTTCACCGGCGCCAACAGGTCCCCGGGGCCCAGGTCTCCCGGCCGCACCCGCTGGTCCCACGGAACCCAGTCCGGCGCGAGCAGGGCGGTCGGACCGGGGATCAGCACCACCTCGCTGATCGTGGCGTGGTCGGCACCGGGGTAGCCGGCGACGACGACGGCCCACTGCCAGCCCTGATATCCCGGCACGTGGGCCAGGAACCGGTGGGTGGCGGCGTTCGGGTCCTCGTAGCTGACACCCAGGTAATCGCCGACGGCGTCGGCCCCGCTGAACTCGGCCACCGCTTCCCTGGCCTGCTCAGCCGCACCCGTGAGCACCCCCGCGAGCTCGTCGGGCCACTCAGCCACGGTCGCTACGGAGGAGTCCTCCATGGGTCCGGTCACAGTGTCACCTTAATGTCACCTTGTCGATGGCGTTCTTTCGTGCGCCCCCATACTGCCGGAAGACACGATGACCGAGCCACACCGGTTTACTCCGCGGTGACTCGGTCATAGGACAGAATTGAATGGTGTCCGGACGGCGAGGTGATGATGCGGGCCGGATGGCCCCACCCCCGGGCCACCGGACCCGATCGACCAACCAGCATCCGGGCATGGCCAACTATCCGGCAGATGACGCCGACTATCGCCGGTCGCGCCGGCCGCCACCGCCGCCGAGCGCCAACCGTTACCTGCCACCGCTGGACCACGAGCCGCCCCGGGCGCGCGACGCCGAGCCCGAGTCGCCGCGCGCTGCCGGTGAACGCATCACCGTCACCCGCGCCGCCGCCATGCGCAGCCGTGAAATGGGTTCCCGGATGTACTGGATGGTGCAGCGCGCCGCCACCGCTGACGGTGCCGACAAGTCCGGGCTCACCGCGCTGACCTGGCCGGTGATGGCGAACTTCGCCGTCGACTCCGCGATGGCGGTCGCCCTGGCCAACACCCTGTTCTTCGCGGCGGCCAGCGGTGAGAGCAAGTCCAAGGTCGCGCTGTACCTGTTGATCACCATCGCACCGTTCGCCGTCATCGCGCCGCTGATCGGCCCGGCGCTGGACAAGCTGCAGCACGGCCGAAGGGTCGCCTTGGCGTTGTCGTTCGCGCTGCGCACCGCGCTGGCTCTGGTGCTGATCATGAATTACGACGGCGCCAGCGGCAGCTTCCCGCCGTGGGTGCTGTATCCCTGCGCCCTGGCGATGATGGTGTTCTCCAAGTCGTTCAGCGTGCTGCGCAGCGCCGTGACGCCGCGCGTCATGCCGCCGACCATCGATCTGGTCCGGGTCAACTCCCGGCTGACGGTGTTCGGGCTACTGGGCGGCACCATTGCCGGCGGCGCAATCGCGGCGGGCGTCGAGTTCGCATGCACCCACATGTTCAAACTGCCCGGCGCGCTGTTCGTCGTCGTAGGCATCACGATCGCCGGCGCCCTGCTCTCCATGCGCATCCCGAGTTGGGTGGAGGTGACCGCGGGCGAGGTCCCCGCCACCTTGAGCTACCACCGTCACAGCGACCACCTGCACCAGAGCTGGCAGGAGGAAGGCGCGAAGGTCGGCGGCAAGCTGCGACAACCCCTGGGCCGCAACATCATCACCTCGCTGTGGGGCAACTGCACCATCAAGGTCATGGTCGGCTTCCTGTTCTTGTACCCGGCGTTCGTGGCCAAGGCGCACGACGCCGACGGGTGGGTGCAGCTGGCCATGCTGGGCATGATCGGTGCCGCCGCCGCCATCGGTAACTTCGCCGGCAACTTCGCCAGCGCGCGTCTGAAGCTGGGCCGGCCGGCCGTTCTGGTGGTGCGGTGCACCCTGGCGGTGACTGCGTTCGCCATCGCCGCCGCGGTCGGCGGGAACCTGATCGTGGTCGCGGTCGCCACGCTGGTCACCTCGGGTTCAAGCGCCATCGCCAAGGCCTCGCTGGACGCGTCGCTGCAGGACGACCTACCTGAGGAGTCCCGCGCTTCAGGATTCGGGCGTTCAGAGTCCACCTTGCAGTTGGCGTGGGTACTGGGAGGCGCGGTCGGCGTGTTGGTCTACACCGAACTGTGGGTCGGCTTCACCGTCGTCAGTGCCCTGCTGATTCTTGGCCTGGCCCAGACGATCGTCAGCTTCCGGGGCGACTCGCTGATCCCCGGTCTCGGTGGCAACCGACCTGTCATGGTCGAGCAGGAGGGCCGGCGCCCCGGCGCCCCGACGCCCGGAGTGATGCCGCGGTGAAACGCACAGTGGCCGCTCTGGTCGCGGCCGTCGTGGTGGCGCTGGCTGCCGGAGCCGGTCTCGGGATCTGGCTACTGTCCCGTGATCGAGGCCCGCACTTCCCGGAGATCAGCGCCTACTCGCGTGGCCATACCGTCCGGGTGGGTCCCTACCTGTATTGCAACGTGCTGAACCTCAACGACTGCCAGACGCCACAGTCGCAGGGCGAATTGCAGGTGAGCGAACGCTTTCCGGTGCAGCTGTCGGTGCCCGAGGCCATCGGCCGGGCCCCGTGGCGGTTGCTGCAGATCTATGAGGACCCGACCAACACCGCGACCACCTTCTTCCGGCCGGACACGCGCCTCGCGGTCACCATTCCCACCGTCGACCCACACCGGGGACGGCTGACCGGGGTCGTGGTGCAGCTGTTGACCCTGGTGGTCGACGACGGCGAACTGCGCGAAGCACCGCATGCGGAATGGTCTGTCCGCGTGACCTTTTGACCTACGCCGAACTCACGCGCCGTGACCGGCTGGCACCCGTTCCCCGTCGGCCGGCGGCCCGGGTGGAGTGCCGTCGCCGAACGGCCTGCCGCCCAACGCTTCCCGGCCGTGCGGTGTGAGCCAGCCGGACAGGTCAGGGCCCTTGGGCACGATGCGGGTGGGGTTGATGTCGGCGTGCACGATGTAATAGTGCTGCTTGATCTGAACGAAGTCGGTGGTGTCGCCGAAACCCGGTGTCTGGAACAGGTCTCGCGCATACGCCCACAGCACCGGCAGCTCTGACAGCTTGGACCGATTGCATTTGAAGTGCCCGTGATACACCGGGTCGAAGCGGGCCAGCGTGGTGAACAGCCGGACGTCAGCCTCGGTGATGGTGTCTCCCACCAGATATCGCTGCTGCGCCAGCCGGTCGCTGACCCAATCCAGCGCGGTGAACAACCGGTCGTACGCCGCCTCGTAGGACTCCTGCGAGCCGGCGAATCCGCAGCGGTACACCCCATTGTTGATCTCGGTGTAGATGCGCTTGCTCACTTCGTCAATCTCGTCGCGCAACTTCTCGGGGTAGAGCTGCGGCGCCCCCTCCCGGTGGTAGGCCGTCCACTCGGTGGTAAAGTCGAGGGTGATCTGCGCGAAGTCGTTGGTCACGACGGCGCCGGTCGGTATGTCGACGATTGCCGGGACCGTGATGCCCTTGGGGTAATCGGGATCACGCTTGAAATAGGCGTCCTGCAAACGCGGAATCTTCAGTACCGGGTCCACGCCTCCCGGATCGAGGTCGAACGTCCAGCTGCGCTCGTCATGGGTCGGACCGCAAAAACCAATGGAGAGAACGGATTCCAGGCCGAGCAGTCTGCGCACGATGATGGTGCGATTGGCCCAGGGGCACGCGCGGGCGACCACGAGCCGGTATCGGCCCGGCTCCACCGGATAGCCGTCACGCCCGTCGGCGGTGATGCGGGTGGTGATGTAGTTGGTGTCGCGGTTGAATTCGCCCTTGCCGGCAACGTAGGAGCCCATTCCTCCATCCTGCCGCACGGACGACGGTCGATCAGGCCTCGAACTCCCGCGCGACGGCCTTGACCACCTCGGAGATCTGGCGGGCGGTCTTGCGATCGGGGTAGCGGCCCTTGCGCAACTCGGGCTGGACGGTGCTCTCCAGCAGCGTGATCATGTCCTCGACCATGCCGTGCAGCTCGTCGGGACTGTGCTTGTGTTCGGCCGGCGCCTCGCGACGCGGGCGGGCGGCCGACCGCGCCAGGCTCGGCGGCGGGTCGATCAGCTTCAGGCTCAACGCCTGCGGTCCGCGCCGGCCGGACGCGATGCCGAACTCGACCTTCTGCCCCGCTTTGAGCCCTTCGACACCCGCGGGCAACGCCGAGGAGCGGACGTAGACGTCCTCGCCATCCTCCTGCGACAGGAAGCCGAACCCCTTCTCGGAGTCGTACCACTTCACTTTGCCGGTCGGCACTGCTCTCACCTGCTTGTCTGACGGATCACTGGTATGCGACATAGAAGACGCGTCCCGCCTGCGCAGGACGCGTTGACGATCACAGATCCTACTCGGATGCCCGACCGCCGAGCACCCCGGTTTAGCGGGTACTCGGTAGGCTTGCATTACCGCTGGAGGAAAGATGCGCCTGATCCTGAACGTTATCTGGTTGATTTTCGGTGGCCTCTGGCTGGCTCTCGGCTATCTCCTGGCAGCGCTGGTGTGCTTCCTGCTGATCGTCACCATCCCGTTCGGTTTCGCCGCGCTGCGTATCGCCTCATATGCGCTGTGGCCGTTCGGCCGCACCATCGTCGAGAAGCCCGGCACCGGGACGGGCGCGCTGATCGGCAACGTCATCTGGATCCTGCTGTTCGGGTTGTGGCTGGCGATCGGACACCTGGCGAGCGCCATCGCCATGGCCGCCACGATCATCGGCATTCCCCTGGCGCTGGCAAATCTGAAGCTGATCCCGGTGTCACTGGTCCCGCTCGGTAAAGAAATCGTCCCGGCCGACGCACGGATGACCGCATGACGCTGACCGCTCTGGGCTTACCGACCGTGCCCCGGCAGGGCGCCGCTCGGGAGCCCATGGACGGGCCTCTGCTGGACAGCTACGGCCGCGTCGCCACCGATCTGCGGGTCTCGCTCACCGACCGCTGCAATCTGCGATGCAACTACTGCATGCCCGAGGAGGGTCTGAACTGGCTGCCCGGCCACCAGTTGCTGCAGCCCGACGAGCTGGCCCGGCTGCTGCGCATCGCCGTCGCCCGGCTGGGAGTCACCAGCGTCCGGTTCACCGGTGGCGAACCATTGCTGGCCCGGCATCTCGAAGAGGTGATCGCCGCGGCGGCCGGGCTGACCCCACGTCCGGAAATCTCGCTGACCACCAATGGGGTGGGGCTGGCGAGGCGGGCGGCGGCCCTGGCCGCGGCCGGGCTGGACCGGGTCAATATCTCGCTGGACAGCGTCAACCCCGCCCACTTCGCTGCGATCACCCGCCGGGACCGCCTTGATGATGTACTGGCCGGCCTGGCCGCCGCTGACGCCGCCGGACTGCGGCCGGTCAAGGTCAATGCGGTCCTGGATCCCGCCACCGGCCGGCAGGACGTCGTGGAACTGCTGCGTTACTGCCTGGTGCACGGCTACCAGCTGCGTGTCATCGAGCAGATGCCGCTCGACGCCGGGCACCGGTGGCGTCCCGGCACCGCGCTGAGTGCCGACGACGTCCTCGAGGCCCTGCGCCCGCACTTCCGTCTCCAACCCGACCCGGCACCGCGCGGTTCGGCGCCGGCGCAGCTCTGGCTGGTCGATTCGGGACCGGACACACCGCGCGGCAAGGTCGGGATCATCGCGTCGGTGTCGCACGCGTTCTGTTCCACCTGTGACCGCACCCGGCTGACGGCCGACGGCCAGATCCGCAGCTGCCTGTTCTCGAGCGAGGAGACGGACCTCCGCGGCCTTCTTCGCGGCGGCGCCGACGACGATGCCATCGAGATGGCCTGGCGCGCCGCGATGTGGGCCAAGCCCGCCGGCCACGGAATCAACGAACCGGGTTTCATCCAGCCCGCCCGCCCGATGAGCGCCATCGGTGGCTGAGGTTCCCCGGCAGGCCACCGGCGTCGCGGTGACCGTCCGCTATTTCGCCGCCGCCCGCGCAGCAGCAGGTCTCGAGTCGGAAACGCTGGTGTTGCCGACTGGTACGACGGTGGCCGACCTGGTTGAAAAGCTGGCCAACCGGGGTACACACCTGGCGACGATCTTGAGCCGATGCTCCTATCTGCGCGACGGAATTGCAGTGCGAGATGAGGCCTCGGCGTTATCCGCCGGCGACACGGTTGACGTACTCCCACCGTTCGCAGGCGGATGAAAACTGTGAGTTATCTCACGTAACGGAACGATAACAACCCGGCCACGCTCCGGTGTCGGGTGCTATGAGCTGCGCAAACGCAGTCAAATCCTGGCGTTTTGCGGCGCCGGTGTGACGAAAACGCCGATCAATTGCACACGTGACGGGACCGCCAGAAACCGCTACCGTCTCGGGAGGCTCGTCAAACCCAACCCGAGCGATGAGCCCTCCTTCACCTACAGCGCGCTTAGCTCCATCCGTGTAGGCGAGGGATTCCGACCCGCGGATGGAGGCGGGGGACCCACCAGGTCCGCCGATCGGACCGGGGCCTTGCGGCCCCTTGGGGGTGAAGCCGGCGTCGTATCAACGGTGAACGACGCGGCCGGGTGACCTCTCCCATCCGAACCCGACAGCTGACCTCGCAAGCGTGTTACCGAGAGGAACTACTCGCGTATGACTGGACGTCACCGCAAGCCCACTACCTCGAGCGTCAGCGTCGCCAAGATCGCCTTCACCGGTGCGGTCCTGGGTGGCGGCGGCATCGCCATGGCCGGTCAGGCCGCGGCTGCCACCGACGCCGAATGGGACCAGGTAGCCCGTTGCGAATCTGGCGGCAACTGGGCGATCAACACAGGTAACGGGTTCTACGGCGGCGTGCAGTTCGCGGCCGGTACCTGGGCCTCGCACGGAGGCGGCGAGTACGCCCCCTCGGCCCAGCTGGCCACCAAAGACCAACAGATCGCCATCGCCGAGCGCGTGCTGGCCTCTCAGGGCCGCGGCGCCTGGCCGGTGTGTGGCACCGGCCTGTCCGGCCCGTCGCCGCACAACCCGGCTCCCGAGGCGGCCGCCTGGGACCGCCAGCCGATGGACGCTCCCGCACTCAACGGCGAGCAGATCCCCGACGCGCCGCCGCCGGTCGAGGCCCCCGCACCCGAGGTGCAGATGGCCGGCAACGACCTCGCGCTGGCGCCCGCCCCGGCTGACCTGCCGCCGGCTCCGGCCGAGCTGCCTCCGGCGCCCGCTGACCTGCCGCCGGCTCCGGCCGAGCTGCCTCCGGCGCCCGCGGCTGACCTGCCTCCGGCGCCCGCCGACCTGCCGCCCGCTCCCGGCGACGTGCCGGCTCCCCCGGCCCCCGCGGTGGTCGACACCGGCTTCCAGCCCGCGCCCGCCGATGTTCCGGCACCGGCTCCGGGCGACGTCGAGAACCCGCCGGTCGAGATCCACCAGGTCGCAGAGGTCGGCTACCACCAGCAGTTGTGGCAGGCGATCGTCGGCCAGGACATCGCCGGCAACGACGCGCTCGACGCGCTCGTCGCGGGTCCCGTCAGCTGAGTTAGTGGTTGAGGCCTGAGCCCGCCGGGCTCAGGCCGAACCCACCCATTCTTCGGACCCGTCGTCGAAGAACTGGTGTTTCCACACCGGTAACCGCTCCTTGATCGCGTCCACCAGCAGCGCGCAGGTGGCGAACGCCGCCTGGCGATGATCAGCGGCCACCGCGGCCACCAGTGCGGCTTCTCCGATGTGCAGAACGCCGACGCGGTGGCTGGCTGCCACCGCCCGCACCCCTTCGGCGTGACCGGCGACCTCCGCCACCACCTCCGCGAAGACATCCGGAGCCGACGGGTGCGCGGAGTATTCCAGCCGCACCACCTGACGGCCGCCGTCGTGGTCGCGGATCATGCCGACAAAGCCCACGACGGCCCCGGCGGACTGATGATTCACCAGAGCCTCGTGCTCGGCGAGGGAAATCGGCTGATCGGTCACTGCGGCGCGCAGGACCGTCGTCATCGCGGGTGATCTCCGCCGGCAAGCTGCTCGAGTGCGTGGATGAGCACGCCGTCGAGCACCCCGAGGCCGTCGCGCACCCCACCCGGCGATCCCGGCAGATTGACGATCAGCGTCTTGCCCGCCACCCCGCACACGCCACGCGACAACACCGACGTCGGCACCTTCGGCAAACCCGACTGGCGAATCGCGTCGGCCAAGCCGGGGATCAGGTAGTCCAGCACCGCCACAGTCTGTTCGGGGGTCGTGTCGGTCGGCGCGATGCCGGTGCCGCCCGAGGTGATGATCACGTCGACGTCGGCCTCGAGCGAATCGTGCAGCGCGTCACCAACCTCGTTTCCGTCCGCCACCACCCGGGGCTGGGTCGGCAGAAACCCGCGCTGCTCCAGCCATTCGGCGATGATGGGTCCGCATTCATCGGCATACACACCCTTGGATGCGCGGGTGGAGGCGATGATGATCCGGGCGGTGCGGCTCACGGTCGCGTCCAACTTCCGCTGCGACCGCCTTCTTTGCTGACCACCCGGATGCCGTCGATGCGGGCGGCCGGGTCGACCGCTTTGATCATGTCGTAAAGGGTCAGGGCCGCCACACTTACAGCGGTCAGCGCTTCCATCTCCACCCCCGTTCGGTCGGTGCTGCGCACCGTCGCTCTGATCTCAACATCTGACTCCCCGACGGTGAAGTCAACATCGACCTTGGTGAGTGCGAGCTGATGGCACAGCGGGATCAGGTCGCTGGTGCGTTTCGCAGCCAGGATGCCCGCCACCCGCGCGGTCGCCAGCGCATCGCCTTTGGGCAGGCCGCCGGCCGATATCAGCGCCACAACCTCGGCAGAGGTGCACAGCACGCCGACGGCCGCGGCGGTGCGCCGCGTCGTCCCTTTGTCGGTGACGTCGACCATGTGCGCGGCTCCGCGCTCATCCAGGTGCGACAGCGCCGACCCGGGGGCGTCAGGGCGTTCGTCAAAGGCCCCGGCCCCCGACATCCCGTGCCCTACCAGGTGGCGACCGTCACCGGATGGACGTAGGGCAACTCCTCGGCGGGCACCGGAAACACCACTTCGCCGAACGGCGAGAGTGCGCCCGTGCGGTCGGTCACGAGTTCGCTCACCGCATGGTCGTCCGGGTCCGTGGTCGGCCAGCCGGGGTCCACATACTTCTCTTTGCGCGCCTTCGAGTCAGCCACGCGCTCTATTCTGACAGGTCCGGCAACCGTCCGCGGCGGAAGGTTGAAGCTCACGCCTAGGCTTGATCAGCAATGACCGAACACACCCCGGATATCCCGCTGGGGTCCTGGCTGGCCGACCTGCCCGACGAGCGGCTGATCCTGCTGTTGGAGCTGCGGCCGGACCTTGCCCAGCCGCCTCCCGGCAGCATCGCGGCACTGGCCGCCCGCGCACAGGCGCGTCAGTCGGTCAAGGCTGCCACCGACGACCTGGACTTCCTGCGGTTGGCGGTGCTGGACGCCCTGTTGGTGCTGCAGGCCGACACCGAACCCGTCCCGGTGACGAAGTTGACGGCCCTGATCGCCGAGCTGGCTCCGGACGCCGACGTGGCGGCGGCACTGGATGACCTCAAGAACCGCGCCCTGGTGTGGGGCGCTACGGCGGTGCGGGTGGCCGCCGACACCGGCAGCGCCCTGCCGTGGCATCCCGGGCAGGTCACCCTCGACGACCGCACCCACACCGGCGAGCAGATCGCCGCGCTGATCGCCGACGCCGACGACGCACAGCGCGACGTCCTGGAGAAGCTGCTCGAAGGGTCGCCGATGGGACGCACCCGCGACGCGGCACCCGGAGCTCCGGTGGACCGGCCCGTCCCGCAACTGCTCGCGTCTGGCCTGCTGCGACGCGTCGACGCCGAGACGGTGATACTGCCCCGCCACGTCGCGCAGGTGTTGCGCGGCGAGTCGCCCGGCCCGGTGCAACTGACCGAACCCGATCCGGTGGTGTCGACCGTCTCAGCCGCCGATGCCGACGCCGCGGCCGCCGGCGCCGCCATCGACCTGCTGCGGCACGTCGATGTGCTGCTCGAGAACCTCGGCACCGCACCGGTTTCCGAGCTGCGCAGCGGCGGCCTGGGTATCCGCGAACTCAAGCGGCTGGCCAAAGTGACCGGGATCGACGAGGCCCGACTGGGCCTGATCCTGGAGATTGCCGCGGCGGCGGGGTTGATCGCCAGTGGCATGCCCGATCCCGACCCGGCCTACGGGGACGGACCCTACTGGGCGCCCACGGCGACAGCCGATCGGTTCAGCACGCTGGCCGCCGCCGACCGTTGGTATCTGCTGGCCATCACCTGGCTCGACCTGACCTGCCGCCCGACGCTGATCGGCAGCCGCGGTCCGGACGGCAAACCGTTTGGCGCGCTTTCCAATTCACTGTTCTCCACGGCGGCCCCACTGGACCGGCGGCTTCTCCTGACACTGCTCGCCGGCCTACCGGGCGGCGCCGGCGTCGATGCGAGAACGGCGTCCGCGGCCTTGATCTGGCGACGCCCGCGCTGGGCCCGGCGGTTGCAGCCCGAGCCGGTCGCCGACCTGCTGGCCGAGGGCCAGGCAGTGGGACTGATCGGTCGCGGGGCGATCAGCACGCCGGGCCGCGCACTGCTCGGTGACGAGAGCCCGGACGTCGTCGTCGACGCGATGACTCGGGCGCTGCCCAAACCGATCGACCACTTCCTGGTCCAGGCCGACCTGACGGTGGTGGTGCCGGGTCCGCTGGAACGCGACCTGGCCGACGACCTCGCCACCGTCGCGACCGTCGAATCGGCCGGTGCGGCAATGGTTTACCGGGTCAGCGAACAGTCCATCCGGCATGCACTCGACATCGGCAAGACGCGCGACTGGATGCAGGCCTTTTTCGCCGAGCACTCCAAAACCCCGGTGCCTCAGGGTCTCACCTACCTGATCGACGACGTGGCACGTCGGCACGGTCAACTCCGTATCGGGATGGCATCCTCATTCGTGCGCTGCGAAGATCCCGCCCTACTTGCGCAGGCGGTGGCGGCACCGGCTACCGAGGGACTGCAGCTGCGGGCGCTGGCCCCCACGGTGGCGGTGTCGCCGGCGACCATCGCCGAAGTGCTCGCCGCCTTGCGAACCGCGGGGTTCGCCCCGGCCGCTGAAGACTCCACCGGCGCGATCGTCGACGTGCGGACCCGCGGCGCCCGAGTCGCCGCTCCGCCCCAGCGCCGGGCGTATCGGCCGGTCCCCCGGCCCAGTAGTGAAACGCTGAACGCCGTGGTCGGTGTGCTGCGCAAGGTCACCGCGGCCCCGTTCGGCAACATCCGCGTCGATCCCGCGGTGTCGATGTCGCTGCTGCAGCGCGCCGCCAAAGACCAGGACACGGTGCTCATCGGCTACCTCGACGCCGCAGGGGTGGCCACCCAGCGCGTGGTGTCCCCGATCGTCGTCCGGGGTGGCCAGCTGGTGGCTTTCGATTCAGGGTCCGGGCGGATGCGGGACTTCGCCATCCACCGCATCACATCGGTGATGTCGGCGGACGAAGGATAATGGACGTTGCTCCCCGCCGACCGCTTGCCGGGGAGCAACGATTGGAGGAGCAGCGCCCATGACAGACGGGCCGTTGATCGTGCAGTCCGATAAAACGGTGCTGCTCGAAGTCGACCATGAGCAGGCCGGGGCGGCGCGCGCCGCCATCGCGCCGTTCGCCGAGCTGGAACGCGCACCCGAGCACATCCACACCTACCGCATCACACCGCTGGCGCTGTGGAATGCCCGCGCCGCCGGACACGACGCTGAGCAGGTGGTCGACGCGCTGGTCAGCTTCTCCCGCTACGCGGTACCGCAACCCCTGCTGGTCGACATCGTCGACACCATGGCGCGGTACGGCCGCCTGCAACTGGTCAAGCACCCCGCGCACGGCCTGACGCTGCTGAGCTTCGATCGCGCCGTCCTCGAAGAAGTGCTGCGCAACAAGAAGATCGCGCCGATGCTCGGCGCCCGCATCGACGACGACACCGTCGCCGTTCACCCCAGCGAGCGCGGCCGGGTCAAGCAGATGCTGCTCAAGATCGGCTGGCCGGCGGAGGATCTCGCCGGCTACGTGGACGGCGAGGCCCACCCGATCAGTCTGGAACCCGACGGGTGGGAGCTGCGCGACTACCAGCAGCTCGCCGCGGACTCGTTCTGGGCCGGCGGCTCGGGAGTGGTGGTACTGCCCTGCGGCGCCGGCAAGACGCTGGTCGGCGCGGCCGCCATGGCAAAAGCGCAGGCCACGACGCTGATTCTGGTCACCAACATCGTGGCGGCCCGGCAGTGGAAGCGCGAGCTGGTGGCACGGACCTCGCTCACCGAGGAGGAGATCGGCGAATACTCCGGCGAGCGCAAGGAGATCCGGCCCGTCACCATCTCGACGTACCAGATGATCACGCGACGCACCAAGGGCGAGTACCGGCATCTGGAGCTGTTCGACAGCCGCGACTGGGGCCTGATTGTCTATGACGAGGTGCACCTGCTGCCGGCACCGGTGTTCCGGATGACCGCCGACCTGCAGTCCAAGCGGCGCCTTGGCCTCACCGCCACGCTGATCCGCGAGGACGGCCGGGAGGGCGATGTGTTCTCGCTGATCGGGCCGAAGCGATATGACGCCCCGTGGAAGGACATCGAGGCCCAGGGCTGGATCGCACCTGCTGAGTGCGTGGAAGTCCGGGTCACCATGACCGACAACGAGCGGATGATCTACGCCACCGCCGAGCCCGAGGAACGCTACAAGCTGTGTTCGACCGTGCACACCAAAATTGCTGTGGTGAAGTCGATCCTGAAGAATCACCCTGGCGAGCAGACCCTGGTGATCGGCGCATACCTCGATCAGCTCGACGAGCTGGGTGCCGAGCTGGGCGCCCCGGTGATCCAGGGGTCGACCAAGACCCGGGAACGCGAGGACCTGTTCGACCAGTTTCGGCGTGGCGAGATCGCGACCCTGGTGGTGTCCAAGGTGGCCAACTTTTCCATTGACCTGCCGGAAGCCTCTGTTGCGGTTCAGGTTTCGGGCACCTTCGGGTCGCGACAGGAGGAGGCCCAGCGCCTGGGCCGGCTACTGCGGCCCAAGGCTGACGGTGGCGGCGCCATCTTCTATTCGGTGGTGGCGCGCGACAGCCTGGACGCCGAATATGCCGCGCACCGGCAGCGTTTTCTGGCTGAGCAGGGCTACGGGTACATCATTCGCGACGCCGACGACCTGCTGGGCCCGGCGATCTAGGACCGCGAGCAGACGCAAAATCACCTCGGAACACGTGCTCCTTGGGGATTTTGCGTCTGCTCGGCAGGAAGCTAGAGCGACAGGATGGTCGCCGAGGCGGTGCCCGGCGCGCCGTAGACCTGCGCCAGACCCACCCGCGGGTTGCCCGGCACCTGCCGTTCGCCTGCCTCACCGCGCAACTGCCGCACCAACTCATGCATCTGACGCAACCCGGACGCGCCGATCGGCTCGCCGTTGGCGATGAGACCGCCGTCGGTGTTGACCGGAATCGAACCGTGAATCTCGGTGGCGCCGTCGGCCACCAACTTCTCCTGTTCGCCGTCAGCGCACAGACCCGTCTCGGCCATGTGGATCACCTCGTTGCCGGCATCGGTGTCCTGCAACTGGGCCACGTCGACGTCCTCAGGCCCGATGCCCGCGGCCTCGTAGGCGGCTTTGGCCGCGTACACCGTCGGCGAGGCGTCACCGTCCAGCGGAGCGAACGTGGCGTGCACCTCGTAGGCGCCGTAACGGCGGGTGCGAATCTCGCAGGCGCGCACGTACACCGGCTTGTCGGTGTACTTAGGCGCCAGGTCGGCGCGGCACATGATCACCGCCGCCGCCCCCTCGTCCGGCGCGCAGAACATGTACTGCGTCAGCGGATAGTTGAGCACCGCCGATTTGAGGATCTCTTCCTCCGGAATTGCCTTGCGGCGGAACGCGTTCGGGTTCATCGCGCCGTTGCGGAAGTTCTTGGCTGCCACCTTGGCCAGCGTCGCCTGAGAGATGTTGTGGTCGTGCAGATACTTGTTGGCCTTCATGCCGAAGAACTTCGTGGTGACGAACTGCCCGTTCTGCGCATACCACTGCGGCAGCGCGAGTTTGGCGGGATCGTCGGTGAACGCGCCGCGGGGATGCTTGTCCAGCCCGATCGCGATTCCGAGGTCGTACTTGCCCAACCGGATGGTGTCGGCGGTCTGCTGGATGGCGCTCGCCGCCGTGGCGCAGGCGTTGAACACGTTGGTGAACGTGATCCCGGTGAGCCCGACCAGGCGCGTCACGGCGTCCGGGTTGGACACCTCATGACTGCCGCCGAAGCCGAACTGGATGTCCTTCCAGTCCACGCCGGCGTCGGTCAGGGCGGATTGGATCGCCTCGGCACCCATCTCCATCGCGGTCTTCTCGAACCTGCCGAAGGGGTGCAGGCCGACGCCGATGATGGCGACATCGTTGGTCATCTCATGCTCCTGTCGCTGCGACCGGCTGGAACGCGAAGGTCATGATTTCGGCGCCGTCGCCGTCGCGATTCAGCGGCACCATGGTGAGTTCGACCTCCTGACCGAACTCCAGCTTGGCCGGATCGCTCTCGGTGAGCCTGCCTTCCACCCGGATCACGTCACCGAGTTGAACCAGGCCGACTCCGAACGGCACGAAGTCCTTGCCGACAGGTCCGGCGTAAGGGGCGCCCGGCGGGAACCCCTGGGTGGTCCATGCGACCAGCGTGCCGCGCCGCGGCAGCAACACCTCGGTCATCTCGCTGCGGCTGCAGCGCGGACAGTACCGCTGCACCGGGAACGTCGTGGCCTCACAACTGCCGCATCGGCTGCCGATCAGCTGGGGATTCGCGTCCGGCCAGGTAGAGATTTCAGGGGCCAGCGCCTTCTGCATCGACAAACCTCCGTGGAGCACGGGAAAAGTCCGACTCACTGAACGGTACAACAGCGTTCCGCAAAAATGGAAATCGCATTCTCGTGCGACTCGACACGGACGAGTCGTTCGGTGTCGTGGAAAATTGCCAGCAATTACGATTTGGCCATGTCCCTCGTCGTTGGCCAGGTATTCGCCGGATACACGATCCTGCGCGTGCTGGGTGCAGGCGGCATGGGCAGGGTTTATCTGGCAACACATCCGCGCCTGCCCCGCGAGGACGCGCTCAAAGTGCTGCCCGCGGAGTACACCGACGACCCCGAATACCGGAAGCGGTTCGCGCGCGAAGCCGACGTGGCCGCCGGCCTGTCCCATCCCCACATCGTGCGGATCTACGACCGCGGTGAGACCGACGGCCAGCTGTGGATCTCGATGGACTATGTGGCCGGCACCGACGCGTCCCATTTGTTGTCCGAGCGCTACCAGCGCGGCATGCCTGTCGACGAAGTGGTCGCCATCATCTCCGCGGTCGCCTCCGCGCTGGACTACGCCCACCACCGCGGCCTGTTGCACCGCGACGTCAAGCCCGCCAACATCCTGCTCACCGAACCCGACGGCGGGCAGGCGCGCCGGATATATCTGGCGGACTTCGGCATCGCGCGCCGCATCGATGACGCGTCGTCCATCACGGACATAAACGTCGCGGTAGGCACCGTCGCCTATGCCGCACCCGAACAACTCAAGGGCGCGCCGGTTGACGGGCGCGTTGACCAATATGCGTTGGCCTGCACGGCTTATCACCTGTTGACCGGCGCCCCCCCGTTCACCGACAGCAGTCCGACGGTGGTCATCACCCAGCAGATCAGTTCCCCGCCGCCGCCGATCGGCACACGTCGACCCGAATTGTCGTCATTGGACCCGGTTTTCGCCATCGCCATGGCCAAGGACCCGGACGGCCGCTACAGCAGCTGCAGCGACTTCGCCCTGGAGTTGACCAAACACCTCGCCACGCAAAACTACGACACCCCGGTCGATTTGCACGCCCGGCAAACTCAGCCCTCGATCTCGCTGATCAAGTCGAGCGAGCCGGACCCCAGAGGCTGGGCGCGGCGGCCGGCCGTCCTCTTCAGTGTGCTGGTGGCCGTCGCGTTGCTGGTCGTCGGCGGCGTCTTCGCCGGCACCAAATTCAGGCATTCCGGCAAGCACACCGCCGCGCCGCTCGGGTCGTCCACTGCGGCGCCGCAGGCCACGCCCCCAGCGGCGCAGGGCCCGTTCACCGGCACCTACCGCGCCGACTTCGGCCCGGTTACGTTGATCAACGGCAAGCAAGTTCCAAATGCGCAACCCACCACGGGCACCTATGGCATGCGCTCGATGTGCGGGGGCACCGGTTGCGTGGCAACGGGTTCGCGCCTTAAAGGCGAAAGATTTTTCGCCGCGAGCATGGTTTTCGATCAGCTGGGCAGCAGCTGGGTGGCGGTGGCGCTGTCCACCCAACCGTGCAATGACACGACCAGTGAGATCTGGGAGGTCTTCACGTTGGAGGCACGTCCAGACGGGACTCTGGTCGGCGAACAAACGCGCACCGCCCGCAACAATTGCGAAGAGCGGCGGACCGTGACCTTCACCCGCACCGGCGATGCCCCGGCCGGCCTTCCCGACCCGGCGACCCTGCCGCCGCGGGTGCCGTCAGTGGCCGAGGCGTTTCACGGCCGCTATGCGCGGACCCTCACGGTGGCGGGCCGGGGCTCCCAGCCGGAGGGCGATTCCCCGGGCGTCACCAATTGCTTGCGTACCGGTGATCGGTGCATGAGCTTCTTTCACTTTGATTCAGGCGATGCTCCCCTGATATTCGCGGGCGGCAGCTGGACGTGGGATGAAGTGAGCAGCGGAAAGTGTCCAGACGGGAGCCCGACGACGCTGCGGATCAGCGCCACGTACCCGCTGCCACAACCGGCTGCGGATCCGCTGCCGTCGCTGACCGGCCACGGGCACTGGGCGCAAACGGGGACGTGCTCGGTCAACGTAGATCTTGACGACACGTTCACTCGAACAGGCGATTAGCCCCGTGCCGCTGGATGTTGGACAAGCTTTTGCCGGGTACACGATCCTGCGCGTGCTGGGTGCGGGCGGCATGGGCACGGTGTATCTGGCGACGCATCCGCGGCTGCCGCGCGAGGACGCGCTCAAAGTGCTGCCCGCGGAGTTCACCAACGATGCCGAGTACCGGGCGCGGTTCAATCGCGAGGCGGAACTGGCCGCCGGTTTGTCCCATCAGCACATCGTCGGGGTTCAGGACCGGGGCGAATTCGACGGCCAATTCTGGATCTCGATGGATTACGTGGCCGGCACCGACGCCTCCCGATTGCTCAAAGAGCAGTATCCGTCGGGCATGCCCGCCGAGGAGGTGCTGTCCATCGTCGCCGCGGTCGCAGCCGCGCTGGATTACGCCCATGACCGCGGGTTGCTACACCGCGACGTCAAACCGGCCAACATCCTGCTGGCCGATCCCGACGGGCAGGACCGCCGCGTGTACCTGGCCGATTTCGGCATCGCGCGGCGCATCGACGATTCTGCCGGTCTGACCGAGACCGACGTGGCGGTCGGCACCGTTGCCTACGCCGCGCCCGAACAACTCCGAGGTGATCCGATCGACGGACGCGCCGACCAGTATGCGTTGGCGTGCACGGCCTTTCATCTGCTGACCGGCGCGCCGCCGTATCCGGACGACAACCCCGCCGTCGTCATCACCCATCATCTGTACGCTCCGCCGCCGTCGGTGGGAGAACACCATGACGAGCTGCGGAGTCTTGACCCGGTATTTAGCCGGGCCATGGCCAAGGAACCAGCCGACCGGTTCGCCACCTGCAGCGAGTTTGCCTCTCAACTGCGCAGGCACCTCGAAGGCGGCGCCCCGATCACCGCGCCGGACCACCTCCTCACCGCGCCCGTCGCCCGCGCGCCCCGCAGACGTTCCCGTCTGCTGATCGCCGCACTCGTGGGTGTTGCGCTCCTGGTCGGCGGCGGGATCTTCGCCGGTTTCAAGCTCACGCACAAGCCGGTCGCAGCGCCCGCGCCCACCAGCACCACCTCCGCCACCACATCGGCGACGCCGGTCAGCGCTCCGACCACCACCTCCGTTGCGCCGCTCACCCCCGGCCCGTTGAATGGCCGCTACAAAGCGGATTTCGGCGCCGCCACCGATCTCGATGGCAACGGCCACGGCGCGCCGCCGGCCACCGCCAGCTACGGGCTCCGTTCGGCGTGCCGAGGCGCCGCCTGTGTGGCGACGGCCGAATCTCTGGGTAGGCCCAATGATCTGGCTAAGACGATGGTGTTCGACGAAATCGACGGCCGGTGGCTGGCTGTAGCGGTGATCAACGATGAGTGCCTTTCGACGAAGTCTGAATTCTGGCTGGCGTTCTCCCTGCAGCTGGGCGCCGATGGCACCCTCACCGGAGAGATGACCCGGACCAGCGCCACCAACTGCCGGGACAAGAGACCGGTAACCCTCACGCGCACAGGCGATCTCGATGTCGACACGGTCGTCGACCCGGCGACCGTCGCACCGCGGGTTGCGTCCCCGGCCGAAGCATTACACGGCCGGTACCAAGTCCTGCGGACTTACCCCACATCAGCCATTCCGACGGAGCCCGTAGATACCGCCGTCGTCACGACCTGCCTGCGCACCGGCGATCGCTGTATGAGCTATTTCCACGGCAATGGGGGCGACAACCCCCTGGTTTTTCAGAACGGCATCTGGGCATTGACTTCGGACGCCGATTACCCGTGTCCGGCCGGGGGCACACTGCATTTCAATGTCATCGCCGAGTTTCCGCTGCCGCAGCCGACGGAGAATCCCATTCAGCGGCTCAGTGGGCACGGGCACCAGACGCAAACCCGCGCGTGCGCGGTCGACACACCCTTCGACCAAACGTTCACCCGCACCGGCGATTAACTCAGCGCGGGGATTACTTCGCGTTCAAACAATTCGATACCGGAGCGGTCGTATGCCGCCTCGGGGAAGTAGCAGATCGCGTATTCACAGCCGAGATCGCGGACCTTGGACAGTCGCTCGATCACCTGCTCCGTGGTGCCCATCGTCGAATCGGGCATGCCACCCACCATCGAATCCGCCACTGCGTCCGGCACATAGCCGTCCAGGCGGTCACGCACCCGCTTCTTGCGGTCGTCGACGTCGGCTTCAGAGCTGCCGACCACGGCGGTGAAATTGGCCGACCGCACGATCGCGTCGAAGTCGGTGCCCAGCTTGCGGCAGTGCTCGGCGAGTAACTGCGACTTGTGGGCGAATGCCTCGAGTTCCGGAGTGAAGTTGGTGTATTGCGCATAGGCAGCGGCGATGCGCAACGTCACCTTTTCCCCGCCCCCCGCGATCCACAGCGGAATACCATTGCGCTGCAATGGCTTCGGTGCCACGATCGCGCCGTCAACCTGGTAGTGCTTCCCGTCGAAGCTGACTTTGCCATCGCGCCAGGCGTCCCGCATGATCTGCACGCCTTCGTCGAGCCGCGCCAGCCGCACTCCGGCTGACGGGAATCCGTAACCGTAAGCGCGCCACTCGTGCTCGTACCAACCACCGCCGATACCCATCTGGACGCGGCCGCCGGAGATGATATCGGCGGTGGCCGCGACCTTGGCGAGATACACCGGATTGCGGTAGCTCATCGCGGTGCACATCTGGCCCAGCTTGATCCGCGATGTCACGGCCGCGTAGGCCGACATCAGCGACCATGCCTCGTGAGTGGCCTGGTCGCTGGGCAGCGGGACGGTGTGGAAGTGGTCGTAGACCCACAGCGAATCCCAGGCGCCGCCGTCTGCATAGGTGGCCAGATCGCGCATCACCTCCCAGTGCCGCTCGGGTTCGATGCCGACGAGATCCATCCGCCAGCCTTGCGGGATGAAGAGACCGAAGCGCATAGCGGTGACTCTACTTGGGTGAGCAGACACAAAATCGCCCATTTCGCTAGGCGAAAGGGCGATTTTGTGTCTGCTCGGCAGTACTTAGGTGAGTGAGTCCGGCGGCAGGAAACGGTCGCCGTACTTCTTGGCCAGCTCGCGGGCGCGGGCCACGAAGGCTTCCTTGCCCCGGCCGAGCGGACCCTCGTAACCGACGATGTACTGCGCGCTACCACCGGTCCACGGCGGGAACCCGATGCCCATGATCGACCCGATGTTCGCGTCGGCCGTGGTCATCAGCACGTTCTCGTCGAGGCACTTCTGGGTTTCCAGCGCCTCGGCGAACAGCATCCGGTCGATCATGTCCTGCAGCGGCGGCTCCGAGCTACCCGACTTGAAGGTCTCCCGCAGACCCGGCCACAAGCCGGAACGCTTGCCCTCGGGGTACTCGTAGAAGCCGGCGCCCTTCAGACGGCCCGAGCGGCCGACCTCAATCATCTTCTCCACCACGGCTTCTGCCGGGTGCGGCTCGTACTTGCCGCCCGCGTCCTCGACACCCTTGCGGGTGGCGACGGCGATCTTGTGCATCAGCTCCAGGTTGAGCTCGTCGGACAGCTGCAGCGGCGGCGCCGGGTAACCGGCCTGCGAACCCGCCTGCTCGATGCTGGCCGGCTCGACACCCTCGCCCAGCATGGCCAGCGCCTCGTTGACGAAGGTGCCGATGACCCGGGACGTGAAGAAGCCGCGGCTGTCGTTGACCACGATCGGGGTCTTGCCGATGGCCAGCGTGTAGTCGAACACGCGGGCCAGCGCCTCGTCAGAAGTCTTCTCGCCCTTGATGATCTCCACCAGCGGCATCTTGTCGACCGGCGAGAAGAAGTGGATCCCGATGAAGTCCTCCTGCCGCTTGACGCCGGTCGCCAGACCGGTGATCGGCAGCGTCGAGGTGTTGGAGCCGAGCAGCGCGTTGGGCTCGACGATGTCCTCGATCTCCTGGAAGACCTTGTGCTTGAGGTCCTGGCTCTCGAACACCGCCTCGATGACGAAGTCGACGCCCTTGAAGTCAGCGGGGTCGGCCGTCGGAGTGATGCGCGCCAGCAGGGCGTCACTCTTCTCCTGCGTGGTGCGGCCCCGCTCCAGCGCCTTGGCTTCCAGCTTCTCGGAGTAGCCCTTGCCCTTCTGCGCGGCCTCGATGCTGACATCCTTGAGGACCACGTCGTAGCCGGCCTTGGCCGAGACGTAGGCGATGCCCGCACCCATCATGCCGGCGCCGAGCACGCCGATCTTGTTGATCTTGACCGGCTCGATGCCGTCCGGGCGGGACTTGCCGGCGTTGATGGCCTGCAGGTCGAAGAAGAACGCCTGGATCATGTTCTTCGAGACCTGGCCGGTGACCAGCGTGGTGAAGTAGCGGCTTTCGATGCGGCTGGCGGTGTCGAAGTCCACCTGCGCGCCCTCGACCGCGGCGGCCAGAATGGCCTTCGGCGCCGGCATCGGCGCACCCTTGATCTGCTTGCGCAGCAACGCCGGGAACGACGGCAGAATGGACGCGAGCGCGGGCGACGACGGGGTGCCGCCGGGCATCTTGTAGCCCTTCTTGTCCCACGGCTGCTCGTGGCTGTCGGGGTTGGCCTTGATCCACGCCTTGGCGGCGGGCACCAACTCCTCGACCGTCGGCAGCAACTCGTCGATCAGACCGAGTTCCTTGGCCTTGGCCGGCTTGAACCGGGTGCCCTGCGACAGGACATTCATGAAGGCGTTCTGGATACCGAACATCCGTACCGAGCGGGTGACACCACCCGCGCCCGGCAGCAGACCCAGCGTCGCCTCGGGGAAGCCGAACTGCGATCCCTTCACGTCGGCCGCGATGCGGTGGTGGCAGGCCAGGGCAATCTCCAGGCCACCGCCCAGGGCTGCGCCGTTGAGCGCGGCGACCACTGGCTTGCCCAGCGTCTCGAGCGTGCGCAGCTGCTTCTTGACGTTCTCGACCAGGTCAAAAGCCTCGCCGGCGTTCTCCGGGCCGATCTGGATCATGCTCTTCACGTCACCGCCGGCGAAGAAGGTCTTCTTCGCGCTGGTGATCACCACGCCGGTGATCGAATCCTTCTCCGCGACAAGGCGTTCCACCGCCTTGCCCATCGACTCGATGTACGCCTCGTTCATGACGTTGGCCGACCCCGACGGGTCGTCCAGCGTCAGCGTGACGATGCCGTCGTCATCCTTGTCCCACTGAATCGTGTTGTCGGTCATGTACTTAAACCCTCTCGATGATCGTCGCGACACCCATGCCGCCGCCAATACAAAGCGTCACCAGGGCGCGCCGGGCATTGCGGCGCTCCAGCTCGTCGACCATGGTGCCCAGGATCATCGCGCCGGTGGCACCCAGCGGGTGGCCCATGGCGATCGCGCCGCCGTTGACGTTGAGCTTCTCGTCCGGGATGTTCAGGTCCTTCTGGAACTTCAGCACCACCGAGGCGAAGGCCTCGTTGAGCTCGAACAGGTCGATGTCGTCGACGGTCAGGCCGGCGCGGTCGAGCACCTTGCGGGTGGCCGGGGTGGGGCCGGTCAGCATGATCACCGGGTCGGCCCCACTGGTCGCGGTCGCGACGATGCGGGCGCGCGGGGTCGCGTTGATGGCCGCCCCGGCCTTCTCGTTACCGACCATGACGAGGGAGGCGCCGTCCACGATGCCGGAGCTGTTGCCGCCGGTGTGCACGTGATTGATCTTCTCGACCCAGTGGTACTTCTGCAGCGCCACGTCGTCGAAGCCGCCCATCGCAGCCAGGACCTCGAACGCCGGCTTGAGCTTGCCCAGGCCTTCCTTGGTGGTGTCCGGGCGCATGTGCTCGTCGTGGTCGAGGATCAGCAGACCGTTCTGGTCGCGGACCGGCACCACGGACTTGGCGAAGTAGCCGCCCGACCACGCCTCAGCGGCCTTTTCCTGGCTGCGCAGGGCGTAGTTGTCCACGTCGTCGCGGGTGAAGCCCTCGATCGTGGCGATCAGGTCGGCGCCGATGCCCTGCGGGACGAACATCACGTCGTAGTTGGTCTCCGGGTCCAGGCCCATGGCGCCACCGTCGGATCCCATCGGCACGCGGCTCATCGACTCCACACCACCGGCCAGCACCAGGTCGTCCCAGCCCGAGCGCACCTTCTGCGCGGCGGTGTTGACGGCCTCGAGGCCCGATGCGCAGAACCGGTTGAGCTGAACGCCGCCCGAGGTGACGGGCATGCCGGAGGCCAGCACCGCGGCGCGCGCGATGTCACCGCCCTGGTCGCCCACGGGTGAGACGCACCCCAGGATGACGTCGCTGATCAGGTTCTCGTCGAGGTCAGGGTTGCGCTTGCGCAGCTCCTCGATGAGGCCCACGACCAGGTCGAGGGGCTTGACTTCGTTCAGCGCGCCGTTGCGTTGCTTGCCGCGCGGCGTGCGGATGGCCTCATAGATGAAGGCTTCTTCGGACATGTCGGTTTCCTGTTCCAAAAAGGGAGGGTTTGGATCCGTCTTCAAGAGTAGGTCCAGGAAAGGAACACTAACAGGGGCCTCGGCCAACCTGTTGGTTGGGAGGGAGTTCGCAGGTCAGGCGGCCTACCTCGACCGCGAACGTGAAGCTGGCCGCACGTTGGATGTCGAACGTGAAGCTGGCCGCACGCTCGGCGACGGCGGCGCGCCCTAAGCTCGACCACCATGACGGTCACGCGGCTGCAGCCCTACGCGACCACGGTGTTCGCCGAGATGTCGGCGCTGGCCGCGCGGATCGGTGCGGTGAACCTGGGCCAGGGCTTTCCCGACGAGGACGGGCCCCCGGCAATGCTGAAGGCCGCCCAGGACGCGATCGCCGCGGGCGTCAACCAGTACCCACCCGGGCTGGGCATCGCACCGCTGCGAGAGGCCATCGCCGCGCAGCGCCACCGGCAGTTCGGCATCGACTACGACCCCGGCACCGAAGTGCTGGTGACGGTCGGCGCCACGGAGGCCATCGCCAGCGCCGTGCTGGGCCTGGTGGAGCCCGGCTCGGAGGTAGTGCTGATCGAGCCGTTCTACGACTCCTACTCCCCCGTGGTGGCGATGGCCGGCGCTCACCGCGTCGCGGTGCCCCTGGTCGCCGACGGCCGCGGCTTCGCGCTGGACGCCGACGCACTGCGCCGCGCGATAACCCCGCGAACACGTGCCCTGATCGTCAACTCACCCCACAACCCCACCGGCGCAGTCCTGAGGCCGCAGGAGTTGCAGGCCATCGCCGAACTCGCGGTGGCCGCCGACCTCCTGGTGATCACCGACGAGGTCTACGAGCACCTGGTGTATGACGACCACACCCACGTACCGCTCGCCGGGTTCGACGGCATGGCACAGCGCACCGTCACCATCTCCAGTGCCGCCAAGATGTTCAACTGCACCGGTTGGAAGATCGGCTGGGCGTGTGGCCCCGCGCACCTGATCGCCGGCGTGCGCGCGGCCAAGCAGTACCTCAGCTATGTCGGCGGGGCACCGTTCCAGCCCGCGGTGGCGCTGGCTCTGGATACCGAAGACAACTGGGTGAGGGCTCTGCGCGATTCGCTGCAGGCGCGACGGGACCGGCTGGCCTCGGGACTCAAAGGAATCGGTTTCGAGGTCCACGACAGCTTCGGCACCTACTTTCTGTGTGCCGACCCACGTCCGCTGGGCTACGACGACAGCTCGGCGTTCTGCGCGGCACTACCTGAGAAAGTCGGCGTGGCGGCCATCCCGATGTCGGCCTTCTGCGATCCGGCCGCGGAGCACGCCGACCTGTGGAATCACTTGGTGCGCTTCACTTTCTGCAAACGGGAGGACACCCTGGACGAGGCGATCAGCCGACTCGGGGCACTGCGCGACAGTTAGCCGAGGCTTCCCATCACCCGGCGTCGCAGTCCCTCGGTGGCCGCGTCCAGGATCTTCCTGCGGGCCCGGTTGACCAGGAATTCCGGTAGCGGCGCCGAGGGTTCGACGGTGATGGTGAACCGCACCCGCGTCTTGTCGTCGCCCTCGCGGCTCAGGTTGTACTCGCCGTGCTGACCGTGTTGCTGCTTGGTCTTCTTGGCATCCCACACCACCCAGTCCGGGCCCCAGTGATACTCGAGCAGCTCCCGGTCGATGATCCCGACGACCTTGATGGCGACCTTCACATATCGGGGACGACCGTCCGGCCAGGTTTCGACGACCTCGGCCCGCTTGTGCACCGACGACCACGACGGCACCGCCTGCATGTCGGCAAGCGCGTCGATGATGACGTCCGGCGGCGCGTCGATAACGACTTCACTGGAAGCTTGAATGGCCACTGTTGTTCAAACTAGCAATCATCGACCGGCTGAAAACGTCACTGCTCGTCCTGCTCCGAAGTGTCGCCCATGACCCGCTTCTGTAAGCCCTTGGCCGCGGCGTCGAGAATCTGCTCACTGGCCCGTCGGACGATGAATCCCGGAATGGGTCCCGACGGCTCGACGGTGACGTCGAACCGCACCCGGGTCTTGTCCAGGCCTTCGGGGGTGAGCTTGTACTCGACGTGCTGACCGTGCTGCTGGAAGGTCTTGTCCGCATCCCAGCACACCCAGTCCGGACCCCAGTGATATTCGAGAATCTCCTTGTCGACCAGGCCCAGAATCTTGACCGTCGCCCGCACGTGGTGTGGCCGGCCGTCGGGGTAATAGTCGATCACTTCGACGCTTTTGTGCAGCGACGACCAAGACGTCAGATTGCTGACGTCTGCCAGCGCCTCCATGATCACTTCCTGGGGCGCATCAATGACGAATTCTCGCGACGCTTTTACAGCCACCGAGTTCAAGCTAGCAACGCCGCCGCGCACCCGGACACGGTTCCGGCAAATACCTTGTTACCAGCCTATTTCGGCGAGGGTCGTGGTCTGCACCGGCGGCCGCCCCACCGGCGGGGCCGGCGTGCGGGAGAACCGCGGCGCCGGCGCGGCCTGCTCGACGCCGTGCGCGGTGATCACCGTCGACCGGCCGGTCAGGTGAGCATCGCAAGCGGCTTCGGCCCACGTCAGAACCGGCGTCACGCAGGCATCGGTGCCGGCGAAGACCTCGGACCACTCGTCGCGGGTGCGACTGGCGAACTTCTCGGTGAACAACTCACGCATCCGGGGGAAGGAGCCGGCGTCCAGTTGAGCGGGCACCTCGTCGGGCGACAGTCCCAGGCCGGCCAGTAGCGCGGCGAAGAACTGAGGCTCGATGGCACCGACTGCGACGTACTTCCCGTCGGCGGTCTCGTAGCAACGGTAGAACGGGGCTCCGCCGTCGAGCAGGAACGATTCGCGCTGGTCACGCAGCGACCCGGTCGACTTCATCGTCCACATCATCTGGGCGAGCACGCTGACCCCGTCGACCATGGCGGCGTCGATCACCTGCCCCAGACCCGAGTGCTCCCGCTCATACAGCGCCGTCACGATGCCCAGCAGCACCAGCATCGAACCCCCACCGAAATCGGCCACCAGGTTCAGCGGCGGCATCGGTGGCCGGTCGCGGTAGCCGAGCGCCGACATCGCGCCGGTCTGCGACAGATAGTTGATGTCGTGACCCGCCGTGGATGCCAACGGCCCATCTTGGCCCCAGCCGGTGATGCGCGCGTAGATCAGGCGCGGGTTCACGGCCGCGCACTCGTCAGGACCGATGCCGAGGCGCTCGCAGGTGCCCGGCCGGAAGCAGTCCAGCAACACGTCTGCCTTGGCCGCCAGCTCCAGCAGCGCTCCGGGCTGCGTCTTGACGTCGAGGTCGACGATCCGCTTGCCGCGGTGTAACAGATCCCGGTCTTCGGCGGGCATCTGCAGGCCGCCAGGCCGGCGCACCCGGACCACGTCCGCCCCAAGGTCAGCCAGCACCATGCCCGCGTGCGGACCCGGACCGATGCCACCGAGTTCGATGACCCTGACCCCGGCCAGTGGCCCCCCGCCAACCACTGCCGGCTACTTCCCCTTCTTCACCTTCAGCACGCGCTCGCGCAGATCCTTGGTGGCCGAATCGATCGTCCCCTTGACGGCCCGCTTGAGTACGAAACCGGGCAGCGGCACGTTCGGATCTGCCAGCAGGTCGAACTTGACCAGAGTGGAGTCGCCCTTGGGAACCAGCACGTATTTCCCGTCCTGGGCCTTCTGCTGAGCAGAGCTGACCAACTCCCAGCTCACCTCGTTGTCTTTCCACGTGTAGGCGACCACTTGTTCGTCGGTGATCCCGGCGACTTTGACCTTCATCTTGACCTTGCTGGGACGTCCGTCGGCGCCCGTCTCGAGGATCTCTGCGCTCTGATGCGGCTCGGACCACTCGGGCATCGCCTCAAAATCGGCGATGACATCCAGGATCTCCTCGGGACTGGCTTCGATGACGATCTCGCGGGATTCTTTGATTGCCATGGCCCGCACGATATCGCGGGCAGCGCCCGGCGGGAATAGGCTCTTTGCCGGGGTACCGTCGTTTTCGTGACAGATCCCGCTTACACCGTCGGTGATTATCTTCTCGACCGCCTTGCCGAACTCGGGATCTCGGAGATCTTCGGCGTTCCGGGCGACTACAACCTGGCGTTCCTCGATCACATCGTGACCCACCCGAAGCTGCGCTGGGTCGGCAACGCCAACGAACTCAACGCCGGCTATGCCGCCGACGGTTACGGGCGTCTTCGCGGATTATCAGCTGTGGTAACGACTTTCGGTGTCGGTGAGCTATCACTCGCCAATGCCATAGCGGGCAGTTACGCCGAACACGTTCCCGTTGTCCATATCGTCGGCGGACCGTCCAAAGACGCGCAGGCCACCCGCCGCGCCCTGCACCACTCGCTCGGCGACGGCGACTTCGAGCACTTCCTCCGGATAAGTCGCGAAATCACCTGCGCTCAAACCAATCTCATGCCGGCGACAGCATGCCGGGAAATCGACCGGGTGCTGTGCGAAGTCCGGGAACAGAAGCGCCCCGGCTACATCCTGATGTCCACCGACGTGGCGCGCTTCCCCACCGAACCTCCCGCGAACCCGTTACCCGGCACCAGCGGGGGTACCAGCCCCCGCGCCCTGGCCATGTTCACCGAGGCAGCAACCAAGCTGATCGGTGACCACCAATTGACCGTGCTCGCCGACCTGTTGGTGCACCGTCTGCAGGCGGTCGAAGAACTTCAATCCCTGCTGGACGCAGACGTTGTGCCACATGCCACGTTGATGTGGGGTAAGAGCCTGCTCGATGAAAGCTCGCCGAACTTCATGGGTATCTACGCGGGCACGGCCAGCACCGAACGGGTCCGCACGGCCGTCGAGGACGCACCCGTACTGGTCACAGCGGGGGTGGTCTTCACCGACATGGTCAGCGGCTTCTTCAGCCAGCGGATCGACCCGGCTCGAACCATCGACATCGGCCAGTACCAGAGCAGCGTGGCCGATGAGGTGTTCGCGCCACTGGAAATGACCGCCGCGCTCACCGCGCTGACGGCGATTCTCACCGAACGCGGGATCGCGTCGCCGGCCGTCCCGGAACCGGTGGCCCCGCCGCCGGCGCCCACGCCCGCGCATGACGAGCCGCTGACCCAACGAATGCTGTGGGACAGGCTCTGTGCCGCACTCACGCCCGGGAACGTGGTGTTGGCCGATCAGGGCACGTCGTTCTACGGGATGGCCGACCACGTGCTGCCGCAGGGCGTCACCTTCATCGGCCAACCCCTCTGGGGCTCAATCGGTTACACGTTGCCCGCGGCCTTCGGCGCGGCGGTGGCGCATCCCGAGCGCAGGACGGTGCTGCTGATCGGCGACGGCGCGGCACAGCTGACCGTGCAGGAACTCGGCTCCTTCTCCCGCGAGGGACTTTCGCCCGTCATCGTGGTGGTCAACAACGACGGTTACACCGTCGAACGCGCGATTCACGGAGAAACCGCCCCGTACAACGACATCGCCGGCTGGAACTGGACCCAGGTCCCCGCCACGCTGGGGGTGGCCAACCACCTCGCGTTCCGGGCGCAGACCTATGGCGAACTCGACGACGCACTCACCGCGGCCGCCGAGAACCAGGACCGCATGGTCTTCGTCGAGGTGGTGCTGCCGCGGCTCGAAATCCCGCCGCTGCTAGCCCAACTCGTCGGGAACATGCACCCCACGCCCCGCTCATAGCCGGGGCGCGCCTTCGATCTGCTCGAAGATCTTCGAGAACTGGAACGGCGTTTGCGCGATCCCACTGCCGTCGACCGCATCGACAGCGCCCAGCGTGCCGGAGATGTCGCGGGGCAACTCCCACATGGACAGCTCGCCGATGTGGTTCTGCACGGCGAAGGTGGTCAGCTTCTGCGCGTCGGCCAGGGTGAAGATCTCCAGCGGGTCGTCGTTGATTCCCACCAGCGGCGTCACCCCGAGCATCGACCAGGCCTGCTGGCTCGACATCGACGGATACAACGTCATCAACTGCCCGTGGGTGGCCGTCGCGGCGTCGATCGCGTACTGGCCCATGCCCGGGTTGCCGGCCTGATCGAAGCCCGGGCCGTAGTCCATCGCCATGATGTTCACGTGTGAGATGTTCACGCCGTTGGCCGTAGCGGTCTGCAGCACGTTCAAGCCCCCACCCTGCCCCGGGACCAAGCCGGTCGGAAGCACCGGAAGGGTGTAGGAGACGGAGACGGGTGTGCCGTTTGCCGCCATCTGCTGCTGTAGCAGGGCGATGGCCTTCGACTGTGTCGACATTGCCTGCGTGTTGCCCTGCAGCGCGCCCTCGACATCGAAGTCGAGGTTGTAGATGTGGTAGGTGTTCACCACCGACGCGTACTGCTGCGCCAGTGCGGCCGGGGTCTGCCCGCTCACCGCGGACAGGTCGGTGCCGAATGCGCCGCCGAACGAGATGGTCCCGCTGATGCCGGCGTTGCGCATGCCGGCGATCTGGTTGTCGATGAAGGCACTCTGCGATCCGCCCGTGACGTCGTACGCCGAGTAGCCACCCCAGGCCGGGTGGCCGGCGGGGTCGGCGTTGACGAAGGCGAGCGTGGCGTGTGTGACCCCGTTCTGTGCGGCGGTGGCGAAGTCGTATCCGTTGGGGCCGGGCCACAGCGTGATGTCGACATAGGGCGAGTACACGCCGGACCCGGTCGTGCTGGTGCCTCCGGTTCCCGTGCCGGTGCCTCCGGTGGCCGTGCCGCCGGTCGACGTGCCGCCCGTGGAGGTGCCACCGGTCGACGTGCCGCCGGTCGACGTGCCCCCCGTCGAGGTGCCGCCGGCGCCGGCCGTCGGCTGCCCGTTGAGCAGCAGATTGGTGGGCCCGGCGTAGGCACCGGTCTGCGTCGCCTGGATGCCGACGGTGACCGAGCCACCGGGAGCGATGGTCTGCGTCCAGGACTCCGGTGTCACCGTGTAATGCGTACCTGAGTGAGCCAGCTGCCCACTCCAGGCGCCGGTGATGGATTCATTTGCCGGCAGATCGAATTGGAGATTCCAGTTCGTCACCGGCGCCGTGCCCGCGTTGGTGATCTTGAGGTCGGCCACGAAACCGCTGTCCCAGCGCGACGTCGGCGTGTACGTCGCGGTCAGGCCACTGCCGCCGGTACTCGCGCCGGTCCCGGCGCCCCCGGTGGGGACGGTCCCGGTACCGCCGCCGGTCCCCGTCCCCGTCCCACCGCTGGTGCCCGTGCTTCCGGTTCCGGCGCCGGAGCCGGTCCCGGTGCCACCGGTGCTACCGGTGCCACCGGTGGCGGCGCTGCCCGTGCTTCCCGTCCCGGTTCCCGTGCTGCCGGGTCCGGAACCGGCGCCGGTGTCACCGAAAGGGTGTCCATTCACCAGAAGATTGGTGGGAGCCGAGTAGTCCCCGGAATGCGCCCCTTGAAAGCCGACGGTGACCGAGCTGCCCGGCGCAATGGTGCTGTTATAACTTTCCGGGGTCACCGTGTACTGGGTGCCCGACTGCGAAACTTGCCCGTTCCACAGATTCGTGATGGATTCATTTCCCGGCAGGTTGAATTGCAGCTGCCAGTTGCTCATGGGCGCGGTGCCGGTATTTGTGATCGTGTAATGGGCGACGAACCCATTGCTCCATTGCGACGAGGTCGCATACGTGGCCGTCAGGCCGGTACCGGCACCGCCGGCCGTGGTCGTCGCGGCGCCGGTCGCGGCCGGCACCGATGGCGCAGCCGTGCTTCCCGTCGCGCCGGCCGAAGCGGCCGTACCGCCAGTCGCCGTGGCCGCGCCCGCAGCTGGCCCCGCGGCAGACTGGGCCGGCACCGTCGCGGCGGTAGTTGCGTCGGCAGCACTGGGCCTCAGCTGGGCTTTCGCTGAGTCACCGGGCGTCGAAGCGGCCGCAGCGCCACCACTGCCGGCCCGGCCGCTGGCGGCGTTCACCGCGCCGGCCACCTGCTGACCGGCACTCCGCAGCAGAGCGGCACCGCTCGCCTCGGCGCCGGCGTACGCCCCGGCCGCCGCAGTGAGCCCTTGCACCACCCGCGCCTGGAACGCCGAGGCCTGAGCGCTGAGCACCTGATACTCGTGCGCGTGCGAACTGAACAGCCCCGCGATCGCCCCTGAGACCTCATCGGCGGCAGCCGCCAGTATCTTCGCCGTAGGAATCGCGGCGGCATTATTCACGACACCTAAATTAGAACTGATTTCTGAAATAGAATTTGCAGCCGCTACCAGTGCGTCCGGCGTTGTGGTCAGATATGACATGCCCATCTTCCTCAATCACGTGTCAATAACTTGTTTATAACGAGAACATCACAAGGAGAATTGCGGACACATCCGGGCGTGTCAACTATCCGGCGTGAACAGAATTTCTAAATTTTGCGTAAGCCCCGGCAGGGAGATCAGGAGCCGTGGCCGCGGCAACACGGCGGTGTCATGCCTTCGGCAGGCCGGTCCGCGGTGCGCGACGTGATGATGGCCCGGACGGTGCGTCGACAGCGACCGCAGTCGGCCCCCGCGCCGCAGGCTGCGGCGACCTGCTTCGTGGTTGCCGCCCCAGCCGCCACGGCATCGGCCACCATCTGGCTGGTGATGCCGTTACACAGGCACACGAACATCGAGTGGTCCGATCACTCCACGTCGATCCGCATCATGTCGAAATAGCGGCCGACGAACAACGGCGGGTAAGCGCCCACCCCCGCACCGCCCCCCATCCATTGGGCGGTCGCGTCCGGGTGATCGATCCACTGACGCGCACTTTCCTCGTCGGGAAACTCCTGCAGGATCAGCACTTCGTGGGAATCGTCAAAAGCCTGGAACACCCACGTCTTTCGGACACCAGCTGAGGAGAATCGGTCCATCGCGTGCCCGACCCGGGCGGTGAGGGCGGACACGTCGTCTACCGATGCGAATGCGGCCAGCACTACTCCCGGAGCCTTGGGTGCGGCGGGCGGGGTGGTGATGAATCTTTCGACGATCTCCCCGGCGAACACCGCCGGTATGTCCTCGACACCGGCCTCGTCGAACCAGTCGAAGAACACCCGTGAGCGCAGCAACTCCACGATCGGCTCGCGGCTGTGCACGCCGATCATGACCAGGACGCGGCCGTAGTCGTGCGTCGAGACATAGACCAGGACGTGGTGTGCGCCGATGTCCGCCAGAGCCGCCTTGTTTCGCTCGAGCAACGGCCACACCCGCGTCGGATCCGGGATCCGGTAGTCCGACGCGATCACCATCGAGTGAATGTCGCCGTCGGTCATCGCACTCCTTAAGCCGGATTGAACTGCGAAATGAGCCACTTCCCATCGGCTTTCGTCAGCGTGACCAGCACGCTGCTGGACGTCGTCGTCGGCTCCGGGCGGTCGCGGCTCTGCGTGCTCTGGTTGATGAACAGCAGCACGGTGGCCGATTCAGGATGGAACTCCGTAAGCGCGCCGCGCAACACCACGGCAGTCGTCTTCACCGCCTTCTGCTTGGCGGCCGGTGCGACGATCTGCTGGGTGAATTGGTCGTAGTAGGAGAGAAAGTCACCCGTCAGATGAGATCGTGCGCTGGAGAAATCGCGGTCGAGGGTGTCCGGTGAATACGAGAGGATGGCGATCGTTCCGTCGCTGGCGGCCGCGATGGCCGACTTGGCTGCCTCGGCGTCGACCGCGCGGTCCGGGCGGTAATAGAACCAGAACGACAATCCCAGAACCAAAAGTGAGGTCACGACAACCAGTGCCACCAGGGCGGCACCGAGCTTGCCCGACCACTTGCTCTTCCCAGACGACCGCTTCCTCACCCGTTCGGTCAAGCCCCTGAATCGCCCGGCCCGCGGCTCGTCCGACTTCCCGATGGCCTCCGACTCTTCGGTGGCCTCAGCCGTCGTCGATTTCTTGGGACTCACGGGACGAACTCGACTTTCGACATTTTGAGCTGTCCACCGTCTCGTGTCATGGTCACGATCAGCCGGTACTTGCGCGGATCCTGTTTGGCGCCAGCCGCGTTGGTGACTTCCGATGTGCTGGCTACCAGCACCACCGCTGAGTTGTCGGTCATCGAATCCAGGTCCACCGCGGCGGCTTGGACAGAACCCTGCGAGACCACCTTCGACTGTTCGACGACGTTGGTGAAATCATCGGCCATCTTGAGAAAGTCGTCCTTGAACGTTCCCGTGGAGACTTCGACGATGCGCTGCACTCCTTCTTTCGCGTGCTCAAAGTCCAGTGACGTCAAGGTCACCACACCCTGCCGCGCCGCTGCGGCGTACTCGGCCACCTGCTGACGCTCTCGCACCGCGTGCTTGTGCAGTACCGCCATTTCCACGCCGGCACCCACGGCGACGAGCGATACGAGGACGGCCAGCACGGCGGCAATCGCGGACAATTTCGGGCGGCCCGGCCACCGTCGGCCCGCCTCGGACTCTTCGGTTTCCAGCGAATCCTCGTCAGCCTCCGCGGAATCGGCCTCGGTCCCGGCTTCCTCTGATTCCTCCGCGGATTCGGTGTCTTGCGGCTCGTCCTGCGAGGCCTGCTCGCTGACAACCGATTCCGTCGGCGCGGCTTCGTCTTTCTCATCCTGGGCCGCGGCAGCTTCGCTGATGTCTTCCTCGGCAGGCTTTTTGGTTTCGGCGAGTTCAGCCTCGCGACGCAACCTGATGGCCCGGGCGCGGGCACGGGCGGCAGCGGCAAGAGCTTCAGCTTCGGCGGCCTCGGCCTCGGCCTGGTCGGCGAGAGACCGGATCTCGGCGGCCGTGTGCGGCGTGTCTCCTTTTTTCACCCGGCCTGATTTCGTGTCAGCGTGCCGGCAGGCACGGTCCAGGCCCGCTCACGCGCGTGAGAACAAGGCCGCTCGTCACTCAATCTGAACTCCTCTGCCGCTTGCCCGTCGGCGACACAATGGTGTGTCTCTGCCGACGGTATCGGACATCGGAGCGCTGATCCGATGCCGTGCGGGATGCCACGGGGGTCGCCGTTGGCCAACCCTACTCGGCACCATCACTGGCGACGACAAATGCGGCGGTGTGCGACCACTTCCGTCGACAACCCACGGAGAGGGAGATTATCACTTTTCGTTCCCGCAGTGGGTGCACCCGTCGGCCGAGGAGCTCAGAAATGCAGTCTGTTCTGTGGAAATAGCATTCTCAGTTCCGATGATTTTCGCAGCCCAGTTCGATCAGAGACCACTAGGCGACCATGCGGGGCGGCGACGGGGCCAACCTCGGATGCGTCGCTACCGCGGGTTCTTCTCACCCGCTTCGATCGCGACTGGCAGCCTGTTCTCGGCCGGCGCGACCGGGCACGTCGCGTAGTCGGTGAACGAGCATGGCAGATTCGCTGCCCGATTGAAGTCGAGCGTGACCTTGCCGTCGGCGGCCGGCGCAGGAATCAACAGGGATCTGGCGGCGGGGTAGGTGGTCACGCCGCTTGTCGCGTCGGTGAACAAGACGTGCAACGCACCATCCGCCGCTCCGAAGGCGACGAGTCTCAAAGCAACGCCAGCTAGTTCGAAGTCAATGACGCCCACGGCGTTGAGGTGGTGCTCGAGTCCTTCGACGACCGCGCCCGTCGTGACCGCCTCGGGGTGCGCATACCGGGTGAAAGTGCCTGTCACTACCCATTCCCGGCCGGGGGCATAGGTGGGAATGCCCCGGTAATCCTTCAGATGCGGGGATTTCGGATCGTGCACTCGCAACGCGGCCGAGCCGGTTCGCCGAATGACTTCGATGCGGCGCTCACCGGCATCGACGAGCAATCCCGGCGCCCCTTCGACAGGTTCCAGCCTGTTGGTGCCGTCTAGGCCCTCGACGTACACGGCATCGGCGTCCGCGCGCCACCGACCAGGAAGGTCGGCGACGTTCTCGAATCTGTCGGTGAGCCAGTACAAGCCGGTCAGGCTCACCCAACCCAGCGGATCACTGAAATAGCGTTCGCGTTCGGTGTGCCAGTGCTTCCACTCCCTTTCGAAGATCTCCGCAGCGTTGTCGGCAACGGTGGTCATCCCAGCTGCTCCTTCCCGGCCGGGGCGATCGGCCTGACCTGAGTGATGTCTGACGATGATTCAGATGGTTCTGATGATTCCGAGGCCAGCTGTGCACTGAGAGGGCGACTCGGAATGCGCTCGCGGAGAATGGGCGCCACGTCGGATTGAAAGAGCTCGAGACTGCTGCGCTGTTGACTGGGTGTCAGGCCGTCAGCATCCGCGCTGAGGTGAATCACTTCGTGACCCAGCTGCTCGTGGTAACGACCCACCGTGTCAATCACCTGCTCGGGGCTGCCGACCAAGGCCGAGCTCCGTTCGATGAAGTCTTCGATCGAGTCGAACTCGGCCGGCATTCCGGCGCGCCGCTGCACCGCAAGGCGCGCCTCGAAGATCGGCCGGTAACGGTTCACCGCTTCCTGCGACGTCGAAGCGACGTAGAAGCCGGCGGTCCCAGCACCCACCAGTGCGTCCTGGGGGCGGCGCCCGTGAAACTCCCAGCGCTGCCGGTAATGCCGCACCAGTTCGGCGTAGGGCTCGACGGGGTTGCTGACGTTCGCGGAGAAGATCGGGTCACCGTGTCTCGCGGCGAGGTCGACGGAACTCTTGCTGGTCGCGCTGCCATGCCAGATGCGGATGCGGTCCTGCAACGGCCGGGGAAGCGTCTTCGCGTCGGCAAGCGGCGGACGAAAACGACCGGACCACGTCACGTGCTCGCTGCCCCAGAGGAGCCGGAACAGCTCGTACCCTTCGCGATTACGGTCCCATTGATCGGCGGTGGTCACGTGAAAAAGTTCGGCCTGTGCCGCACCATTACCCTTTCCGATGATCAGCTCCAGACGGCCGCCGGACAGATTGTCCAGTGTCGAATAGTCCTCGAACGCCCGGACCGGATCCAGCAGGCTCAGCGTTGTGACCGCGGTGAACAACCCGATCTTCGACGTGCGGGCCGCGATGTTGCTCAGCACCACCGGCGGGGAAGATGAGATGAACGGGTCCTCGTGCCGCTCCCCCACTGCGAATCCGTCGAATCCCAGATCCTCGGCAAGCACCGCTTTGTCGACGACGTCGCGCAGCCGGGCCGCAGGACTCTTCTTCTCACCGGACACCGGGTCCGGGAGATGTGTGATCAGCGTGATCAGCAAGAATTTCATACGGTAAGAACGAACCGAGCGCCTCCTCACTTCATTCCCTACCCGACGTTCCGCTGCCCGGCCCCGACGATGCGGGCCCGCGGCGGTGAAACCGCCGGAGTTTCGAACACCAAGGGTCAGTTCGGATTTCGCTGACGCAGCCGACATCGTCGGCATCGGCGCAGCTGGATCGTAACCATTCCACTACCCCGCCGCCGGTGGTTGCCTTGCATGGGTAGCCGTTGTTGCGGGGGCCAAAGGGGACGCAGATGACGAGAACCCACACCGCCCCCTATCGGATCGTGCCGGCCAGTCCGGTGCTCGGGGCCGAGGTCGTCGGAGTCGACCTGGCCGAGGGCATCGACGAGTCGATCGCCGAGGCACTCCGCGAGGACTTCTGGCGTTACAAGGTCCTCGTCCTGCGCAATCAGCACCTGTCGCCCAACGAGCATGTTGAAGCCGTGCGGCTATTCGATGAGCCGTTCGACCATCCGCTGTGGCTGCACCGCGATCAGCGCAATCGGTTCGTGTACGTGTTCGACCTGGCGAAATCCGGCAGCGCAGCGACGTGGCACGTGGGCGGCACGTGGCGCAACCCACCCTTCGCTATCGAGTCGCTGACCTATCAGGCGGTGCCAGAGGTGGGCGGCCACACGCTCTGGGCCGACTTACAGGCCGCCTACGACGCGCTTTCCGAGCCGTTCAAGGAACTCCTCGAGTCGGTGAGCGCCGTGCACTCCGCCTATCCCGGTGACGGTACGTCTCACCGGCCCCCGGTAAGCGACACGACAGAACACCCGGTGGTGCGCCGGCACCGTCACACCGGCCGCAAGGGGCTCTTCCTCAGTTCGTCCGCGATCCGCCTGACCGGCATCGAACCGGCCGAAAGCCAAGCGCTGCTGCCGTTTCTTCTGGCACACGCGGCCTCACCCAATTTCACGGTCGGATTCGGTTGGAAGCCTGGTGATTTCGTCACCTGGGACAACCAGGCCGCGTGGCATTTCGCGGTCAACGACTACGACGGACCCCGCAGCTACCGCAAGGTCATCGGCGGCTGAGGGCGCCGACGGCGAGAACCACCACTCCGCCCGGTCCGTCGCTCCGCCCGCTAACGAAGTAGGTCCTTCACTACCTTGCCGGTCGCGTTGAGCGGCAGCGACTCGAGGAACTCCACCGTCCGGGGCACCTTGAATCCCGCCATGTGCTGCCGGCACCAGTCGATCAGTTCCGTTGCCTCGACCGGACTCTTCCGGACGATGAAAGCCTTACCGATCTGGCCGAGCCGCTCGTCGGGCACACCGATGACGGCCGCTTGAGCCACCGCCGGATGGCCCATGAGCAACCCTTCGATCTCGGCCGGGTAGGCGTTGAAGCCGCCGACGATGAACATGTCCTTCTTGCGCCCGACGATGCGCAGCCGACCGGTTTCATCGAAATTGCCCAGGTCTCCGGTGTGCAGCCAGCCGTCGGCATCGATCGCCTCCGCGGTCGCGGCGGGGTCGTCGAGGTAGCCCTGCATGACGCCGTAACCGCGCACCAGAACCTCGCCGTCCTCGCCGGTACGCACCTCGACCCCCGCACAGGGCAGTCCGGCCGTCGTGGCCACATCCTCGAAGGAATCACCGGGCCGGGACAACGTCACATTGCCGGCCTCGGTGAGGCCGTAGCCGGTCATCAACGTCTGAAACGGCAACTCGCCGTGGATGCGACGGACGAGTTCGACGGGGATGTCCGCCGCTCCGGTCACCCCTGCACGCAACGTCGACAGCCGGGATTTGTCGGAAACCGTCAATAACGAGTGATACAGCGTCGGCGGGCCGGGCAGCATCGTGACCCGTTCGCGCTCAATGAGATCCACCACCGAGTCGACGTCGAACACTGCTACCGGCAACATCGTCGCGCCCCGCAGGAAGGACGTGACCAGTCCGGCCTTCAGGCCGAACGTGTGGAAGTACGGATTGATCTGCAGGTAACGATCGCCCTCACGCAGGTCCGCCAGCGTCGCCCATTCGTCGTACATCCGCAGCGTCTGGCGATGATTCATCATCGCGCCCTTCGGACGGCCCGTCGTGCCCGAGGTGAAGATGATGTCGGAGATGTCGGTGCCGTTCATCTCGCGCTCGAAAGGTGAACCGCTGGAAAGGAAATCAGACTTCAGATCGATCACGGGGACATCCGCCGGAGCGCCGTATTCCTGCCCCAGAAAACCCTGCTGAACGAGCACCGCGCGGGCCCCGCTGCGGGTGATGATGTCCCCGGCTTCATCGGCCTTGAATCGGGTGTTGACCGGCACCAGCACGCCGCCGGCGGTGAGCAGACCGAACGCCGCGACGATCCACTCCATCGAGTTGGGCGCCCAAATCGCCGCCCGGTCCCCCTTGCCGATGCCGAAACCAGCGAAAGCGCCTGCGGCGCAGCGAATCCGCTCAACGATTTCGGCGAAGGTGTAGCGCAGCGCGCCGTCCACGACCGCTTCGGCGTCGCCGAACCGGTCCGCCGCGCTCAAGACCATCTCGGGGATGGTCCGCCAGGTTTGCTTGGCCGGGTGGCTCGTCACACCGTGACGAGCCGACCGAGGTTTCCGCCCATGATCTTCGCCTGCGACTCAACGGGCAGGTGTGACAGCGCGTTGATGTAGTACGTCGGCTCCGCCAGCCCCTCCGGGTGTGGCCAGTCCGAGCCGTACAGCACCTGGTCCACGCCGACGAGATTGATCAGATCGTCGATGCCCTCCTCGAAGAACGGGCTGACGTAGATCCGGTTCTTGACGGTCTCGACGGGATCGCTCGGGAAGGCTTCGGGAGCCTTGCGGAAGACCTCGGCCAGGCCGTCCAGCAGTGGGGTCATCCACTTCGACCCGGCCTCGACGATCGCGACCTTGAGCTTGGGGTGGCGGTAGAGCGCGCCGTGAATCACCCACGAGCCCACCGCGTCCTGGATGGGCCGCCACTCGTTGAGGATGCCCATCGCGTTGGTCTGGAACGGCAGCATCTCCTGGTCGGCGCCGTCCCACTCCGAGGTGTAACGGGAGTAGCCGCTGTCGCTGGAATGCATGCCGACCAGCAGGTCGTGTTCGACGACCCGCTCCCAGAACGGGTCGAACTCGGGCAGCGCGAACGACCGCGGACCGCGGAATCCGGGGACCGGAGCCGGGCGGATCAGGATGCAGCGCGCACCACGCTTGACCACCCACTCCAGCTCCTCGATCGCCTTCTCCACAATGGGCAGGGTGATGACCGGGGTGGTGAAGATGCGGTTCTGGTAGTTGAAGCCCCAAACCTCGTCGAGCCACTGGTTCAGCGCGTGGATGAGCACATGGATGGCGACCGGGTCGTCGCGCAGCCGCTCCTCGATCAGACTGGCCAGCGTCGGGAACATCAGGGTGCGATCCAGGCCCAGCTCGTCCATCTTCTCCAGACGCGGACCGGGCTCGAAGAACGCCGGGATCGCGCGCATCGGTTCGCCGAACAGCTCGCGTTTGGTCTTGCCGTCCGGGTTGCCGTACTTGAAGTACTCCTCCCAGGCGCCCGGCCGGGCGACGACCTCGAATGTCGGGTTGGGAATGTAGTTACTGATCACCCCGCGCAACGCGATCTTGGTGCGCCCGTTGATCTGCACGTACTGGACGTAGTCCTTGTACTCCTTGGGCAGGAATTTGGTCAGCGCTTCCGGCGGCTCGTAGAGGTGATTGTCCGCGTCAAAGAGCGGGAACGGGACGTCTTCCCGGTGCGACAGCTGCCCCATGAAATCCTCCTTCGCGTTTTGTGAGAATACTATTCTCTCCGCTGGGCGTGCGCAACGACGGGGTGGCGCGACAGGGTGTGCGCGCAGCACGCGGGGGAACGCTCAGCAGGTGGCTTTGATCTTGAAATCCACCGTCGCCGCCTCGTTCGGCTTCGCGGTGGTGGCGCCATTGGCGGTACCGCTGATGACGAAGTTGCTGCCGTCGAAACGGGTGGCGGCAGCGCCACCGCCGCCGGGCGCGGCCGTGGTGGTGCCGGTGAACCCACCCAGATTGTGAAAGCGCACGGAGATAGTGGTCGCCGGGTGTTGACGCTGGTCCAGGATGGCCGTGGCTCCAGACTCGTCGTTGCCCAGAGCGATTGTCCGGTACCACTCCTGCTGGTAGCACCTGACCAGATCGGGCCGCACTTCGGTGCCATTGATATTCACGGTCGCCGTACTGGCGAGCTGGCCCTGGGACGGCGTGCTGCAGGCTGCGAGTGCGGCCACCACGGACACCGCCGCGATGACTGCTGCGATTCGGTTCTGCACCTGGCACCCCCTGAAACAACTTCTGTCAACTTCGGGACCTGCACCGATGATGCTATTCTCCGTGGACGAGAATGCCAATATCGCCGTTCTCGCGCCCCAAGGAGTGATCACCCATGGTCGAGCTGGAATTCGATGAGCTCGGCACGGGGGTGGCCGTACTCACCATCGATCGGCCGCACGCGCGCAACGCCATCGCGCTGGAGACCATGGGGCAGCTCGAGCGGGCCCTGCACTCGGCCACCGGCGCCCGCGCTCTGGTCATCAAGGGCGCCGGCGACCGGGCGTTCGTATCCGGCGGTGACCTCAAGGAACTCAGCGCCCTGCGCACCGAAGAGGCCGCCGCGGCGATGGCGAGACGAATGCGGGCCGTGTGCGATCAGATCGCGTCGTTCCCCGCTCCGGTGATCGCCGCGCTTAACGGTCACGCCTTCGGCGGTGGCGCCGAAGTCGCCGTGGCAGCGGACATCCGGGTTGCCGCCGACGACATCAGAATCGCGTTCAATCAGGTGCAGTTGGAGATCATGCCGGCGTGGGGCGGGGCCGAGCGCCTGGCCGCGCTGGTCGGCAAGAGCCGGGCACTGTTGTTGGCGGGCAGCGGAACTGCGCTCGACGCCGCCGATGCCGAACGGATCGGCCTGGTGGACGTCGTGCTGCCGCGGGCATCCTTCGACACTCCCGACAAGGGATGGCGCGCGGTCGCCACGTCGTTGGCCCGCCGTCCCGCCGCCGAGATAAAGCGGGTAATCAGCGGAGTTTCCGCTGATGAGGCGATAGCATCATTTGCACGGCTGTGGGTGGCAGACGCGCACTGGCAAGCCGCAGAGCGGGTCATGAACCGCACAGCCAATCCGCGCCCAGCAGCCGGAGGAGCGATATGACAAGTACCGCAACGAAACTCGCAGTCCTGGCCATATCGCCGCTGCTTGTCGGGCTGCTGCGCCCCGCCCCGGCCCACGCCGACGACGACCCGCCCATGCATCAGGTCGTCTACACCATCTCGGCCAAGAACCCGATCTACGCCGATATCTACTACCAGGATCAAGACCCGAGCAAGTTCTCCGACTACAGCCACAATCCCTACACGTTCACACCGAACATCCAGGCCGACATCGCCCCCGGCAGGCCGTGGACCCAGCAGGTGATGCTCATCAACCCCGACGCCTGGGCGATGGTCAGCGTCAGCACCGGGCGGCAACCCGGTGCGCCCGGGTTTCACTGCACAGTGTCGGTGGACGGCAACGTCGTGGTGTCCAAGGACGGGGACAAGGGCGTGCTTTGTTCGCTACGGACCTGGTGAGCCGCTGCACCGCCGAACATGTCCGCCCTCGGTTCGCCTTCCAGACGGCGCAGGTGCCGCTCGACGAACTCCGTCGTCTCGGCGTGACCATCCGACATTCCCAGCGCCTGCTCGAGAACCAAGAACCGCGACAGACTGGTCATGAACACGGTCCAAACCATCGGCGGCACATCGTCGGTGTCGACCGCGTAACGCTGCAACGCAGCCGACACCGCGCGACGCTGCTCCTCGCGGAAACGTTCGGCGTAGTAGGCGATTTCGGCCCGCATTTCCTTGCGGTGATTCGCCAGCGCCATGAACTCCATCGAAATCCGGGCGAAACCGGGGTCGGAACCGAACTTCCACAGCGCCCACAGGGGCTGCGGCGACTGCAACAACCGGCTCTGCGCCTGCAGTCCCTCCTCGGCCCGGCGCCGAAAAACAGCCAGGAAAAGCTCCTCCATCGTGCGGAAGTAGTAATGCACCAGCTGCGGCTTGAGTCCCGCCTCGCCGGCCAGCCGCCGCGAAGTCACTGCGGCGTAGCCCTCTTCAAGCATCAGCTTTTCGGCCGCGTCGAGCAGCAGCCCGCGATTCTTCGCGTCCGGCGCCCCGATCCTGCGGGCCGATGTCATCGCTGTACTCCGTACTCTGCGCACTCACCTGGCGGTCACGCCGATCGTAGTCACCGGACCCGGCCGGGCCGGCCGCGCAACCTTGACCCTGACATTACCGTCATGCTAAGCAAGTGCTCAGCAAAGCATCTCATTCGGGCGGCGCCAGCTCTCGTCGCCGACTCAGCATCGGCGCCACGCAGGCCCGGCTCCAGGAGGCACGCGAAAACATGACCGAGTACGACACCATCGACTTTTTCACCGATCCGTCACTGGTTCCCGATCCGTATCCGTATTTCGACTATCTGCGTAGCTGCAACCCGGTGCTGAAGCTTCCCCATCACGGGGTCGTTGCCGTGACAGGGCACGCAGAGGCGACCGCCGTCTACAAAGACACCGAGTCCTTCTCGAATTGTGTTGCGCTGGGCGGTCCTTTCCCCCCGCTCCCGTTCACACCCGAGGGCGACGACATCAACGCCCAGATCGACGCGCACCGCACCAGCTTCCCGATGTACGAGCACATGGTCACCATGGACCCGCCCGACCACAGCCGCGCCCGGTCGATCCTGAGCCGGCTGCTGACTCCGAGCCGACTCAAGCAGAACGAGGAGTTCATGTGGCGCCTCGCCGACCGTCAACTCGACGAGTTCCTGGTCAACGGCCGCTGCGAGTTCATTGGGGAGTATTCAAAGCCGTTCGCGACGTTGGTGATTGCCGATCTGCTCGGTGTTCCCGAGGAGGACCACAAGGAGTTCCGGGTCGTCCTCGGCGCTGACCGCCCGGGACGGGTGGGGGCACTTGACCACGAGTCGGTGGGTATCAACCCGTTGGAGTTTCTCGACGACAAATTCTCCTCCTACATCGAGGACCGGCGCGCACACCCGCGCGACGACGTGCTGACCGCGCTGGCCACCGCCAAGTACCCGGACGGGTCGACGCCCGAAGTCATCGACGTAGTACGTTCGGCCACCTTCCTTTTCGCCGCCGGGCAGGAGACCACGGCCAAGCTGCTCAGCGCCGCGTTGCAGGTGATCGGCGACCGGCCGGACATCCAGCGGCAACTGCGCGACGACCGCAGCCTGATACCCGGGTTCATCGAAGAATCGTTGCGGATGGAGAGCCCGGTCAAGAGCGACTCGCGACTGGCCCGCCGGGCCACTCAGGTGGGCGGGGTAGACATTCCCGCCGGCACCGTGGTGATGGTGCTACCGGGAGCGGCCAACCGCGACCCGCGCCGGTTCGACAATCCGCACGAGTTCCAGATCGACCGCAAAAACGTACGGGAGCACATGGCTTTCGCGCGTGGTGTGCACTCCTGCCCGGGTGGTCCGCTGGCCCGGGTGGAGGGCCGGGTATCCATCGAGCGCATTCTGGACCGCATGGCCGACATCGGGATCGATGAGACCGAGCACGGCCCCGCCGACGCCCGCCGGTACACCTATGAGCCGACGTACATCCTGCGGGGGCTCAACCAACTGCACCTTACGTTCACCCCGCAATAACCCTCAGCTCAACGCCAACCCCACGAAGTAGCTGCCGAACAATCCCGCGGCGATCAGCAGCACCCAGGCGTCGGTCAGCCGGCAGAGCAGGGCCGGGGCCTGCCTGACCTCCATGAACTCGCGAAAGATGATGCGCACCTTGACCAGTGCGATGACGATGACGCCACAGGTGACCACCACGTTGGATCGTAGGGATCCGTTTGCCGAATGGTCGATCCACAGATAGCTCACCGTCAGAGCGGCCAGCACCAACCAGACAACAAGAAGCCTTCTATTGAATTTCACCGCTCACCTCACCACATACAGCATTGCGAAGATGAGCACCCACAGGAAATCGACTGTGTGCCAGTACGTCGCGGCCGTCTCGATCAGCACCTGGGATTCACCGGTGCCACGCCTGGCGCCCCGCAGCCGGTAAACGATGACGCCGAGGGCGACGAAACCGATCAGCAGGTGCACGAAGTGGATGCCGGTGAGGAAGAAGTAGTACGTGAAGAAGTCGTTGCTGTCCAAGCCGTTTCCCGTCTGCACCAGGCGGGCCCATTCCACGACCTTGAAGAGCAGGAAGACCCCGGCGAATGCGGCTGTGAGGACGGCGTCGCGCAGTGCCGCCCGGTGGGCGCCAGCCCGCGCAGACTGAACGCACCGCGCCACCGACCACGAACTCAGCAGCAGGACAAGGGTGTTGAGCACCCCGACGCGCAGATCCAGATGAGCCTGAGACTGCAGGAACAATGCTGGGCTTCTGGCGCGGTAGAAGAGGTAGAAGCCGAAATATGCGGTGAATATCAATGTCTCGAACAGAACAAAAGCCCACATGTCCGGCTGCCCCGGCACGGCGGTCGTGCGCCCGGCCTTCCCGGTGGAGTCCGTCACGACGCGGCCACTCTCTTCGTGGGCAGGTCCGGCAGCGGGCCCGTGCCAAAGTCTTCACGCCGGATCAGCTGAAAAAGCATGACGATGAAAGTCACTTGGTAGATCCCGAATACGACCATGTCCAGCCACCAGGCGATCTGCCCGTTCCAGGCCAAGACACCGCGTCCGAAGATCCAGCAGGGCGCGACGACCACCTCGGTGAGCGCATTGCACAGATTGAGGTAGCCGAACCATTTGGGGAATACCCGGTTGTTGTCGATCAGGATCGCGACCATCCAGATCAGCGAGCCGATCAGGAACACCCCCATGGTTCCGTCGAAGGACAGAAAGGCGAAGTCGTAGAGCCAGCCGAGCACCCTGGGGTCCCGGCCGGGGCGCAACGTTCCGGCGATGAGCGCGATGCAGAGCAGCAGCATGCCGGGTACCGCGGCGAGCGAGTAGATGACCAGGTACGAGTATCCGAAGATGCGGCTGACCGACATACGTCGCATCGAGTAAGCGATCAGAGCGTTGTTGATTGCGGTCATTCCGGTGATCACAAAAATGATGCCGAACCCGATGGGTATCCCCAGGCGGCGTTCTTCGAACCAGTGGACCTGGGTCGCGAGGTCCCAGGTGGGCTGCGGCGGCGGCTGCACCTGCGCCACGATGAAGAACACCGGGAAGAAGACGTTGTAGAACACGATCTGGGTCCACCAGGCCAGCCACAGCTCGCGCTTCGGGTTCTGCCGCAGGCTCGTTGCGACGCTCACGCGCTGCCCGGTTCTGTTGCGACCGAGTCTTTCTCGGCGCGCTCCCGATACACCGCCCGTCCCAGGACGACGCCCATCACGACGATCCAGACACCGATTGCGAGGTTCTTCACCCAGAACGACAGCACACCGTCCCACGCCAGCGGGCCGGACAACGTCACGCCGGCGAAGGCCGCCGGCACCAGGGCTGCGGCGACGAGCAGGTTGAAGCGGGCGACCCAGCGGCCGAAGACCGGCTGCGGCTGATCGTCGAAATAGATTGCCAGCGCCAGGATCACGCTCTGCCCGATCAGGAAGGGAACCAGGACGGTGAAGGTGATCCACGCGAAATCATTGAGCAATTGCGTCAGCTCGGGACTTCGCTCCGGACGAAAAGCGGCCAGCAGCCAGCAGACGTCGGCGACCAGGAACAGCGTCGGACCGCCGGCCGCGCAACCCAGCATCGCGTAAGAGAAGATCGGCGTGCGATGCGCCATTCGCCGGATCTGCATCACGATCAGCGCCAGGATCGGGACGAGACACACCCCGAACCAGTTCAAAATGATCATGCTGTACCGGATTTCGGGGAGATGCGCCGGATCGCGGTAGAACGCGGCAACCTGCTCCGCCGACATGGTGGGCGACATCGGCGGATTGAAGCCGGGAAACAACAGGAAGGCGGCGATCCAGATGATCACCGTGACGGGCAGCGTCCACAACAGAATCAACTCACCATCCGTGCGCCGCAACCCAACTCGCAGCGGTCCTGAATTCTGAGTCGTGCCGATGTCGGTCATCAGTGCATCCTTCCAGCGCACGTCATCGTGCGACTAAGGTCGGCCCAGACACCGAAGCTAGCCGATCGGCTATTCCGGGGTCAATAGCCGATCGGCTACGCTGCCCGGTGTGGTCGAAGCGACGCCCCGGAGCCAGTTCCGGTTCATCACGCACAGCGCCGCGCAGACGCGCGTGCTGGATGCCGCGCTGAAGTTGATCGGTGAGCACGGCGTCGGCGGCACCTCGCTGCAGATGATCGCCGATGCCATCGGGGTGACGAAAGCCGCTGTCTACCATCAGTTTCACACCAAGGAGCAGATCGTCATCGCGCTCACCGAGCGCGAATTAGGCGGACTCGAGGAAGCGTTGGAGGCAGCGGAAGCCCACGACCACCGGATCGAGGCCCGCGACGTTCTTCTCACCCGCGTCATCGATGTGGCCGTGCAGCGGCGTGGTGCCGCAAGCACCCTGCAGTTCGACCCGGTCGTGGTGCGACTGCTCGCTCAGCACGAGCCTTTCCAGCACTTCATTCAGCGGCTCTTCGGGGTGCTCGTCGATGACATGGCCGAGGACGCCCGGGTTTCGGCCGCGATGCTCTCGGGCGCCATCGCTGTGGGAGTCATGCACCCTCTGGTGGCAGGCATCGACGATGAGGCGTTGCGCGCCCAGTTGCTGCGGATCACTCGTCGGCTCTTCGACGCGGATTGATCAGAACCGATTCTCGCCGTTCCATTTTCACAGGCGGGCCGCTCGGATACCGTTCTCGTATGGACAGTGTCAAACGTCTCGCCGCCGTGGCGATCATGGCCACCAACGGCTTCGGGCTGGCAGGCATCGGCACGGCCCAAGCCGATGACGACCTCCCCTGGCCATGGGTGGGATACCACTGGTGCCCGGGCCAGCCCTTCAACGCTGGGGCCTGGGGACCGCAGTTCGACCAGACCACCTGCCACGACGCGCACCATCGGGACATGGACGGCACGATTCACAGCCGTGATTACTTCGGTCCCAGCCCCTTCCAGGATTGGCCGGAGATTCCCAACAACCGGCCGTGACGTCTGCTCAGGTGTCGCCGCGCTCCCAGACCTTCTTACCGTCGTGGGAGTTGCAGACCAGGAACAAACCATCCGGCGCCTGTGCGACGTAGTAATCCGGGTAATCGCTGCACGAGGAGTTCTCATTCTTGACGCCGACCATCGGCGGGGAACGGAACCAGCGAGGCTCATACCGCCTGGGTGAACCGCAGAACATCAAGCGTCCCGGCTCGGTCGCGAAGGACACGTAGTAGTCGGCGGTGCCGAACACGTAGTAGGTGGTGTTGTCGCAGGGCGCTCCGAGCACCTGGTGTCCGGCGATCCCTGGCGTGCAGTCCGGATAATCGCACCCGACCGGATCAGCGGCGGCGTGCGGCGCCGCCACTCCACCCAGGCCGAGCAACGCGGCGATCGCTGGCACAATGAATCGCACCACCTTAATTTGCCACAGCTGCAAAGAAAATTCATTATGTTGGCGGCAGCTGGTAAGAAAATTCTCTCATTCGGAGAGGGTGCTGTGAGTCCGGCAACGCGCCGATCGGCACGGGCGCCAACAGGTGCCGGTGATAATGTGACTCTCTTGTAGTCGCGGGGTGAGGAGGTGATTCATGCCGTCACGCGAAACCTCGGCCGAAGCGTCCGCTACGGAGACCGGCGTCGATGACCTCCAGTCAGACGATCTCGCCGAGGTGGAGGCTCGCGCCGAGGCCGCCCGTGCCCGTGCGCGCGAGCTGCGCAGGCAAGCAGAGGAGGCATCGTCTCCCCCAGAGACCGACGCCGAAACGGGCCCGTCCCGGTTTCGCCGATGGCGACCACGCCGGCCCGGCCGAAAGGCCCTCATCGCCGCGGCCGCGCTGATGGTCTCGGTCGCCGCGCTCGCCGGCAGCGGCTTTTTGGTGTGGCACCACCGCCACGTCGTGCAACAGAGCCACCGCTCCACGGAATTCGCGACCGCGGCCCGCAACGCCGTTGTGCTGATGATGTCGATCGACCCGAATAAGGCGAGAGAGGACATGCAACGTTTCGCCGACCAGACGACCGGCCAATTCAAGGCCGGCGTATTGATGGGCGCCGAGGATATGGTCCGGGCATTGGAACAGTCCAAAGTCGTCGCGAAAGCCGCGGTGCAAGCAGTGGGCGTGCAATCGATGACGGAGGATTCGGCAGTCGTACTGGTGGCGGCGAAGTCGGAGATCACCAAGACCGATCAGGCGAAGCCGGAGACGCGCACCTGGCGACTGGTCGTCGACGTCGAGCGGGAGGGCAGCCAGCTCAAGATCTCCAAGATCGAGTTCGTCCCGTGACGGTTGCGCGCACCGAACGGCGCCGGCTGCATCGTTGCCTGTCGCGGTGGCGGGTGATCGTGCTGACGATGCTGGTTGTCGGCACCACCGGGTTCAGCGCCGGCTATTTCTACTTCGTGTACCGATCCGACATGGACACCGACCGCGCGGTCACCCGCGAGGTCGTCAAGGCCGCCAGCGACGGCACCGTGGCGTTGCTGTCCTATTCGCCCGCCACGCTCGGCCGCGATATGGACAACGCCAAATCCAGGATCACCGAGAATTACCTGCGCTATTACCAGCAGTTCGCCGACCAGATCGTGGGACCGTCGACCCAGCGTGCACAGGTCACCACCACCGCTACCGTGGTCAAGGCGGCGGTCGCCGAACTGAATCCGAATTCGGCCGTGGTACTGGTTTTCGTAAAACAAAAGACGGCAAGCAAGGAAAAGCCGGAACCGGTGGTGACATCGAGCAGCCTTCGGGTAACGTTGAAAAAGGTCGACAGTTCATGGCTAATTGAGAAATTCGAGAGCATGTGAGCTCATATCTACTTTCGCTGTGAACGTTCGACCGCAGGTGAAATTCTCCGAATACGGCGCGTCGAGGAGCAGCAGGTGATGCGTTCAGTAAGTGCGGCGGTCAGCGCCACCCTCGCGGTGGGCGGAATGGCGGTCATGCTCCACACGGCCCCGACTGCCTCGGCCTACAACCCGGCCATCAACGGCAGATTCACCGCCACCCTGATCGGCGACTGGGCGCGGACCCGAACCGTGTATCACGACGAAGCCGTGGTGCAGAGCACCTGGACGATCAGCTCGTCGTGTTCGACCGCGCAGGACTGCAGTGGCCAGGTGGTCAGCGACCAGGGCTGGACGGCGCAGATGACCATGCACGATGGGCTCAACTGGTACGTCAAGCGGGACGTACCGAACTGGGAGACGTGCGACGACGGCACCACGTTCACCGGGCATGAAGTTTTCTACTTCTATCCCGCCAACCCGGAAACCGGTGAAAACGTGCTCGGCTCATCGGTTTTGGCCGGGCGGGAACACATAGCCGGCGCCAGCGGTGCCTGCGGCACCAACGCCCCGCTGTACATCGAGCAACCGTTCCGGCTGGACAGGATCGGCTGAACCCACCCGCCTCAGAGAGCGAACATGTCCTTCCACGTCTTCGGAGCCTTGGAAGCGACGAGATCCGTCTGACGATAGACCTGGCCATCGGGCGCCACGTAGCTGCCGTTCTCCGGGTTGTATTGAGCGAACGCCACCGAGGGACCCGGGGATTCGTTGCGCCCGAACGCACTCGGCGCGGCTGACGGCGCGGCGCCGGGCGCCGCCGCCGGCGGCGGCGACGTGCCGCCGGCCGTGTCGAGCGGTGCGATGGAGGTCACCTGGCCCATCGGCGCCTGCGGCGTGATCCCCGGTGCCACCGGTGCCCCCGCCGGCGGAGGCACCACGCCGGCCGGCAGCGGTGTTCCATCGACCGGGCCGAAGATCCGTTCACGGTTCCAGTTGACCCGGTCGTCCGGCGGAATCCCCTGGGCAAGCAGGTTCGGGTCGAGCGGGTAGGTGCCGAACGCGTGCTGCCGCATCGCCAGCGGCATGAACGGCTTGTCGCTGTCACAGATCTCGACGGTCGGCGCGCGCTTACCCGGGTGTCCCATGCACGGGTAGTTGCGCGCGCCACGCACCCCGATCGGTGAATCCTGCGGGAGCTTGCAGTACAACCCGTCGGGGGTGTCGATGGTGGTGGTGTCGGCCGGCGAGCGCCATTGACTCGGCGGCAGGAATCCGACGGTGCAGGCGGGCGGGTCGCTGAGGATGAGATTGAAGGCGCCGGTGGCCAATCCGGTCGGGCTCTTGGTGCCCAGGAACGATTGAATGGCTGCGGTGAACGGCGGCAGAATCACCAATACCTGCTCCAGCGATGCGTGGTACGTCACCCCGATCTGGCCGATCGTCGTGAGGTTGGCCAGCAGCACCGGCAGCGTCGGCTTGATCTGGTCCAGCAGCCGGGACGCCTCGTTCAGCGCTTCGGGCCCGTTTTCCAGCAGCGTGCGCACCTGCGGATCGTTTGTCGCCAGTTGACCGGTGAACCCGGCCAAGCTGTGGGCCCAGCGCCGGATCGAGCCGGCGGTCTGCGCTTGACTGTCCAGCAATGGCCCGGTGTCCTCGGTCAGACTGCGCGCCCGGTCGGAGACGCCGTTGAGGTCACCGGAGATCTGGGCCGACGAATCGAAGAGGGAGCCGAAATCGTAACTCGCGCCGTTGAATGCCTTGAACGATTCATCGAGCAGCTGGGTGAGCTTGCCCTGCGGGATGCTGTTGAGTAGCGCGCTGGTCTGATCCAGTACGGGACCGATCGGCTGCGGAGTCTTGGTGTCCTTTGCCGCGATCACCGAACCGTCGTGCAAATAGGGTCCCGAGTCGGTCCGGGGGCGCAGATCGACGTACTGCTCGCCCACCGCAGAGATGCTGCGCACCTCCGCATCCAGATCAGCAGGGATCTTCGGCGAAGTGTCCAGCCGCATCGTGGCTTTCGCGCCACGGGCGGTCAGCTCCACGCCGGTGACCTTGCCGATCTGTACGCCGCGGTACGTGACATTGCTGAAGCGGTAGAGGTTTCCAGTCTCACGCAGTTCCAGTGTCACCGTCATCTTGCCGATCCCGAGCAGCGTCGGGGCCTGCACGTAGTAGATGACCATCACGAACAGGCCGATGACGCCCACGATCGCGAAGACCGCCAACTGGATTCGGATGAAGCGGGTCAGCATCTAGCCACTCCCCTCCGCCGGTGCGACAGCGGGCGGCAACCCGTTTGGCAGTGTTGCGCTCTGATCGGCCGCCGGCGCCGACGAGGGCGGCGGTCCGGGTGCGGCCGGCGGAGGTCCGGGTGCAGCCGCGGGGGGCGGACCGGGCAGGTACGAGCCGGGAGCACCGGGCGCGCCGTACCGGAACTGCAGGTACTCGGGTTCGCCGGCCGCCGGGACGCTCTCGGCCCCTAGCCGTTCCCAATGGGTGCCGCGCAAGATGCTCCTGCGCAACGCCGCGTTCGTCAGGTCGATGATGAAGTAACCGTTGACGTAGTCGCCCCGGACGTAGCGGTCGATGAAGCCCTGGGTGAACGGGAAAGTCGGCGCGTAGGCAAGGGCCGCATCGAGATCGGGTCCCACGTCGGCCAGCGCGCTGATGGTGGGCTCGAGGTTCTTGAGGTTATTCACCAGGTCGTCGCCCGCGTCATTGACTAGTCGGGTTGCCGTGTTGCTGAACGTGCCGAGTTTGTTCAACGCGGTGGTGAGGCGGGGCCGCTCCCGGTTGAGCACGTCGAGCGCCGGCGGAATCTTGTTCAGCGCCTGGGTGATCACGTCGCGCTGCCCGGCCAGCGTGCCGGAAAGCCGGTTCAGCGCCTGGACCGACGCCACGATGTTGTCGCGCTGGGCGTCAAAGGTGCCGACGAACCGGTCGAGCCGGTTCAGCAGATCCCGGACGTCGCCCGCGCGGCCGGAGAGCGCGGCGTTGAAGTTGTTGATGATGTCCCCGATCTGTCCCAGCCCGCCGGCGTTGAGGACCACCGACAACGAGGACAGCGTCTGCTCGGTCGACGGGTAGGTCGAGGAACGGTTGAGCGGGATGGTGGCGCCCGGTTGCAGGCGGCCGGTCGGCGCCTGGCCCAGCGGCGTGTTCAGTTGCAGGTGCATCGATCCCAGCAAGCTGGTCTGGCCGACGCTGGCCACTGCGTTGGCCGGAATCACCACGTGAGGCTGCACGGACACCTCGACATCGGCGTGCCAGCCCCGCACCGACAATTTCCGAATGCTGCCGACGATGACATCGTTGATCATCACCGGCGAATTGGCTTCCAGCGTGCCGACATTGGCTATCTCGACGTGATAGCTGGTCGAACCGGGGCCGCGTCCCACCGCCCCCGGCAGTGGCAGGGAGTTCAGGCCACTGAAGGCGCAGCCGGTCGAGGTCAGCATCACGCACAGACCGACACCGATCATCATGCGGATTCGCCGCATCGCGCTGCGGGTCCTCATGGTTGTGGCCTCTCCGCGGGCAACAGCAGTTCTGGCACGCTCTGCGGCGCCGGCGCCGGCGCCGGCGGCACACTCGGCGGCGGCGGCTCGGGCATCGCCGCACCCGGTATCCGCGCCGGCGGCCCGGGCGGTGGTGGCGCTTCCGGGACGTCGCCCGGCAGGCCCGTGTATGCCGACACGGCGGGCGGTAATTCGGGCGCCGTCGGCTTCGGGCCCTCTCCGCCCGGCGCCAGCCGTTGCTCGGTGTAGACGACGTTCTTCGGATCGAATGCCGGGGCCAGAATCGGGTTCACCGGGATCGGGAAATAGTTGAAGTTGAAATAGGTCAGCGGGTTGAACACCTTCAGTGCGGGACTCAGATACAGGCCGCACAACTTGCCGGTCTCGACCGAGGTGACGTTCTCCAGCGCGCCGATCTGCGAGCAGAAGGCGTTGGTGGGGTTGCTGAGATTCTGCAGGCCGACGCCGCCGCGGACGTTGCCGACGTCGGGGTCGTAGTCGTTGTAGGCGTTGGCAAGTGCGTTCGGTGCCACGTGCAGCACGTTCTGCAGCGCCATCTTGTTATCGACGAGAATCTGGGTTAGGTCGGCCAACCGGGTGATCTGCTCAGCGGTCTGGTCACGGCTGCCCGCGATGAACCGCTGCACTTCTCCGACCGCACTCGAGAGGTCGGTCAGCGCCGCGTCCAGGGTGGATTTGTTGTCGTCGAGCACGCTGGTGAGGCTGGCCAGCCGGTCGTTGAACTGCACGAGCTGGACGTTGCTGTCCCGCAGGGCGCCGACGAAAGTCTGCAGATTCTTGATGATGTCGACGAGGTTGCCGCTGCCGTTGGCGAAAATCCGTCCCAGCGCCGACAATTGGCCCAGCGTCTGGCGCAGCTTGTCACCGTTGCCGCCGAGCGCGTTCGCGGCGGCGTCGATGAAACGCGCCACCGACGGCGTCGACACCCTGCTGTTGGGGCCGAAATCGGTTGCCAACCGCATCAATTGGTCTTTGATCTCGTCCCACTCGACGGGTGTCGCGGTCCGGTTGACCGGTATCACCGCGCCGTCGGCCATCGTGGCACCGGTGGAGCGGTAGGCGGGCGTGAGCTGGACATAGCGCGCCGCCACCAGGTTCTGGGCGACGATCACCGCTTTCGCGTCCGCCGGAATGGAGATGCCGTGGTCCACGTGCATCACCATTTTGGCCTGGGTTCCGGCCGGTTCGATCGATTCGATGGTGCCCACCTTCAGGCCCGATACCCGCACATCGTCGCCGGGATAGATCGCGGTGGCGGTGTGGAAGTAGGCGATGATCGTGGTGGGCCGGAAGAACGTGTTGCGGATGGCGACCCCCGCGCCGACCACGAGCAGCACCGCCAGCAGGACAGCGAGGGCCAGCTTGAAACCCTTGCGCCGCATCATCGCGAGCCTCCCGGGTTCTGGTTGAACGGGAACGGCAGCAACGCCCGCGGGCCGGCGTTGTCCGGCGGTTGTCCCGGCGCACCGTAGGCGCGGAAGCCGAAGGCGTAGTCGAACAACCATTGGAAGAACTGCAGCGTGAAGATGTTCGGGATGAACGGGTTGTAGTAGAAACCGCTGGATACGGTCTCACCCTGGGTCAACTCGAACTTGGCCAGCCCGGGCAACGCTTTGCCGAGGTTGTCGCGGTTCTCCTCCAGCATCGCTGTGACCGAGTTCAGCTTGGTCAGCGTCGGCGCCAGCTTCGCCTCGTTGTCGTGCACCAGACCCGAGAGTTGTTTGGCCACCGAGGAAGTGCTGGCGAGCAACCGCACGATCGCCTGCCGCCGCTCGACGAGCATGGACAGCAGGTCATCGGCATTGAGGATCAGGGTGTTCAGCTGGTTGCTGCGCTCCGAGAGGATGTGCGTGACATCGGCTGCGCCCTTGAGCAACTGACTCAACGTCTGATTGCGTTCATTCAGGGTCGACGACAGCCGGGTCACCCCGTCGAACGTCGGGCCCAGTTGTGGCGCAATCTGATTCAGCGTGTTCGATAGCGTGTCCAGGGACTGGTTGAGGGTGTCGGTGTTGGTCCCGGCGATGTCTGAGGCGAGGTCACCGACGGCCTCGGACAGGGAGTAGGGCGAGGAGGTTCGCGACAGCGGGATGACGGCCATCGGGCGCATGTTGCCGCTGCCGGTGGATTCGACGGTCAAGACCCGCTGGCCCAGTAGCGAACCGGTGCGAATGTGGGCGGTGCTGGCCGAACCGAGTTGCACGGCACCCTTGACGGTGAACGTCACCAGGACATCACCACCCTGCAGCGACATGCCCGACACGCTGCCCACCTTGATGCCCGACACCGTCACGTCATTGCCGGTCACCAGGCCGCCGGCGTCGGCGAACACCGCCTGGTACCGGACCGTGGTGGCCCGCTGCAGCAACTGGTCCGGGGACAGACCCACGGCGATGACCAGAACTATCAACACGACACCGATGAATCCGGCTCGAATCAGGCGCGCTCCGCGGTACTTAAGCATCGGGTTCCGCACACCTCCCGGTGACCTGGTGGGTGACACCCACCTCGACCGTTCGGTACTGCAGGTCTGAGACCCGCAGCGCAAGGCCGCACAGGTAGTAGGGGAACCAGGCGCCGTATGCGCCCAGCCTGGTCAGCTTGCGGTAGTTGTTCGGCAACTTCTTCAGCGAAATGTCGATCAGGTTCTTGTCCTTGTCCAGCAGCGGAGCCAGCCGGTTCAGTTGGTCGATGGTGCCGGACAACGGCGGACGGGCACGGGTCAACAGATCCGCGATCGAGGCGGTTCCGTTGTCCAGAGCGGTGATTGCGGCACCGATCGTGTCGCGGTCGGAGGACAGTCCGCTGATCAGGCGCTCCAACCGGTCGATCGCGCCGGAGAACTTGGTGCCCTCGGCGTTGACGGTGCCCACCACGGTGTTGAGGTTGTCGATCAGGGCCTGCACGGTATCGCTGTTGTCGGCCAACGTGTTCGAGAATGACGACGTCTTGGACAGCAACGACTGCAGTGTCCCGCCCTCGCCCTGGAACACCTCGATCAGCGATGCGCTGAGCGCGTTGACGTCTTCGGCCTTCAGGCCCTTGGTGACCGGCTTCAATCCACCCAGCAACAGGTCCAGGTCCAGAGCCGGCGCGGTGCGGTCGATCGGGATCTCCGCACCTCCCGGCAGCGGTTTGGTATTGCCCGGACCGTCGAGAAGCTCGAGGTAGCGGTCACCCACCAGGTTCAGGTACCGGATGACAGCGCGGGTTCCTCCGGTGAGCACCACGTCGCGGTTGGCGTCGAACTTGACCAGAACCTTTTTGTCCGAGCGCAATTCGACGCTGTTCACCGTGCCCACCCGGACACCGGCGACCCGCACGGTCTGCCCCTCTTTGAGGCGCGAGACGTCGGTGAAGAGCGCGGAATACTCCGTGGTGGAACCGGTTTGGTACTGGCCGAAGATGAAGAACAGGGAAATCGTCAGCAACACCATGACCAGCGCGAAGGCGCCGAACTTGATGATCATCCCGCGTGAGTTGCTCATCCGGGTTGTCCTATTTGCATCGTGTTGCGCGGCGGTCCGTCGATCGGCCCGTACAGCAGTTGCTTGAGGGCGTCGGAGTTGAGCAGTAGTTGCTGGTTCCCGTACTCCATCGGGTTGGCGCCCACGTCGGCCACCACGAACGGCGGCGCGACGTCATAGGGCACCACGGGAAGCGTCTGGCACTGTGGGCCGCCCGTAGCGGCCACCTTGGGCAGGTTGCTCGGGTAGCGGTAACGCTCGGCGCCGAACCCGATGTACACCAACACCTTGATCATCGGCTCGGGCAGGTTGGGCGAGTGCAGGTTCACGAGGGAGCCGGCCAGGCCGCACCACAGCGCCTGGTGGTACTCGTTGGTGAGGTTGGTGGTGGGCAGGAGCAGGTGTAAGACGTCGGTCAGGGCCTGCCGGTTCCCGCCGATCACCTCGTTGCCGATGTCGGCCAAACCAATTGAGCTGATCAGGAATGCGTCCAGGTTCTGTTGCTCTTCGACGACCGACTTGCTGATCCTGATCGCGTTCTCGGCCGACCCGATCAGGTCCGGTGCCGCGTCGGCGTAGGCGTTGCTCACCACGGGCAGGACCGAGAGGTCATGGTTCAGCGCGGGCAGCGCCGGATCCTGCTTGGCCAGAAAGGCATCGAGGTCGGACAGTGCCTGACCGATCTTGTGGCCACGACCGTTCATCGCCGAAGCAATCGCGCCGAGCGTCTCGTTGAGTTTGGCCGGATCGATGTTCGACAGCAGGTTGGTGAGTTGCTGGAAGACGGTGTTGACCTCGACCGTGACGCCCTTGCCCTCGAGTACCTGGTGCGGCTGCAGGGTCTGCGGCGAAGGCTGGTCGGGCGGAATCAACTCGATGAACTTCGCGCCGAAGACGGTCGTGGAAGCGATGTCGACGAGCACATTGCGCGGGATGAGACGCATTGCCGACGGCTGCATCGCCAGGTGCAGCACCGCCTGACCGTTCGGCCGCTCCTCGATGGACTCGACCTTGCCTACCATGACGCCGCGCATCTTCACTTTGGCTTCGGGGTTCATCACCAGGCCGGCGCGAGGCGAGACCACAGTGACGGGCACGCTTTCGGTGAAATCGCCTTGGAACAGCCCGATTGACAGGGCGAAGATCGCGAGGATGACGACGACGGTGGCCAGGCCCATCAGCGGGCGCACGTAACCGCGTGGCTTGGGACGGCCGGAATGGTGCGACCGTCCCTTGGTACTCGGGCCGTGGCGGCCCGCCGGCACGTTTGCTGTCACTGAACTCTCCGCACCTCCCCTAGCCCGACAGGTTGAAGTTGCCGTTGGAACCGTAGATGGACAACGAGATCAGCAGTGTCACCGAGACCACCACGATCAGCGAGGTCCGCACCGCGTTGCCGGTGGCGACGCCGACACCGGCCGGGCCGCCCGAGGCGAAAAAGCCGTAGTACGTGTGGATCAGCAAAATGGTGATCGCCATCAGGACGGCCTGCAGGAAGGACCACAGCAGGTCGATCGGGTTGAGGAACGTCGTGAAGTAGTGCTGATAGAGCCCACCCGACTGCCCGAACAGGATCACCGTGGTGAACTGACTGGCCAGAAACGACAGGCTGACCGCAATGCTGTACAGCGGCGTGATGGCCAGCATCCCGGCAATGATTCGGGTACTCACCAGATACGAAACCGGCCGGATCGCCATGGATTCCAGCGCGTCGATCTCCTCGTTGATCCGCATAGCGCCCAACTGGGCCGTCACCCCGGCGCCGAACGTGGCCGCCAGGCCGATGCCCGCCACGATCGGCGCAGCGATGCGGACATTGATGAACGCCGCGAGGAATCCGGTCAACGCCTCGATGCCGATGTTGCCCAGCGAGCTGTACCCCTGGACCGCCAGCGTGCCGCCCGCGGCGAGGGTGAGGAAGCCGACGATCACCAGTGTGCCGCCGATCATCGCCAAAGTGCCCGCACCCATGCTGATTTCGGCGATGAGACGGATGATCTCGCGCCCGTAGCGGCTCACCGCGAAGGGGATACCGGCGAGCGCCCTACCGTAGAACAGCGTGTGATCGCCGATTCGGCCCAGACTGCCGACCGGTCTCTGGAGTTGCCGCGTGAAACGCGGATAGACGGCTCTCAGCGCCACGGTGAGTGCTTACACCTCCTTCTCATGCGCTACTTCGCCGACATCCGGATGCCGATAGCCGTGACGACGACATTGACCACGAACAGCGACATGAACGCGTACACCACCGTCTCGTTGACCGCGTTGCCGACGGCCTTGGCTCCACCGCCGGTGATCGTCAGGCCGCGGTAGCAGGCCACCAACCCGGCGATCAGACCGAAAAGCGCTGCCTTGACACACGAGATGATCACCTCGGGCACGCCGGTCAGCAGGGTGATGCCGGCGGCGAACGCGCCCGGGTTCACGTCCTGAACGAACACCGAAAAGATGTAGCCGCCAAGAATTCCGATGATCACGACCAGGCTGTTCAGCAGCAGCGCCACCAGACCGGAGGCCAGCATCCGGGGCGTCACCAACCGCTGAATCGGGTTGATCCCCAAGACTTCCATCGCGTCGATCTCCTCGCGGATCGTTCGGGATCCCAGGTCGGCGCACATCGCCGTGGCCCCGGCACCGGCCACGATCAACACCGTCACAAGTGGCCCGACCTGCGTGACCGCACCGAATGCGGCACCCGCACCCGAGAGGTCGGCGGCGCCGAGTTCGCGCAACAGAATGTTCAAGGTGAAGCTGACCAGGACCGTGAACGGGATGGCCACCAACAACGTTGGCGCCAGCGCGACGCGGGCGACGAACCACGACTGCTCCAGAAATTCACGCCACTGGACGGGCCGGCGGAACGCGAACTTGATGGCATCGGCCGACATCGCGAACAGGGCACCGACGGCCTCCATGGGTTTGGAACCACGACCCAGCACGATGCCCGGGGTCCAACGCTCCGCTCCCTTACTCGCCATCGGTATGAGATCCTCTCCGGATCGTGTTGTGCGCGTGGAGCATTCGGGCCGCCAGCGCCATCATCGGCTGCGACTGCGGCTTTCCGACGCCCTCAACACGCGCTATCAATCTCACGCCGGTTTCTCCATTCGGTTGCGTGAGCTGCCGTTTCCAGACCAGGTCAGCTGCCCGCGCGCCAACCCTGGAAGCGTTCGGCGATTATGACTCATGCCGCGTCCCGTGGGAACCGAAATCGCACAACCGTTATCTGCGCGCACACCGTTGCCACCTCATGTCCTAGGTGACCGCGCCGGCGGTCTTGAGTTCGATGATGCGGTCCCAGTCCAGTCCCAATTCCAGCAGGATCTCGTCGGTCTGCTCGGCGAAACCGGGAGCGGGGCCGGTCTGCGGCGCGGCGACATCGAATTGCACCGGGTTGGCGACAAGTTCGAGTTCGCCTGCGCGCACCATGTATTCGTTCGCCCGGATCTGCGCGTCGTCGGCCGCTTGCAGGGTGTCCTGCACCGGCGCCCAAGGTCCCGCGAGCGTCGCAAAGCGTTCGCTCCACTCGGAAAGAGTGCGGGTTGCGAAGACTTTGGTCAAGATCTCCACCGCATCTGCCGTATTGGCGGCGATCGTCTCGCCGTTCGCAAACCGCGGGTCGTCGATCAGTTCCGGACGGTCGATGTGCCGGCACACATCGGCCCAGAACTTGCCGGGCTGCATCATCACCAAGGAGATGTAGCGTCCGTCGGACGTGGGGTACACCCCCACCAGAGGATTGACCGGCGAACCGTGAATGCCCGGCGGCGGCGCCTGCATCAGCTGACCCAGGTGTCTGGTGAGCGCCACCGTGTGGCCCAGCGCCCAGAGCCCGCTGCCGAGCAGCGAGACGTCGACGACCGAGGGCTCCCCGGTGCGTTCACGTTTGAGCAGGGCCGCGGCGATACCGCCGGCCAGGTTGGTGCCGGAGATGGTGTCGCCATATGCCGGACCGGGCGGATTGATCATGCCCTCATAACCCATCGGGGTGATGGTGGCCGCGGTTCCGGCTCGACACCAGAAGGCGGTCATGTCGTAGCCACCCTTGGTGGCTTCACTGCCGCGTGGCCCGAGCGCGCTCCCGCGAGCGTAGACGATGTTCGGGTTGACCGCTCTTATGTTGTCGACATCGATACCGAACTTCTGCCGATGGTCCGGCAGGAAGCTGGTCAGGAAAACATCTGCACGAAGGGCGAGTTCGTAGAGCACCTCCCTGCCTTCGGGCACCGACATGTCCAGGCCGATGCTGCGCTTGCCGCGGTTGGCGTGCTCGATATTGGGGTTGGGGTCCCCCTCGACGCGCAACATGCCGGTCTGGCGCAGTCCGCGCTGCGGGTCACCGGTCACCGCGTGCTCGACCTTGATGACGTCGGCTCCCCATTCGCGCAGCACCGCACCCGCCGACGGTACGAACCCGTACATGGCAACTTCCAGAACGCGGATGCCCTCGAGCGGTCTCACGCCTTACCTCCCCCGGCCGGCACTGCGAATGTCTTGCCCTCCAAGAACTCCTCGAGCCCGGCAACCCCCATCTCCCGGCCGACGCCGGACTGTTTGAAGCCGCCGAACGGGCTGTCCGCGCCGAAGTAGTTGCCGCCGTTGACCGAAAACGATCCGGCACGGATCCGGCGCGCGACCGACAGGGCACGTTCCTGGTCGCGACTGAAGACCGCACCGGCCAGCCCGTAGATCGAGTTGTTGGCGATGCGCACCGCATCGTCGTCGTCGTCGAAGGCGATCACTGCCAGCACCGGTCCGAACACCTCGTCCTGTGCGATCTCGCTGTCCGGGTCGACGTTGGTGAGCAGGGTCGGCGCGTAGAAGAAACCGGGATCCAATCGCTTGCCGCCGGTGACCAGCGTGGCACCCGCGGCGACGGCCCGCTGGACCATGCCGTCGACCTTGTCGCGCTGGCGCTCGTTGATCAGCGGTCCCATATAGGTTTTCGGATCGCCCGGGTCGCCGTGGCGAACCTTGGCGAAGTTCTGCGCGATCAGGTCGACGATCTCGTCATGGTGCTTCCTCGACACCAGCAGCCGCGAGGTGAGCGCGCAGCCCTGGCCGGCATGCGTGACCATGCTGAACGCGGCGAACATGGCCGCACCGGCGAAGTCGGCGTCGTCGAGCATGATCACCGCGGACTTGCCGCCCAGCTCCAGGAAGACGCGCTTGACGGTGTTGCTGGCCGCGGCCATGATCTTGCGCCCGACCGCCGTGGATCCGGTGAAGGTCACCACGTCGACGTCGGGACTGGTGGTCAGCGCTTCGCCCACCGCGGGATCCGAAGAACTCAGCACGTTGACCACGCCGGGCGGGATGTCGGTGTGGTTGGCGATCAGCTCACCGAGGGCCAGCGTGACCAGCGGCGTGTCCGGCGCTCCCTTGAGTACGACGGTGCAGCCGGCGGCGAGCGCAGGCGGCAGCTTGGCGAGCGCGAGCTGGTTCGGGTAGTTGTAGGCGATGATCGCCGCGACCACCCCCGCGGCTTCCTTCTCCACCCAGCGGTGGTGGCGCATGCCGCGCGACTCTTTCTCCCCGAGGTCTTCGGAGAACTCATAGGTGCGCAACAGGTCGGCGTAAAACCGGACGATGCCGATCGGCTCGTCGAGCTGCGCGCCGTGGGTCAGCGCGCGGGTGGCGCCAACCTCGGCGATCGTCAGTTCACGCAATTCGTCGGCATGTTCGAGCAGCGCCTGATGCAGCTGATCCAGACAGCGGATGCGGAACTCGACATCGGTGGACCAAGAGGTGGTGTCGAAGGCGCGCCGGGCCGCCGCGATGGCCTGTTCAGCCTCCTCGACGCCGGCGTCGGGCGCATATCCCAGCACTTCGCCGGTGGCGGGATTGATGGTGGGAAACGTCTGCTCCGTTGGCACCAGTCGACCGTCGATCAGCAATCTGCGGCTCGGCCCGTCGCCGGACTCAGCGCCGTCCCGGGTCGGTTGATCGCCCACGTGAGCGTCCTGGGTCGCGGCCGCGTCCTGCACTGACATAGGGCCTCTCGCGCTTGGTGTGGTGGCCGTCACGATAATTTCATTCTCATCTCCGGCGAATCTTACATTCGGGACGTGAGAAGACAAGCGAGTTCTCACCCCTGATTACCCAGGTCACGGGCTGAGCGACCGCTCAGCGACCTCCCGTCCTGGCAGCTTGCCGCACGTCCAGGGCGGTTTCTCGCCTCTCTTGCGGGCCGCTTCAGACTGAGAGTACGATTCTCATAATTGCGAGGGAGATTCTTTGTGTATGAGATCGACAACGTGACGACTCGGAGTCGGTGACCGTGAGAACTGCGGTGGTTACCGGAGGCGGGTCCGGCATCGGCCTGGCGGTTGCGCAACGCCTCCAGGCGGACGGGCGCGCAGTCGCGACCATAGACCTCAAGCCGTCCGATGACGACCTCTGCTACACCGCGGATGTCACCGACCGCTCGCAGATCGACGCGGCGCTGTCGGCAATCCGGGAGCGCCTGGGACCCGTCACGATTCTGGTCAACGCGGCAGGACTGGACGGCTTCAAGCGGTTCACCAACATCACGTTCGAGGATTGGCAGCGGGTGATCGACGTCAACCTGCACGGCGTGTTCCACATGATCCAGGCGGTGTTGCCCGACATGTTGGACGCGGGTTGGGGACGCATCGTCAACATCTCCTCGTCGAGCACGCATTCCGGCGTTCCGTACATGTCGCACTACGTGGCCGCCAAGTCCGCCGTCAACGGACTGACGAAGTCCCTGGCGCTCGAGTACGGGCCGAGCGGCATCACGGTCAACGCCGTGCCCCCTGGCTTCATCGACACCCCGATGTTGCGCAATGCCGAGAACCAGGGGTTCCTGGGTGATGTCGAACAGAACATCGCCCGCACACCGGTGCGCCGCATCGGCAAGCCCGCGGACATCGCCGCGGCGTGTGCCTTCCTGTCTTCGGATGAGGCCAGTTACATCACCGGTCAGATACTGGGTGTCAACGGCGGTCGGAACACCTGAGCGAGGGAGGTTTCGTGAAGGTCTGGGTTGATCCGGAACGCTGCCAGGGCCATACCCTGTGCGCCATGATCGCACCGGATTCCTTCCAGCTCAGCGACATTGACGGTAGTTCGTCGGCGGTCAACGAGGTGGTGCCGGAGGATCAGGTCGATCAGGTCCGCGAGGCCGCGCAGTCCTGCCCCGAGCAGGCCATCATTCTGCGCGATTGAACACCAAGGGAGACAACGCATTGAGCGTCGATGATGTCGTGGCCGACGACCGGAAGAGGCACAGCTACCACTTCGACCGCCACTCCGCGGAGTACCGCTCGCAGTTCAAGACGATCACCGAGGAGATGCACGCCAGGTGCCCGATGGCGTGGACCGACACCTACGGCGGGCACTGGGTCGCCGCGGGCAGCCACGAGGTTTTCGAGCTGGCCCGTTGTCCCGCCGTGTCCAACGACCACGATATCCGTGGCGAACGTCGGGGCTACAAGGGCATTTCGATCCCGACCGCCCGCCGGGTCAGCGTCGTGCGCGGCGGCATCCTGGAGATGGACGACCCCGAGCACCGCATCTATCGCACCGTGCTCAACCCGTACCTGTCACCCGCGGCCGTCAAGCGCTGGGAGCCATTCATCGACGACGTGACCCGCGCCTGCCTCGACGAGGCGATCGAGACCGGCCGGATCGATTTCGTGGACGACCTGGCCAATGTCGTTCCGGCCGTGCTGACTCTGGCGATGCTGGGCATCCCGCTGGCGAAGTGGAACCTGTACAGCGAGCCGGTCCATGCCGCGGTCTACACACCGGAGCACTCACCGGACATCGAACGGGTCACCGAGATGCACCGCCAGATGGGCCTGGACATGGTCAACAACATGATCGAGATTCGGGAGAACCCGCGTCCCGGCCTGGTTAATGCGTTGTTGCAGATGCGGATCGACGGTGAGCCGGCTCCCGATCTCGAGATCCTCGGCAACCTCGGCCTGATCATCGGCGGCGGCTTCGACACCACCACAGCGCTGACGGCGCATTCGCTGGAATGGCTGTCGGACAATCCCGATCAGCGGGAACGGCTTCGGCGCGAGCGCGACACACTTCTGGACCCTGCGACCGAAGAGTTCCTGCGCTACTTCACGCCGGCACCCGGAGACGGTCGCACTTTCTCCGAGGACACCGAACTCGACGGCACGCAGTTCAAAGAGGGTGAGCGGCTGTGGATCTCGTGGGCCATGGCCAACCGCGACCCCGCTGTGTTCCACGATCCCGATGACGTGCTCTTGGACCGTAAGGGCAACCGGCACTTCAGCTTCGGCATCGGTATGCACCGCTGCATCGGCTCGAATGTGGCGCGTACGGTGTTCAAGTCGATGCTCAACGCGGTGCTCGACCGGATGCCCGACTACCGCTGTCACCTGGCCAACACCGTGCACTACGAGACGATCGGCGTGATCCAGGGCATGCGCAAGCTGCCGGCCACTTTCACGCCCGGCCCCCGCGTCGGCGCCGGCCTGGATGAGACTCTCGAGAAGCTACAACGCATTTGCGACGAGCAGGAACTCGCTCGTCCGATCACCGAGCGCAAGGAATCCGCGGAGATTTCCTAGCGCGAGCAGACACAAACTCGCACTAAATCGCTTGCGATTGTGCGATTTTGTGTCTGCTCGCGAGGGGAACTCAGCCCCGTGGCAGGCCGAGGATGCGCTGGGCGATGATGTTGCGCTGGATTTCCGACGTGCCCCCGGCGATGGTGCCGGAGAAGCTTCGCGCGTAGCGCTCGAACCAGCTGGCGAAGTAGTGGTCGAGGTTCATCGGCGCATACGGTCCGGTGAGCCCCGGGTGCACGAGCCCGTCACCACCGGCGGCCTCCAGCGCATGTTCGCTGATGCGCAGCTCAGCCTCGGAGCCAAGCAGTTTCAGCACCGAGATCGCCGAGGTGTCGTCCTCGCCGCGGGAGGCCCGGGCCAGCGCCACCGAACCCAGCAGACGCAGGGCTTGTTTGTCCATGATGGTGCTGGCGTACTGGTCGCGGTCGAGGTCAGTGGCCGGACGGAAATCGGCGAGCATGTTGTCCATGCGGTCGGCGAATCCCAGCCACATCATGGTGCGCTCGTGCCCCAGTGAGCCGTTGGCCACCCGCCAGCCCTGGTTGAGCTCGCCCACCAGGTTCTCCGCCGGCACTTTCGCGTCGGTGAAGAACACCTCGTTGAAGTCCAGGTCGTCGTGGGCGCAGATCGACGCGAAGGGGCGGCGCACCACGCCCTCGGTGTCGGTGGGAATCAGCAATGCGCTGATGCCCTTGTGTTTTGGCGCGTCGGCATCGGTCCGCACGAACGTCAACAACACGTCGGCGTCGTGGGCGCCGGACGTCCACACCTTCTGCCCGTTGACGACGAAGTGATCCCCGTCCCGCACTGCCCGGGTACGCAACGACGCCAGGTCGGAACCGGCACTCGGCTCGCTCATGCCCAGCGACGCGGTGATCTCAGCACGCAGAATCGGCACCGCCCAGCGATGTTTCTGCTCCTCGCTACCGAACGAGATCAGGGAAGCCGCAACGATATTGACACCCTGCGGATTGAGGCTGTGGTAGATCCGGCGGCGGCACAGCTCCTCGAGATAGACGTACTGCTGCAACACCGTCGCATTGCGCCCGCCGAACTCCGGGGGCTGGGTCGGCAACAGCCAGCCGTTGTCGAACAACAGCCGCTGCCAACGACGGGCCCAGCCCGGCATGTGCGACACCGAGCGGGGCCGTTCCACGGTTTCGCTTGCGGCAGGCAGGTTTTCGTCCAGGAACGCGGCAAACTCCGCGCGGAACTCCTCGACGTCGCTGTCAAAAGTCAGCTGCACGGTACTCCTCGGCGATCCGCGCCCGGTGTTCGGCCGCGCCTCCGAGCATCAGCTCGCCCGCTTTCGCGCGCTTGAGCGCGAACTGCAGGTCGTTCTCCCAGGTGAATCCCATCGCCCCGTGCAGCTGTAGCCCATGCCGGAAAACCAGCGACTGGCACTCCCCTGCCGATGCCTTGGCCATGGCCGCGGCCAGCCGTCGTCGCGGATCGTCGACGGAGATGGTCAGCGCGGCGAAGTAGGCCAGTGCCCTGGCTCGCTGCACGGCGACGTGCATGTCGGCCGCCTTGTGCTGGACGGCTTGGAAAGATCCGATGGGAACGCCGAATTGGTGCCGGCTGCGGACGTGTTCGAGGACCAGATCCAGGATGCGCTGGCAGGCGCCGACCATGGTGAGGGCCATACCGGTCAGAGCGATGTGGTGCGCTCGCTCGCGGTCTACGTTCACCCGGTCGCTGTCGGGCACCCGAACGTCGTCAAACGACAGATCGGCCACGTGCAGCACGGGGTCGAACACGGATTCCCGCCGGGCGGACAACTGGCCGGCATCGGTGAGGAACACCCCAGCTTCGGTGACCACCGCGACGCGCTCCGCCCGGTCACCGTCGAGCACATGACGGGCGGTGCCGTCGAGCAACCAGCCTTCGGCGTTGCGGCGCGCGGAGACTCCGCCGTACACGGCGGTGCCGGACTGGTTCGGATCGAACTGCTCACCCGCCAGCGGAGCGAACTGGCTCATGGTCGCCAGGAACGGGGTGGGGTCCGTGGCGTGGCCGAGTTCCTCGAGCACGATCGCCAGTTCCACCGCGCCGGCCGGATCGTTCAGTTCGGTCCAGCCGAGCTGGCGGTAGAGCTTCCACAGCGGCTCGGTGTCGGCACCGTCCTCAGCGACGCTCCGCACCAGAGACGGAGGACATTGCTTGGTGACGACGTCGCGCACCGTGTCCTGCCACAGCCGCTGATCGGCATCAAACTCCAAGAGCATCCGGGCCGCCTCCCGTCACGAGTACCTGGCGAGAATAACATTCTCTTTGATGGAAGTAGTAATCTCGAAATCTGCCTACGCCTTACATACGAGTTACGAAGGGGCCCGCAAATGCCGGACGCCGCAACCGCGCTCTGGGAGATCGAGGCGATCAAGCAGCTCAAAGCCCGCTACTGCCGCTACCTGGACACCAAGCGGTGGGACGACTGGCGGCGGCTGTTCACCGACGACTTCATCAGCGACACCTCCGCGTCGGGCGGCAAATTGATCAGCGGGGCCGACGAGTTCGTGGCCTTCGTCCGCGGCACGCTGGGCAAGGCGTCCCAGCCGACCGCCCATCAGGTGCACGCGCCGGAGATCGAGCTGACGTCGGAGACGAGGGCGACCGGTGTGTGGGCACTCGAGGACGTGGTCCGGCTGGGGCCGGGGATCAATCTCATCGGGCGTGGGCACTACCACGAAACCTACGAAAAGGTCGACGGACGCTGGCTGATCAAGTCTTCGACCCTGACCCGGCTGCGGGAGGACGTGTTCAATCCTTTTCTGTCCGTGCGTATCTCGCCTCGGCTCCGGGATGCCGGGGCCGCGCTGGCACGCAGGTTCGGCAAATGAGCCCCGTCACGCTGATCACCGGCGCCTTCGGACAGGTCGGCAAGCGCTGCACCGAAATTCTGCTGCGCCGGGGCCACACCGTGATTGCCGTGGACCTCGGCACCGACGCCTCGACGGCGGCAGCCAAGACTCTGGCCGGCGCCGCGCACCCGGGCACCCTCGTCCCGGAGTTCATCGACCTCACCGACTCCGACGCGGTCGACGCCGTCGTGAGACGCCACCGGCCCGGCGCGATTGTGCACCTGGCCGCGATCGTTTCACCGCCCTCCTACCGCAACCCGCGCTTCGCCCGCAAGGTGAATGTCGAAGGCACCCGGCATTTGGTGACGGCCGCGCGGTCGATGAACGACCCTCCCCTGTTCGTATTCGCCTCCAGCGCGGCCGTTTACGGGTCCCGCAATCCGCACCGCCACCCGGAACTGATCACCGGCGAGACGCCGGTCAATCCGATCGAGCAGTACGGCGAAGACAAGGTGCTGGCCGAGCGGGCGATTGTCAGGAGCGGGGTGCCCTACGCGCTGCTCCGACTTGCCGCGATAGTCTCGCCCGACACTGCCGCCACGTTTAACGGCGACCATCTGGCGCTCGTGCGGGCCACTCCGGTGGACAACCGCATGCATGCGACAGATGCCCGGGACGTCGCGCTGGCGTTCGCCAACGCCGTCGACCGGCGTGCTGCTGTCGCCGGCAAGGTGTTCGTGATCGCCGGAAACGACACCAATCTCTGCACGATGGGTGATATGCAGGACGACATCATGGCCGCCCTCGGCATCGGCCGCCTCGGCCCAGCGGTCGGCCTGCCCGGTGATCCGCACGACGACCGCGGCTGGGCATTCACCGGCTGGTTCGACACGACAGAATCCCAAGAGCTGCTGGACTATCAGGAACACGACTGGTCGGACACCGTCACGTGGGTGGCCGAGTCGGTGGGCGTTCGCCGCCTGCTGCTGCGAGCGCTCGGACCAGCCATCCGGCCGGTGATACTCGTGTTCCTCGCGCTGCAGCGCCGGCTGGAGCACCGTGGCCGGTATGCCGACCCGTGGACGTTCATGCGCGGCAAGTACGGACCTGAGATGCTGGCCGGCACCGAGGCGTGATGAAGAAACTGGTCATCGGCGCCAGCGGTTTCCTGGGTTCCCACGTCACCCGTCAACTGGTGCTGGCGGGTGAAGACGTGCGGGTCATGGTGCGAAAAACCAGCTCCACCAAGGGCATCGACGACCTGAAGGTGGAACGCCGTTACGGCGACGTGTTCGACGACATCGCCCTGCGGGAGGCCATGGCGGGTTGCGACGTCGTCTACTACTGCGTGGTCGACGCCCGGATGTGGCTGCGCGACCCGGCACCGCTGTTCCGCACCAATGTGGAGGGACTGCGTCACGTGCTGGACGCGGCAGTCCGCGCCGAGCTACGCAGGTTCGTCTTCACCAGCAGCAGCGGCACATTGGCGATCAGCGATCAGCGGCCGGTCACCGAAGAGGACCCACACAACTGGAATGACGGCGGCCCCTACATCGAATCCCGGGTCGCCGCCGAGGATCTGGTGCTGCGCTACGCGCGCGAACTGGGATTACCGGCCGTCGCGCTGTGCATCTCGACCACCTACGGACCACGCGACTGGGCACCGACTCCGCACGGCGCGCTCATCGCCCAGGTTGCCGCCGGCCGATTCCCGTTCTACATGGGGTTCTCTTCTGAGGTTGTCGGTATCGAAGATGCCGCCCGGGCAATGCTTCTCGCCGCTGACCATGGCCGCGACGGCGAGCGTTACATCATCTCCGACCGCTATCTGAGTACCAGAGAGGTCCACGCGATAGCGGCCCGCGCCGTCGGCCGGCGTCCGCCTCGCATCCGGATTCCGATGAGCGTCATGTATGCCGCTTCCCGCGTCAACGACCTCGCGGCGCGGCTGTTGAACCGCGACCTGCCGATGGCCTACGTCGGCGCGCGAATGGCGGACCTGATGTCGCCGCTGGACCACAGCAAGGCCGAGCGCGAACTCGGCTGGAAACCAGAGCCTGTCGAAAAATCCATCGCGAAGGCTGCGCGGTGGTTCGCCGCGCAGGCGCCCGGGTAATTGGTGGCCAATGCGGTTCATCATCGTAAGGACGAATCCTGTTGACATCGGCGGCGATATCAAATTTCAGCAGAGGGTCACGTCCAGCTGACGGTTACTGATGTGGCTGGTGGGACCACGGATCTGACCCGCAGGGTTCACTACACGGCCCGCACCCTTCAGACCGAATACGGCTCGCCCCAATGGTCGAGGTTGACCGCCTGGGCGAGCGGTCGCCGCCGCACCGGTCCGTGGCGGCCCTTGGGCCAGCCGACCACGATATGGCCGGCCAACATCCAATCGGCGGGCACACCAACGGCTTCCCGCAGTAGCCGCTCGCCGCCGTAGGAGGCCCAACTGGTCATGCAAGCGCCGAGACCCTGGGCGCGGGCGGCCAGTAGGAAGTTCTGCATAGCAGGAAAGATCGACCCACCCAGCAGCAGTTCGGACGCCGTCGGATAATGGATCTGGGCGAACAGCACCGAAGTGAATTCGCCTGCCCGGTCGTGCAATTCGTAGGTAGCGCGGTTGTTCCGGGCCTGGCGGCTGTCATCGCCTGGGCCGGGGCGACTCATGCCATAGACGGGCTCGATCACCGATAGTGCTTGCGCCGCGGCCTTGGCCACCACCGCACGCATTTCGGGCGATCGCAGCACGATGAAACGCCAGCCCTGTGCGTTGGCTCCCGAAGGTGCCCACCGGGCAGCTTCCAAGCACCGCGTCAACGTCGCGTCATCGACAGATTCGTCGGTGAAGCGCCGGATGGTGCGCGCGGTCGACATCACCTCCCAGACGTCGTCGCTCGCCCCGGTCATGAACTTCTCCCTCCGCCCCGCAGCGTGACATTTTCAGTCGGATCTGTAAAGTGTGCGAAGTTTACCGCAGCGCCGCGCGGGCGGTGTTGAGAGAACCAAAGCGATATGAAAACCGGACTCGCACAAGCCCACTCCACTCTTCGTGTTTTGACCTGGCCCATCACCGGGACGGCAGTGTGAGGATTCGGTAACATGGCTGTTACATGTTCATACGCACTGAAAGGGTTCACACGCATGACGACACGACAACGGCGTCGCGTCGCACTGGTGCTCGCCAGCCTGCTGGCGGCCATCGCGATGGCCTCCACTCTGATTCACCCTGCCGACGCCCGTACCCACCCGGCCAACCTGCCCCCCTATCACACCTTCTACGGGGCCATCGCCTATGGACACGACGGTTCCTCGGGTAAAGCCTGGCGACAGAAGAACAAATCGACGGCCGAGCGACTGGCGTTGCAGCGCTGCGGCATCGACACCTGCACCATCGTGTCCAGCTTCACGAAGTGCGGTGCGGTCGCCCACGACGGCACCACCTACCACGGCGGCGTAGGACTCTCGCGGCAGGCGGCCGAACAACGCGCCATCGCCAATCTCGGCGGCGGCTGGGTCGTCAACTGGGCGTGTCACTGAGCCGGCCACGCAATGCCGTTTTCCGGCAAGATAATTCGCTGACGGCCTAGACTCCTGCTACTCGCACTCGTAGCAAAGGAGCACGGCATTGGACAGCGAAACTTATCAGCGTGGACGGCAGATCCGCTCCGAAGTCCTGGGCAAGGAATACGTCGACAACGCGATCGCGCAGGCCGACGACTTCACCGGGCCACTGCAGGATCTGGTCACCGAGTACTGCTGGGGTGCGGTGTGGGGGCGCGAGGGCCTGACGCGCAAGACGCGCAGCATGCTCAACCTGGCCATGACATCGGTGCTGAACAGGCCGCACGAACTGCGTACCCATCTCAGAGCCGCAGTGACCAATGGTGTCACGCGCGACGAGATCCGCGAGGTTTTTCTGCAGGTCGCCATCTACGCCGGGGTGCCGGCCGCGGTCGACAGCTTCCGGACCGCGGGCGAGGTCTTCGCCGAACTGGACGAGGGTTAGCGCGTGACCATCGGCTTCATCGGCCTGGGCAACATGGGGCAGCCGATGGCGCGCCGCCTCGTCGAAGCGGGCCATGACGTCGTCGCCTTCGACCGGCGCGGCGATGCCATCGCGCAACTCGGGGCGGCGCAGGCCGCGACGTCGCCCCGAGACGTGGCCGATCGCGCCGAGACCGTGCTGGCCAGCCTGCCCAGCCCCGCCGTGTCCCTGGAAGTGGCGACCGGCCCGGCCGGGGTGATCGAAGGCTCCCGCGTCAAGCGCTTCATCGACCTGTCCACCGTCGGCAGCGTGGCGGCGGTACAGATGCACGATCTGCTGGCCACCCGCGGCATCGTCACGCTGGACAGCCCGGTCAGCGGCGGCGTCGGCGGCGCCGAACGCGGCGCGCTGACCCTCATGGTGTCGGGCCCGCGCGCGGAATTCGATGCCGTCGGGCCGGTGCTCGGTGTCCTGGGCCGCGCGGTCTACGTCGGCGACAAACCCGGTTCCGCCCAGACCATGAAGCTGGCCAACAACATGCTGGCGGCCAACGTGCTGGTCGCGACGGCAGAGGTCGTGGTGATGGGCGTCAAGGCAGGCCTGGACCCGGAGGTCATGATCGAGGTGCTCAACGCGGGGTCGGGTGCCACCAGCGCAAGTCGCGACAAGTTCCCACGCGCCATTCTGCCGCGCACCTTCGACTACGGGTTCGCCACCGCACTGATGGTCAAGGACGTAGGCCTGTATCTCGAGGAAGCCCGAGCGCTCGGCGTCCCCATCGAGATCGCCGACACCGTGGGGCGACTCTGGGAGGCGGCAGCGCAGTCCCAGGGGCCCGATTCCGACTTCACGACCGTGATCAAGCCGTTCGAAGAGGCCGCGGGCGTCACTGTCGGACCGGCGAGACGCTGAGTTACATTTCGAGTAGAGAATGTTATTATCCGGTTTTAAGAACAATACTCGCGTATTGGGTCGTAAAAGCGCTGTTACCAGGACATATGCAGTGGCGGCGGGAGGATGGACTACATGATCGAACACGCCAATGGGACGCGTACGCCGGTCATCGACGCCAGCGTTCACATCTTCTTCCCGACCAACAAGGACCTGCGCGGCTTCCTACGTGAGCCGTTCAAGAGCCGCGGCTTCCCCGATTACGAGATGGACTGGTACGGCGCACCCGGCAGCGAGTACGCGCCGAATACCGAAGGACCTGAGCGCGGCCGCCGCTATCCCGGGTCGGACCCGGATTTCGTTGCCAATGAGCTGTTTTCGAATCGGGGGGTGGATGTGGCGATCCTGCACCCGATGGGGCGCGGGATCATGCCGGACCGCCACCTGGGTACCGCACTGCACGCCGCACACAACGAGATGATGGTGTCGCGTTGGCTCGAGCACGCCGAGTTCGGTGACCGCTTCCGTGGCACCATCCGGGTGAACCCCGACGACATCGCCGGCGCGGTGCGCGAACTGGAGAAATGGCGGGGGCATCCGCGGGTGGTGCAGATCGGCGTCCCACTGCAGTCGCGCGAGGTCTACGGCAAACCGCAGTTCTGGCCGTTGTGGGAAGCGGCGGCGGAGGCGAACCTTCCGGTGGCCGTGCACATCGAGTCGGGCGAGGGCATCGGGTTCCCGCCGACGCCTTCCGGACATACCCGCACCTACGAGCAATACGTCAGCTTCATGGCGCTGAACTACCTGTATCACCTGATGAACATGATCGCCGAGGGCGTGTTCGAGCGCTTTCCGGCCCTCAAATTCGTATTCGCGGACGGCGCGGGAGATTTCGTCACGCCGTTCATCTGGCGGATGGATACGTTCGGCCGCCCGCATCTCGAGCAGACACCGTGGGCACCGCGGATACCGAGTGACTACCTGCCGGGCCACGTGTACTTCGTCCAGGGCGCCATGGACGGACCGGGTGACGTCGACTTCGCCGGGGATTGGCTGCGGTTCACCGGCAAGGACGACATGGTGATGTTCGGCTCCAGCTACCCGCACTGGCAGTGCGGCGACATCACCAAATTGCCCCAGGCACTTTCGGCCGAGCAGCACGAGAAGTTGTGCTGGCGCAACGCGGCCGAGCTCTACGGCATAGACATCGCCGTCGGCTCGGGCGCACAGTAGAAGTGAGTGAGAGCTAGGAGATCGCAATGTCGCTGACTCACATACACGAACGGGTTCCCGCCGCCGAGCGCATCGCCGTCCGGTGCGTCGACTCCGACGTCCACCCGGTGCCCAAACGCGGTGAGATCACCCAGTACATCCCCGAGCCGTGGCGCAGCAAGTTCTTCCTCGACCACAAGGTCGGCGAGTTGATCTACTACGACGCACCCGACTACGCGCACTCCTTCGCGATGCGGGTCGACACCTTCCCGCCCGACGGCGAATTCCCGGGCAGCGACCCGGACATGGCGTTTCGGCAGCTGATCATGGAAGCCGGTTCCGACATCGCGATCCTGGAGCCAGGTGGGCGCACCCCGCGGCTACCCGAAGCTCACCAGGCCTACTCGACGGCCCTGAACCACTGGCAGGCCAACCACTGGCTGGACGGTCACAACAACTGGCACCAGCGCTGGCGTGGGTCGATCTGCGCGGCCGTCGAAGACCCCGCGGGCGCCGCCCGTGAGATCGAGGAGTGGGCCGGCCACCCCTATATGGCGCAGATTCTGATCAAGGCCGAACCGCGCCCGTCATGGGGACATCCCATGTACAACCCGATCTGGGAGGCGGCCACCAAGCACGACATCACGGTGAGCTGTCACCTGTCCCGCAGCAACTACGAGATGCTGCCGACGCCGCCCGTCGGGTTCCCCAGTTACAACCACGACTTCATGGTCACCTACTCGCTGCTGGCTGCCAACCAGGTGATGAGCCTGATCTTCGACGGCGTCTTCGACCGGTTCCCGACGCTGCGCATCGTGTTCGTCGAGCACGCCTTCACCTGGATCCTGCCGCTGATGTGGCGGATGGACTCGATCTACGAAGCCCGCAAGTCCCGCGTCGACATCAAGCGCAAGCCGTCGGACTACGTCAAGGACCACATCAAGTTCACCACCCAGCCACTGGACTATCCCGAGGACAAGACCGAGTTGACCCGGATGCTGGAGTGGATGGAGTGCGAGAAGATCCTGTTGTTCTCCTCGGACTACCCGCACTGGACCTTCGACGATCCGCGCTGGCTGGTCAAGCATCTGCCCAAGGGTGCCCGGGATGCGGTGATGTACAAGAACGGCATCGCCACCTACCACCTCCCGGAGACCGTCCCGGTCCTCGAGGGTCAGGTCCGGGTGCTCTGAATGCTCGAGGAGAAGCCGCGACCCCGCCTGGCTCAGGGTCGCGAACACGTCGTCGCGACGGTGGACGAAATTCCACCGGGCACACACAAATTGGTGCCGATCGGGCGGCACGGGGTGGGCGTGTACAACGTACACGGCACCTTCTACGCGATCGCGAATTATTGCCCGCACCAAGGTGGTCCGCTGTGCTCGGGACGGGCCCGCGGACGCACCGTCGTCGACGAGACGGCAGCCGGTGACGCGGTGATGGTGCGCGATCTGGAATACATCTACTGCCCTTGGCATCAGTGGGGTTTCGAGCTGGCGACGGGTACCACCGCGGTCAAGCCGGAGTGGAGCATCCGCACCTATCCGGTCCGTGTGATCGGCAACGACGTATTGGTGCAGGCGTGACCGGCCCCGGCGTGTCGTCGCTCGAGATCAACGGCGGCAACGTCGTCTACGAGATGCTGGGCGAGGCAGGCGATCTCATCGCCCTGACGCCGGGCGGCCGGTTCAGCAAGGACATCGAGGGGTTGCGTCCGCTGGCTGAGGCGCTGGTCGACGGCGGCTACCGTGTGCTGTTGTGGGACCGCCCCAACTGTGGCGCCTCCCATGTGCAGTTCTACGGCCAGAGCGAATCGCACATGCGCGCCGAAACCCTGCACAAGCTGGTGACAGGTCTGGGTTTCCAGCAGTGCATCCTGGCCGGAGGCTCCGGCGGCGCAAGGGATTCCATGCTCACCACGATGCTCTACCCGGAGATGGTCACCAAGCTGGTGGTGTGGAACATCGTCGGCGGCATCTACGGCACGTTCGTGCTGGGTAGCTTCTATATCGTCCCAAGCATTCTCGCGGTGCGGGGCACCGGGATGGACGGTGTGATCAAGGTGTCGGAGTGGCGCGATCGCATCGCCGAGAACCCCGCCAACAAGCAGCGGTTCCTCGACTTCGACTCCGCCGATTTCCTCAAAGTGATGCTGCGCTGGCTCAATGCGTTCGTCTCCAAACCGGGACAGACCATTCCGGGCGTCGAGGACGAAATGTTCGACCGCATCAGGGTTCCCACGCTGATCATCCGAGGCGGCGAGAACGATATGGATCACCCTAAGCGCACCTCGCTGGAAGTGCATTGCCTGGTCAAAGGTTCGGAGCTGATCGACCCGCCGTGGCCGGAGGACGCCTGGGAACGGGCATCCGAAGACCGCGCCGCGGGCCGGGTGACTCACTTCAACATGTTCGACACCTGGGTACAGGCCGCGCCCGCGATCCTCGAGTTCCTGGATCGCTGATGCGTTCACCTGGTGCGGATGTGGACCTCGCAGTTGAGCGAGGCCTCGAGCGCGGTGTGGATCCGGCTTTCCGGCACCCGGTCGAGGTCGGCTTCGGGCAGCGTGACGTAGACGATGTCGTAGCCGTCATCACCGGGTTCGCGCACGATGTCGCCGGACAGGCCGAACGCCGCCAGTACGCCGTGGGCGTCGTCGTCGGTTCCCCTGCTGATGAAGGTCACCACGCCGACCACCGGTTCGGTGCCAAACGCCTTGCCGCACAATTCCATTGCCGCGGTTTTAGTGAACTCGACGTCCGCACCGGCGATCAGCAGTTCGACCTCTCGCCGGCGCGGCGGCCTGCTGGCGAGATCGTTTTCGACTACCTCAGCACCGTTTTGACCAGCAAGACCGAGGAGCGTGGCCATGCCCTCACCTAACTGCTCCGGCGTGAGCACACCGGACTCGTCGACGTTGACGCGCACCACCGCAGTCCGCATGCGGCCAAGCCTAACCGGAGCCGGTCGATGACCACCGCCGACGTTGCGATCAGCACCGTCGCGTGGCCGGGCTACCCACCCCGACTGCTCGCCGAGGGTCGCGAGGATCTGGCGGCCTACCGCGAACGGGGTGGCTACCGACTGCTGGGCGACGCCGATGAACTGCTCGCCGATGTCGACGCCAGCGGACTGCTGGGCCGTGGCGGTGCGGCGTTCCCGCTTGCGGTGAAACTGCGGGCGGTACGGGCCAACGGGCCCTCGGGCGCCCCGGTCGTCGTCGCGAACGGCGAAGAGGGTGAGCCCGCTTCGGTCAAGGACCGGTGGTTGTTGCGCAACCGGCCCCACCTGGTGCTTGACGGGCTGCGCCTGGCTGCGGCACTCGTAGGTGCCCCGCGCGCTTATGTGTTTGTCTCTGACGCGGATTCGGCGCGCAGTGTCGAGTCCGCGCTGGGGGAAGTCGACACTCGCGATGTCAGCATCGAGGTGTTCCCGGTGCAGCCGGGCTACGTGGCCGGCGAGGAAACCGCGGCCGTGCAGGCCATCAACGGCGGACCGGCCAAACCGACCGACAAGCCGCCGCGTCCCTTCGAATCCGGGGTCGACGGGCGTCCGACGCTGGTGAGCAACGTCGAGACGCTGGCCAACTTGGCGTATATCCACGGCCACGGCGCGGCGGTGTTCCGCTCGCAAGGCACGGCGCAGTCACCGGGGACCTTCCTGGCCACCATCACCGGGGGCGGCGGGCCAGCCGTTCTCTACGAGATCCCGCATGGCTTGCCGTTTACCGAACTGCTTGCCCGGCATAATGTTTCACCGGCAAAGGTACGCGGTGTCCTGATGGGAGGCTACTTCGCCGGGCTGGTCAACCGGCGGGTGCTGGGCACCACTCTGGATCATGAGACGATTCGGGGCATCGGCAGCGGATTGGGCTGCGGCGCAATATCGTTGATCACCGACGAGTGCCCGGTCGCGGTCGCGGCAGCGGTCGCGGCGTATTTCGACCGGGAGAACGCCGGGCAGTGTGGTTCGTGCTTCAACGGCACCGCGGCGATGGCTGCCGCGGCCGGGGCGCTGCGCGACGGTGTGGCGACCACTGAGGATCTCGACCGTTTGAAGCGCTGGTCGGTGGTGCTCCGGGGCCGTGGCGCCTGCGGCACGCTGGATGCCGCCTGCAACGTCGCGGCCACCCTGCTCGAGGAGTTTCCCGACGAGGTGGGGCGCCATCTCGATGGAACCTGTCCGGACTGCAGTCGCGGTGCATATCGCGCCGAGCGCCCCTACGAAGCCATCGGGGGATCATGAGAATTCGTTTGGACCGCACCGTGTGCGACGGTTTCGGACTGTGCGGCAAGCACGCTCCCGGCTACTTCTCGCTCGACGACTGGGGCTACGCCTGCCTGATCGGCGACGGCAACGTGCCGGAAGAAGACCACGACAAGGTGATGCGGGCGTTGCTGGACTGCCCGGTGCACGCCATCACCGAGATCGGCGAGCCCAAACCGAGCATCCCGCACCCGGAACTGCACGACGAAGACGACCCCGCCTCGCACGTGAAAACCGAGGACAACGAAGCGGAGTGGGGATTCATCCGTTGACCGGCAAGTCAGCTGCACCGGGACGTCCGCTGCCCCAGCTCACGGATGAGAACGAGTTCTTCTGGAAAGCCGGCGCTGACAACGTATTACGTTTCCGGGAGTGCCGGGGCTGTCGGTCGCTGATCCACCCGCCCGCGCCGGTGTGCCGCTACTGCCGCGGCCGCGACATCGGCGTGCGCGAGGTTTCGGGCCGTGCGACCCTCGCCGGCTTCACGGTCAACCACCGGTTCAGCGTGCCGGGAATGCCGGCGCCGTACGTCATCGCAGAGGTGGCCATCGTCGAGGATCCCCGAGTTCGGTTGACCACCAACATCATCGGCTCCGATCCCGACGAACTGGAACTCGGTCAGACCGTCGAGGTGGTGTTCGACCAGATCGAGGACGTGTGGCTGCCGTTGTTCCGCCCCGTCCCGGACGCTGAGCCTTCGCCGCTGCCCGAGGACGAGATCGCGCCGGAACGTTTCGGCGAGTACGTCCGCCCGATGCTGACCACGGAGAAGTTCGAGGACAAGGTCGCGCTGACCGGCATCGGCATGTCGCCGATCGGTCGCCGTCAGATGGTGCCCGCCCTGTCGCTGACCGTGCAGGCTTGTGAGGCCGCGATCGCCGATGCCGGCCTGACTTTCGCCGACATCGACGGCCTGTCCACCTACCCCGGGGGCGGCAACTTCGGCGGCTTCGGCGAAGGCGGCGTCACCGCACTGGAAGCGGCGCTGGGTATCCGGCCGACCTGGCACAACGGCGGCATGGAGACCTTCGGTCCGGGCGGTTCGGTGATCGCGGCGATGCTGGCGGTCTCGGCCGGCCTGGCTCGTCACGTGCTGTGTTTCCGGACGCTGTGGGAAGCGACCTTCAACGAGCTGATGAAGCAGGGCAAGATCGTTCCGTCCGGCGGGCGCACCACGAGTTGGCAGTGGCCGTTCGGGGCGACTTCCGCCGCCCACACGCTGGCGCTCAACGCGCAGCGGCACTTCCATCGCTACGGCACTACGAAAGAGACGCTGGGCTGGATCGCGCTGAATCAACGCGCCAACGCCGCCCTCAACCCGACCGCCGTCTATCGCGACCCGATGACGATGGAGGACTACCTGAACGCGCGGCCCATCACCACGCCGTTCGGCCTCTACGACTGCGACGTCCCCTGCGATGGCGCGATCGCCGTCATCGTCTCCGCCGTCGACGCCGCCCGAGATCTGGCCAAGCCGCCTGTCCTGGTCGAGGCGGTGGGAACGCAGATCATCGAACGCATCGACTGGGATCAGAGCACGCTCACTCACGAACCGCAGGTGCTGGGCCAGGCGGCGCATCTGTGGACGCGCACCTCACTGCGTCCCGGCGACGTTGACGTCGCCGAACTCTACGACGGATTCACCATGAACTGTCTCTCGTGGATCGAGGCGCTCGGCTTCTGCGGCATCGGCGAGGCGCGCGAGTTCCTGGACGGCGGCAAGAACATCGCCCGCGACGGCGTCATACCACTGAACACCCACGGCGGGCAGCTGTCGCACGGCCGCACCCACGGCATGGGCCTGCTGCACGAAGCGGTCACGCAGCTGCGTGGCGACGCCGGCGAGCGGCAGGTCGCCGGAGCCCGCGTCGGGGTGGTCAGCAGCGGCGGGCTGACGCCCAGCGGCGTCATTCTGTTGCGGGCGGACACATGACCGCCCCCCGCCCACGCGTGGTGATTGCCGACGGTGTGCCCATGTCCGGCGTGATCGCCGAGGCCGACGAGCCCAAGGCAGTGATCGTGGCGATCCACGGCGGCGGCACCACCGCCGCGTATTTCGACTGCCCGGGGCACCCCGAGTTGTCGTTGCTGCGGCTCGGCGCGGCGCTGGGTTATACGGTGATCGCGATCGACCGGCCTGGGCACGGAAGTTCAGCCCCGTACCCGGAGGCGGTGCAGACCCCGGAGCAGCGCGTCGACCTTGCATACGGTGCCGTCGAACGAATTCTCGGTGAGCGATCACGCGGTGCGGGATTGTTCTTGCTGGGCCATTCCGGCGGCTGCGAGCTGGCGACCCGAATGGCTGCCGACGACCGGGGTGCCGCGTTGCTGGGCCTGGAACTGGGCGGCACCGGAAGGCGCTATCACGACGTCGCCAAGGAGATCATGAAGGCGGCGGCCGTCAAGGAGCGTCCGCCCGGCACCCGCGAGCTGCTGTGGGAGCCGATGCGCCTCTACCCGCCCGACATCCTGCGCGGGGCCACGAATTCGTCGACGTCCCCGCCCTACGAGCGAGACGTAGCCGTGAATTGGCCACACCGCTACTTCCCCGAACTCGCACCTGCGGTGCGGGTCCCGGTGCGGTTCACCATCGGCGAGCACGACCGGGTCTACCGGGGCGACGACCATAACCTCGCCGAAATCGCCCAAATGTTCTCTCAAGCATCGCGTTTCACCAGCAACCGGTTTCCCGAGGCGGGACACAACCTCAGCCTTGGGCTCAACGCCGCCGACTACCACCGCACCGTGTTCGCGTTTGTCGACGAATGCGCGGCAGCGGGTGGCGCCTCACGGTCGGCGGAAGACCGATGAAAAGGGGACCTTGTGCTCCTTTTCGCCGCACCCGGAAGCCGCTACCGTTAGGGTTACAGTCAGGCGTTCAGCTGTAACGGTGTCAGCCCGCAGCTCAGCAGCGAGGAGCGTTATATGACCAAATCGAAGGTCACCTTCGATCCGTTCTCCGAAGACTTCTTCAACGGTGCCTGGGATACGTATCGGCGCATGCAGGAAGAGGCGCCGGTGTATTACAGCGAGGAGTACGACTTCTATGCGCTGACCCGGCACGCCGACGTCGCGGCCGGCCTGAAGAACTTCCAGACCTACTCCTCGGCCTACGGTATCGACCTGTCGATGGTGCGGACTGGCAAGCCGCCGGAGCAGAAGTCGATCATCTTCATGGACCCACCGGATCACCGCCATATGCGCAGCCTGCTCAACAAGGTCTTCACACCGCGCGCCATACAGTCTCAGCGGGACATGGTCGGCGAGAAGATCGACAAGTACCTCGGCCAGGTCGACAAGGACCGATTCGATGTGGTGCAGGACTTCTCGGGGCCGTTCCCGGTCGAGGTGATCACCACGATGCTGGGAGTCCCCGAGGAGCATGCGCAGCGGGTGCGCCACCTGATCGACGAGTCCCTGCACCGCGAGCCAGGACAGGTCGAGGTCGGCGAACGCGGCATGCAGGCGAACATCGAAACCTGGATGCTGTACTACGAGCTCCTGCAACAACGTCGCGCCGAGCCGCGGGACGACCTGTTCACCAGGCTGATCAACGCCGAGATCGAGCGCGAAGACGGCCAGATGACCAAGCTCGACGACATCGAGATAGCCGGATTCGCAACGTTACTGGGCGGAGCCGGCGCCGAGACCGTGACCAAGCTGGTGGGCAATGCGCCGGTGGTGTTCGCGCGGTTCCCCGAGCAGTGGCAGAAGCTGCTCGACGACCGCAGCAAGGTTCCCGCCGCGGTCGAGGAACTGCTGCGCTATGAGGCGCCGTCCCAGTACCAGGTGCGCTGCTCGCTGAAAGACGTTGAGCTGCATGGCGTGACGATCCCGGCGATGAAGCCGGTGTTCCTGATCAACGCCGCGGCCAACCGTGATCCGGCCGCCTGGACCAATCCTGACGAGTTCGACATCGACCGGGACCGGCATGAGGCGCTGAATCTCAGCTTCGGCTACGGAATTCACAGCTGCCTGGGCGCGGCGCTGGCCCGCATGGAGAGTGTGATCGCGCTGGAGAAACTGCTCGACTTCATGCCGCGCTATGAGGTGGACTGGGAGAATTGCAACCGCGTGCATATGCAGAATGTCGCGGGATGGAAGAACGTTCCAGTAAAGGTGCTGCCATGAGAATCGAAGTGGACTGGGATCTGTGCGAGAGCAACGCCGTGTGCATGGGCATCGCACCCGACGTATTCCTGCTCGGTGACGACGACATGTTGACCGTCCTGCAGCCAGAGGTCACACCCGAGAACGAGGAACTGGTTCGCGAAGCGGTGCGGCAGTGCCCGCGCCAGGCGATATCCATCGTCTAACAGCAGGCGCTGCGCCCCGAGCGTGAACTGGCGGTGGCCCGACGCCGAAATTCCCGCCCTCAGTTCACGTTCGGCGACGGTCTGCCCGGCTACGAAACCGTCAGCGTTCTTTGATCGCCTGCTCCGGACAGCACTCGATGGCCTCGCGGGTCGCCGCCTCGAATTCTGTTGGAACGTCACCGGACATCGCCTCGGCATAGCCGTCGTCGGTGAGACTGAAGACTTCCGGGCACAGCGTCAGGCACATGCCGTGGCCGCGGCACGTCCCGTCATCCACCCAAACTTTCATACCGGCGCAAATTCCAGGTGCAACTCGGTCAGGCCACGCAGGATGTACGTCGGAACGTATTGGTAGCGGCGGTCATTCGCCGGCCCGTGCTCCCGCTCATCGAGCCTGATGTCCGACGTCCTGTCCAGCAGACGCTCGAGCGCGACCCTGGTTTCGGCCCGCGCCAGCGGTGCGCCGGGGCAACTGTGAATGCCCCGACCGAACGACAGATGCTGACGTGCGTTCTTGCGGCCCGGGTCGAAGGTGGCGGGGTCGTCGAAGCGGCGCGGGTCGCGGTTGGCGGCCGCCTGCAGGATCATCACCGTCGTGCCGGCCGGAAGGTCGACCCCGCCGACGCTGACGGGAACCCGGTTCAAGCGGAAGTCTCCCTTGACCGGGCTCTCGACCCGCAGCGCCTCCTCGATGAAGTTGGGGATCAGGCTGCGGTCCCGGCGCAGTTGCTGCTGGATGTCAGGACGCTCCGCCAGGATCTGCAACGCCGCGCCCAGCAACCGCACGGTGGTCTCCTGCCCCGCCGAGAAGACGTTGCTGGCGACGCGGGCCACGTCTTCGATCTCCGGTATCGAGCCGTCCGGGTAGGTCGCGGTGGCCAGGCCGGTCAGCACGTCGTCGCGGGGTTCGCCGCGGCGGTCGCGAACGTAGTCCGAGAACAGGCCGTAGAGGAACTCCAGCGGACTGTGCGCCAGCGACTCCTTGCCGGTGCCCCCGATGCCGCCACCCGAGTGCTGGCGGATGCCCTTGACGAACGAATCGCGATCCTCCATCGGCACACCCAGCAGGTCGGCGATCACCAGCAGCGTGAACGGACCGGCGAATCCCCTGATGAACTCACCCTTACCCGGTGCCAGGAACTCGTCGAGCACCTGATCGGCGAGCGCCCACATGGCGTCCTCGTTCTCCTTGAGCCGCTTCGGGGTGATCAGCCGCATCAACAGGGAGCGGTGATTGGTGTGGGTGGGCGGGTCGAGGGTGGGCAGCTGGTCGCTGAACGGCAACTCGTCACGGTGCTGCTCGATCAGTTCGGTGACGTCGTCGCCTTCCAGAGGCACCGGGAATCCCGGGAACGGACCGGTTACCGACGTGCACGACGACCATGTCTTGGCGTCGTTGAGCACCGCGCAGGCTTCTTCCCAGCCCGTCACCATGGTGACGCCGTGGTGCGGTTCCCGGGCTACCGGACACTGCTGCCGCAGCGCCTCGTAGTAGGGGTAGGGGTCCTCGACAAGCTGGCGGTCGCGGAAGAAATCCAGTTCGGTGACATCATCCGCCATGTCTTGCTCCATTCGAATCTCCACATTCGAGAATGGGACTCTCACATACGAGTATTACATTTCCACAGGACGTCCCGGACCGCAACGTCGCGTAATCAGGCCGGCAGCAGATCCGCGGCCACCGACCGGCCCGCCATCAATCCGCTGCGGAACGTCTCAATGTTGGCGACCGACTCGGCCGGCACCGCCGCGGCGGCCAGCGCCTTCGCTTTGAAGGTCTGGGCGGCCATGCTCAACCGGTGCTGAACCCGTCCCACGCTGTCATCCAGCTCAGCGGGCCAGGTGGTACCCCAGAGCGTGACTTCGGTGACGCCGTGGTCGAGCGCCTGCAACACCCCCGTCCGCACCCGCGGGTCCGAGCCCAGCAGGTCAGCGGCGGCGGCCAGGGCCTGGGGTCGCGGATGGGTCCCCACCGACGCCAGCACCGACTCCAGGTCGAGAGTCTTGGCGCCCAGGATGTGCAGGGGCCGGTCGTCGGGGCGGTCCGTGAGCAGGACCGTGACATCCCAGCCCGCCATCGACCGGTCGAAGAGCCATCCGCCGGCGAACGTCACCACGTCGACCACGCTGGAAGCCACGACGTCGAGCCGGTATCTCATGTCGCGCTCGTCGGAGTGGGTGGAGAGAAGTCGCGCGCCAGCGTCTCCGCGTACTCCTTGAACACCTCGGCCAGGGGTATCGAAGGATCGAGTAGCCATGTCATTTCCATTCCGTGGATGAAGGCGAGAATCTCCACTGCCTTGACGGCGGGGTCTATGTCGGCGCGATAGCGGCCCGCGGCCTGGCCTCGGCGGATGCCGGCGGCGACGATCTCGGTGGCGGCCCGTTGCCGGTTCACCAGGCGGTCGTGCAGCGGGGCGTCCGGGGCGATGTTCTCCACCAGCAGCACCGTGAAGGTGCCGAGCAGCTCGGGCTGCCGGCTGAAGCGGTCGGCCACCTGAGCGATCTCGCCCAGCAGATCACCGCCCCGGTCTGAGTGCGTGTCGTCGTCGAGGTCGCGCGCGTCCAGGACCGCGTGCAGAAGTTGCTCTTTGGAGTCGAAATGATGCAGCAGACCCGCGGGGGTCACCCCCGCCTCGCGGGCGATCTGCGCGAGCGTCGTACTGCGCCAGCCGTTTCGCGACAACAACCGCTGCGCCACCTCGAGGATCCGCTGTTTGCGGTCTTCGCCTTTGGCGAGAAGCGTCTCGTACGGACGTACGTCGGGCACCGAATTCCTCGTCGAACCGTTGCGGGCGGAAACCAACCTAGTGAATACACAGTAGGTTGGTTTGCGGCACGTGACAAGAGGGCCCTCAGGTGCCGTCTTTCAGCCGATCAACTCAACCAGCGTCGCGTTAGCCGTACCGCCGCCTTCGCACATGGTCTGCAGTCCGAAGCGAATTCCGTTGGCGCGCATGTGATGCACCATTCGCGTCATCAACACCGCGCCGGAGGCGCCCAGCGGATGACCCAGCGCGATCGCGCCGCCCAGCGGATTGAGCCGATCCGGGTCCGCGCCGGTCTCGGCGAGCCAGGCCAGCGGCACGGGCGCGAAGGCCTCGTTGACCTCGAACACGCCCACCTCGTCGACCCGGACGCCGGACTTTCCGAGCACCTTCTCCGTCGCCGGGATCGGCCCGGTCAGCATCAGCACCGGGTCCGCGCCGGCGACCGCACCGGCGCGGTAACGCACGATCGGCGTCAGACCCATCTCCAGCGCGAGTTCTGACGTCGTCACCAACAGCGCGGCGGCGCCGTCGGATATCTGTGACGAGTTGCCGGCGTGGATCACACCGTCCTCGACGAAAGCCGGTTTCAGTCCGGCGAGTTTCTCGGCCGTCGTCCCGCGGCGCACGCCTTCGTCCTCGTGCACTATCGAACCGTCATCGCAGAACACCGGAACGATCTGCTCGGTGAAGGCGCCGCTGTCCTGAGCCGCGGCGGCCAGTTCGTGAGACCGGGCGGAGTACTCGTCGAGCCGGGCGCGCGACAGGCCCCACTTCTTGGCGATCAGCTCCGCACTGATCCCCTGGTTGAACGAGAAATCATCATAGCGTGCAAGGACTTTCGGGCCGTAGGGCATGCCGGTCGCCCGGGCCGCGCCGAGCGGCACCCGGCTCATCACTTCGACGCCGCCGGCCACCACCACGTCCTGCTGACCCGACATGACGGCCTGCACCGCGAAGTCGAGGGCCTGTTGGCTGGATCCGCAGGCGCGGTTGACGGCGGTCCCGGGGATGCTCTCCGGCCAGCCCGCCGCCAGCACGGCATAGCGGCCGATGTTGGCGGACTGATCGCCGACCTGGCTGACGCAGCCCCAGATCACGTCGTCGACGAGCTCAGGGCTGACGCCGGCGCGTTCCATCAGTTCGTTGAGGACGACGGCCGACAGGTCGGCGGGGTGCACGCCCGCGAGCCCGCCGTTGCGCTTGCCGACCGCTGTGCGCACCGCCTCGACGATGACTGTTTCGCGCATGCTCCACTCCGCCTTTCAGTCGCCGAACGTGCACTCACGGCGGAAAAAACGCGAAAAACTCGCCATCACTTCACGTTCGATGGCTACAAATTACGTCAGTAGCTTCTGGGCAGCTTAAGCGCATGCGAGCCGAGGAAGTTCAGGATCATCTCCTGGCTGATCGGGGCGATCTTCATCAGCCGCGCTTCCCGGAAGTAGCGCGTGACGTGGTACTCCTCCGCATAGCCCATGCCGCCATGGGTTTGCAGCGCCCGGTCCGCGGCGGCGAATCCGGCGTCGGCGCACAGGTATTTGGCGGTATTCGCCTCGCGCCCACAGGGTTTGCCGTTGTCGTACAGCCACGTGGCCTTGCGCAGCATGAGCTCGGCGGCATCCAGTCGGGCCAGGGAATCCGCCAGCGGGAACTGAATGCCCTGATTCATCCCGATCGGCCGGCCGAAGACCTCGCGTTCGTTGGCGTACTTCACGGCCTTGTCCAGTGCGACCCTGCCGATACCGAGCGCCTCGGCCGCGATCAGCATCCGCTCCGGGTTCAGCCCGTCGAGGATGTATTGGAACCCCTTGCCCTCCTCGCCGACTCGGTCTTCGACCGGGACTTCGAGGTTGTCGATGAACAGCTCGTTGGAGCTGACGGCGTTGCGGCCCATCTTGTTGATAGGCCGGATGTCGACCCGGCTGCGGTCGAGATCGGTGAGAAACAGCGTCATGCCGTCGGTCTTCTTGGCGACTTCGTCGTACGCCTGGGTGCGAGTGAGCAACAGGATCTTGTCGGACTCCATTGCCTTGGAAATCCACACTTTTCGGCCGTTGACGACGTAGTGGTCGCCGTTGCGCTTGGCGAACGTGGTGATGCGCGAGGTGTCCAGCCCGGCGCCGGGCTCGGTCACCCCGAAGCACACGTGGGTCTCCCCCGTCGCAACGCTCGGCAGGGTGCGTTTTTTGAGTTCGTCGGAGCCGTGCACCACAACCGGTTGCATGCCGAAGATCGACAGGTGGATCGCACTCGCCGCATTCATCGCGCCGCCGGATTTGGCGACCTCTTCGAGCAGGATCGTGGCCTCGGTGATGCCGAGGCCGTGGCCGCCGTATTCGGCGGGGATCGTCATGCCCAGCCAGCCGCCGTCGGCGATGGCGCGGTAGAACTCGGCGGGGAACTCGTGCGCCTGGTCCTTTTCCATCCAATAGTGGTCGTCGAACCTGGCCGCCAACTCGGCCACCGAACGGCGGATCAGCTCCTGATCCTCGGTGAGCTCAAACTCCATCTGCCCGCACCTTTCCTTGCGCGAGCAGACGCAAACTCGCACGATCTGGGTCCAGATGATGCGAGTTCGCGTCTGCTCGCCGGTAGAACGTCAGTCCGTGTTGCCGGAGAGGGACTTCGCGTTGGCGGCGAAGTCGGCGAACGACGAACCACCACGGGTGTCCTTTGCGTGGCCCGACGCCCGAATCGACACGTCGTGCCCTTCGGCGGCCTTGCGCAGCGCGCCGACCGTCGCCTGCTCGGGCGTGATGTGGGTGAACGGGTCGAACGAGTACCAGCGCATCGCGTTCTGGTGGGTGATTTTGTGGATCTCGTCATCGGGTACGTCGTTCAGCGACAACACGTCCCACAACTCCTCGGGCGCTCCCGGCCACATCGAGTCGCTGTGCGGGTAGTCGGCCTCCCAGCAGATGTTGTCGATACCGATCATGTTGCGCAGCGCCACGCCCACCTTGTCGCTGATGAAGCAGGTGAGGAAGTGCTCACGGAAGACCTCGGACGGCAGCTTCCCGCCGAAGTTCTGATGCGTCCAGGTCGAGTGCATCTCATAGGTACGGTCCGCGCGCTCCAGGAAGTAGGGAATCCATCCGGTGCCCCCCTCGGACAGCGCGACCTTGAGGTCCGGGTACTCCTTGATGGGCCGAGACCACAGCAGGTCAGCGGCCGCCTGCACGATGTTCATCGGCTGCAGCGTGATCATCACGTCCATCGGGGCGTCGGGCGCCGTGATCGCGAGCCGGCCCGAGGACCCGATGTGCACATTCATGACGGTGTCGGTGTCGCACAACGCCTTCCACAACGGATTCCAGTATTCGTTGTGGAAGCTGGGGTAGCCCATCGCGGCCGGGTTCTCGGTGAAGGTGAGCGCGTGTACGCCCTTCTTGGCAACCCGGCGCACCTCGGCGGCGCACGCCTCGGCGTCCCAGATCACCGGAATCGCCATCGGGATGAACCGCGCCGGGTAGGCACCGCACCATTCCTCGATGTGCCAGTCGTTGTAGGCCTGCACCAGTGCGATCGAGAATTCCGGATCGTCGGTGGCGAACAGGCGTCCGGCGAAACCCGGGAAGGACGGAAAACAGATCGAGGCCAGGATCCCGCCGGCATTCATGTCCTTGATGCGCTCGTCGACGTTGTAACAGCCGGGCCGGATCTCGTCCAGGCCGGTGGGCTCGATCCCGTACTCCTCCTTGGGCCGGCCGGCCACCGCGTTGAGCGCCACGTTCGGAATGACGGTGTCGCGGAACTTCCACATGTCCGAGCCGTCGGGGTTGTGCACCAGGCGAGGCGCGTCGTCCAGGTACTTCGACGGTAGGTGGTTCTTGAACATGTTCGGCGGCTCGACGGTGTGGTCGTCCACGCTGATCAGGATCATGTCTTCTTTGTTCACGGGTGTTCCCTTCTCATCTGATCCACCTGATCGGGTGTATTGAGCAGGCTTCAAGCCGCAGAGCAGAGCCCACCTGCGCCGAGCTCTCTATATAGGTTGAAAACTATCTTCTCGCGAAGCGAGAATCAACATCCAGCATAGCCGCCCGGGGGCCGACGGGGCCTTTGCGGCGACGCTGACGACCCCCGATGGCCGCCCTCCGCGCCAGCATTGACCCACCGACCGATTCGTGCAAGTCTGTTGGTTGTAAATGAGAATATGATTCTCTCTGAGTGAGAGGATCGCACGTGAGAGGGATCAGCCGATGCGTTTACCGCCGCTGCCCGCTGACCAGTGGGACGAGGCTGTCGAAGGCGCGCTGGCCGTCATGCTGCCCCCGGAGCGCCGCAATCCGCGTGACGCCTCCAACGTGTTGTCGACCCTGGTCAACCACCCGGTCCTGACCAAGGCGTTCCTCAAGTTCAACGTCCACCTCTTGTTTTCATCTACCTTGCCGCCCCGAATCCGCGAGCTGGCCATCCTGCGGGTCGCGCACCGTCGTGAGTGCGCCTACGAGTGGACTCATCATGTCGACCTCGCCAAGCGCGAGGGCATCACCGACGCCGAGATCGACGCGGTCCGCCGGGGCGACGGCGGGTTCGACGAATTCGAGCAGGCGGTGATCACCGGCGTCGGCGAACTCGACGAGAAATCCCAACTGTCCGACGAAACCTGGGCCATGCTCGGCACCCGCTTCGACGACCGCCAACGCATGGACTACGTCTTCACCGTCGGCTCCTACACCATGCTGGCCATGGCGCTCAACACTTTTGGCGTTCAGCTCGAACACGAGGAGAGGTAACAGTGGCCCACTTCCCCAAACCAGCCGCCGGAAGCTGGACGCAGAACTATCCGGAACTGGGGACCGCACCCGTCGACTACAGCGACTCGATCGATCCTGCGTTCTTCGAAGCCGAGCGCGACGCGGTCTTCAAGCGCACCTGGCTCAACGTCGGCCGAGTCGAGAGACTGCCGCGCACCGGCAGCTACTTCACCAAAGAGCTGCCCTCGGCCGGCAAAGGGATGTCGGTGATCGTCGTCAAGACCAAGGACGGATCCGTCAAGGCGTTCCACAACGTCTGCCGGCACCGTGGAAACAAGCTGGTGTGGAACGATTTTCCGAACGAGGAGACCTCCGGCACCTGCCGGCAGTTCACCTGCAAGTACCACGCCTGGCGGTACAGCCTGGACGGTGACCTCACTTACATCCAGCAGGAAGACGAGTTCTTCGACGTCGACAAGAGTGATTACGGCCTGGTGCCGGTGCGCTGCGAAATGTGGGAAGGCTTCATCTTCATCAACTTCGACCAGAACGCACAGCCGCTGGTGGACTATCTGGGTCCGATGGGCAAGGGCATCGAGGGCTACCCCTTCCACGAGATGACCGAAACCTATTCCTACCGAGCCGAAGTCGGCAGCAACTGGAAGCTGTTCATCGACGCGTTCGCCGAGTTCTACCACGCTCCGGTGCTGCATCAGGGGCAGTACACCAAAGAGGAAGCCGCCAAGATCATGAAGTACGGCTTTGAGGCGCTGCACTACGAGCTGGCCAGCCCGCACGGAATGATCTCGACCTGGGGCGGCCAGGCCCCGCCGGTGGACATGAGCATGGTCAAGCCGATGGACCAGGTCCTGCGCAGCGGACTGTTCGGCCCCTGGGACAAGCCGGAAGTCATTGCCAACCTCGACGCGCTGCCGCCGGGTGTGAATCCGAAGAAGGTCAAGCAGTGGGGCATCGACTCCTGGCACTTCTACCCGAACTTCATGCTGCTGATCTGGGAGCCGGGCTGGTTCCTGACCTACCACTACTGGCCGACCGCCGTCGACAGGCACATCTTCGAGTGCACGCTGTACTTCGTGCCGCCGCGAAATGCCCGGGAGCGCCTGGCCCACGAGTTGGCCGCGGTGACGTTCAAGGAGTACGCGCTGCAGGACGCGAACACGCTGGAGGCGACGCAGACCATGATCGGCACCCGAGTGGTCAACGACTTCCCGTTGTGCGACCAGGAGATCCTGCTCCGCCATCTGCACAAGGTGACCGGCGACTACGTTGCCGACTTCGCGAAGGAGAGCCAGAACAATGGCAAAGTTACCGTCTGAATTCGCTGACCTGGAAACGTATCTGGACTGGGATCTGGCTACGGAACCCGAGCGTTACGCCAAGCGCCTGGCCTCCACCATGGGTCAGATGCAGGAGTTCTACGACGCCGCCTTCCCGCGCCTGAACGACGTCATCGCCTACTGTGACAAGTACCCGCTGGACGATCTTCCCGAGGACGCACGCACGCTCATGCACCTGATGCAGTCGCTGGTGATGGTCTCGTTTCCGATCGAGGCGTGGAAGCAGCCCCGGGTTCCCGACAGCGGCGCGGCGTGGGTGGAGTGCATCAGGGAACCGGTGATCTGAAGCGTGTTGACGCTCAAGGCAGCTGGGCTACTCGATGTCGACGCCGGCGAGATCGTCTCGCCGGGCATCCTCCGGATCGACGGCGACCGCATCGTCGGTATCGGAGGTGAGCCCGAGGGCGACCTGATCGATCTCGGGGATCAGATTCTGTTGCCCGGGTTGATGGACATGGAGGTCAACCTGCTGATGGGCGGCCGGGGCGAGAAGCCGGGCCTGTCCCAGGTACAGGACGACCCACCGACCCGGGTGCTGCGCGCCGTCGGTAATGCCCGGCGCACCCTGCGTGCCGGGTTCACCACCGTGCGCAACCTGGGCCTGTTCGTCAAGACCGGCGGCTACCTGCTCGACGTCGCGCTCGGCAGGGCGATCGACGCGGGGTGGATCGACGGGCCCCGCATAGTGCCTGCCGGACATGCGATTACGCCTACCGGCGGGCATCTGGACCCGACGATGTTCGCGGCGTTCGCGCCGCACGTGCTGGACCTCACGATCGAGGAGGGTATCGCCAACGGCGTCGACGAGATCCGCCGGGCGGTGCGCTACCAGATCAAGCACGGCGCCCAGCTGATCAAGGTGTGCTGCTCCGGCGGCGTCATGTCGCTGACCGGACCGCCTGGCGCCCAGCACTATTCGGATGACGAGCTGCGCGCCATCGTCGACGAGGCACACCGGCGGGGGCTGCGGGTCGCCGCGCACACGCACGGCGCCGATGCGGTCAAGCACGCGGTGGCGGCCGGCATCGACTGCATCGAGCACGGATTCCTCGTCGACGACGAGGCCATTGCCCTGATGGTCGAGAACGGCACCTTCCTGGTGAGCACCCGCCGGCTGGCCGAGGGCATGGACGTGTCCCATGCGCCGCCCGAACTTCAGGCCAAGGCCGCCGAGATGTTCCCCAAGTCGCGCACCTCGATCCTGGCGGCCTACCAGGCCGGGGTGAAGATCGCCGTCGGCACCGACGCGCCGGCAATACCGCACGGCCGCAACGCCGATGAACTCGTCACCCTGGTCGAGTGGGGATTGCCGCCGCTGGCCGTGTTGCGCGGGGCGACCGTGACGGCCGCGGAGCTGATCAACTCCACCGAGCTGGGTCGCCTGGCCGAGGGCATGCTTGCCGACGTCATCGCGGTGCCCGGAAATCCGTTGGCGGACATCACCGTTACCCGCAACGTGGGCTTTGTCATGAAAGGCGGCAAGGTTTATGCCAAGCAGAACTGACGACCTGGTGGAGATCCAGCAGTTGCTCGCCCGGTATGCGGTCACCATCACCCAGGGCGACATCGAGGGACTGGTCGGCGTGTTCACACCGGACGGCACCTACAGCGCATTCGGGGACACCTACACACTGGACCGGTTCCCGGAACTGGTCGCCGCCGCGCCGAAGGGCCTGTTCATGACCGGCACCTCGCTGGTCGAAAATCTCGACGGCGATACGGCCACCGGCACCCAACCGCTGTGCTTCATCGAACACTCCGCGCATGACATGCGCATCGGCTACTACCGCGACACCTACCTGCGCACCGCCGACGGCTGGCGCCTGAAAACCCGCGCCATGACCTTCATCCGGCGCAGCGGCGTGCATGACTCCGGACGGCCGCATGCCGTGGGCCGCCCAACGCCGTGAATGTCGAGGAGTTCCGGACCGGGTTGTGCGCGTGGCTCGACGAGCATGACCTGACCCCGGGGCCCGACCATTCGCTGCAGGGCCACATGCGGCAGTTCGCCCGGGTCAGCGCGGCGCTGTACGAGGCGGACTGGATGCGTTACGGCTGGCCGGAGTCGGTCGGCGGACTGGGCGGGCCGGCGCTGCTGCGCGCAATCGTCGGCGAGGAGGTGGTGGGCCGGCGGCTGGCCGAACCCGGTCCCTACTCGATGCTGGAGGTACTGGCGCCCACCATGATCGACTACGCGCCAATCGAACTCGCCGCCGAGATGGTGCCGCGGCTGCTCAGCGGACGAGAGCAGTGGTGCCAGGGTTTCTCCGAACCGGGATCCGGCAGCGATCTGGCATCCTTGACGACCCGGGCGGTCCCCGACGGTGACAACTGGATCGTCAACGGGCAGAAGGTCTGGACCAGCTTCGCGCAGTTCTCCACCCGGTGCGTGCTGCTCACCCGTACCGCGCCGGGCCATAACGGCATCACCGCATTTTTCGTCGACCTGGACACGCCAGGCATCACGGTCCGCCCGTTGCGCACCATGCACGGCGTCGACGAGTTCTGCGAGGTGTACTACGACGATGTGGTGATCCCGTCCAGCCGGATGCTCGGCAAGCCCGGAGACGGCTGGCGACTCGCGATGGATCTGTTGCCCTATGAGCGGTCGACCTGTTTCTGGCAGCGAATCGCCTACCTGTACTCGAGGTTCGACGCACTGGTCGCCGAGACGACCGAAGCGGACGAATCCGCCTTGGGCGCAGCCTATCTCGCGCTGCATACGCTGCGCTGCCGATCCCGCGCCACCCAGCACCGGCTGGCCGGCGGAGCGCGACTCGGACCCGACACCTCCATCGACAAGGTGCTACTGGCCGGTGCCGAACAACGGCTCTACGACACCGTCCGCGACCTGCTGCCCGGCACGCTCGAACTCGACGACACCGCCTGGCGGCCGGAGTACCTCTACTCGCGCGCGGCGACCATCTACGGTGGGACAGCCGAGATCCAGCGCAACATCATCGCCCGTCGGCTGCTCGACCTCGGGAAGGAGTGACGTGGACACCGAGCTGGCGCTGCTGGCCGAATCCTTACGTTCGGCGATGACGACGTCGCCGTCCGGCGCCGCCCTGGACGCTGCCCTGGCCGAGCTCGGCTGGCTCGACATGGTCGATGAAATACCGGAAATCGCAATACCTCTGGTCTTCCGATTGCTCGGCGAGACGGGTGCGCATGCGCCCGTGCTGAATGACGTCGTGCTGCGAGGCACCGGTGACACGGTGCCGCTGCCCTACGCCGGGGGTTCCTGGGTGGTCTGGGAGCGTGCCGACACCGCGACTCCGGCGATGGACGAGGAGCTGCCCTTGCACCGGGTGCCCACCGGGGACGCCGTCCCGCTCGGTACGGCCCGGCAGGCGGTGGGGTGGTGGCTCGTCGGCGCCAGCCGGGCCATGCTGGCGCTGGCTCGCAGCCACGCACTGGACCGAGTCCAATTCGGCCGTCGCATCGCATCTTTCCAGGCGGTGCGCCACCGCCTCGCCGAGACGCTGGTCGCCGTCGAGGGCGCCGAAGCCACTTTGCGGGCCGCCGCCGATCAGCCGGACGAGTTCGCGTGTCTACTGGCCAAGGCGGCGGCGGGCCAGGCGGCGCTGACTGCCGCTCGGCACTGCCAGCAGGTACTCGGGGGCATCGGCTTCACCGCCGAGCATCAGTTGCACCGCCACGTCAAGCGGGTATTGGTGCTCGACGGGTTGCTCGGCAGCTCGAAGGAGCTGACCCGCGAAGCGGGAGCGCACGTCCGTGCCGTGGGCTCGGCGCCGCGGCTCGTCCATCTCTGAGCGCCGAGTGTGAACCTCACGACGCGACACGCCGTGGCGGCGTCGTCAAATTCCCAGTCGGGCAGGAGGATTGCGGAAATCAGCCGCGCGGCATCCCGAGCACCCGCTCGGCGATGATGTTGCGCTGGATCTCCGACGTCCCGCCGGCGATGGTGCCGGCGAAGCTGCGGGCGTACCGGTCGAACCAGCTGCCGTAGTGGGCGTCCAGGTTCAGCGGGGCGAACGGCGCGGTGATCGCCGGATGGATCAGACCCTCGGGACCCTTGGCGTTCAGGGCATCTTCGGAGGCGCGCTGGACCGCCTCGGAGCCGAGCAGCTTCAGCACCGACTGGCCGGGCACATCCTCCTCACCGCGCGCGGCCTTGGCCAAAGTCACCGAACCGAGCAGCCGCATCGCCCAGGCATCCATCACCAGGGTGGCGTAGCGATCCCGTTCCAACGTTCCGGTCGGCGCGAAATCGGTTGTCTGCTGGTCCAATAGATTCGCGTAGTCCAGCCACAGCATGGCGCGCTCGTGCCCGAGCGCGCCGGTCGCCACCCGCCAGCCGCCGTCGAGCTCGCCGACCAGATTCTCGGCGGGCACCCGGGCATCGGTGAAGAACACCTCGTTGAATTCGACGTCGTCGTGGTCGCACACCGAGGCGAACGGCCGTCGCACCACACCCGGAGTGTCCGTCGGAATCAGCAACACACTGATTCCCTTGTGTTTTGGGACGTCGGGGTTGGTGCGCACGAAGGTCAGCAGCACGTCGGCGTCGTGTGCACCCGAGGTCCACACCTTCTGGCCGTTCACCACGAAGTCGTCGCCGTCCCGCACCGCCCGCGTCTTCAGAGAGGCCAGATCCGAACCGGCGCCGGGTTCACTCATCCCCAGCGAAGCGGTGATCTCCGCGCGCAGGATTCGCACCGCCCACTGCTGCTTCTGCTCGGGGGTCCCGAACGACAGCAGGGACGCCGCGATGATCCCGACGCCTTGCGGGTTGAAACTGCGGTAGATGCGTCGCCGCGCCATCTCGTCCGCATGCACATACTGCTGCAACAACGTTGCGTTGCGGCCGCCGAATTCGGGCGGGTTGCCCGGTAGCAGCCAGCCATTGTCGAACAGCAGTCGCTGCCAGCGAGCCGCCCACTCCGGCACATGGGAGCACGAACTCGGCCGCACCACTCCTTGGGCCTCGTCCGGCAGGTGCTCGTCGAGAAAAGCGACGAATTCCGACCGGAATGCCTCGACGTCGGCATCAAAAGTCAGCTGCACCAAATCTCCTCGGGGCTTCGCGCGGCTTCCGGGTGTGCACTCTCGTGAATGTGCTTCCCAAACACCCGTGCAAGAGAATAGTATTCTCGTCGTGAGGAAGTTACAATCTCCAAGACATCGTCCGTGAGGAGGTCGAGCGCAGCGATGGCCCGACGTTCTCCGGTACAGTCCAACCATGTTCTCTCCTCGCGGCAATCTCCCGAGCCGCCCGTGACGAGCCCGGGCGAAGAGCCGGCTTGGAAACAGCGGGCCGTCGAGCGATCCATCAAGACCGCCAAATTGCGGGCGGCGCAACGCGTCCAGCGCTTCCTCGATGCCGCCCAGGCCATCATCATCGAGAAGGGCAGCACGGACTTCACCGTGCAGGAGGTCGTCGACCGCTCCCGCCAGTCGTTGCGCAGCTTCTACCTGCAGTTCGACGGCAAACACGAGTTGCTGCTGGCCCTGTTCGAGGACGCGCTGAGCCGGTCGGCTGACCAGATCAGGGCCGCGACCGAAAGCCACACCGACGCGCTGGAACGGCTCAAGGTGGCGGTGGAGCTTCTCTACGAAGCCTCCCGACCGGACCCGACGGCTAAGCGGCCACTGTTCACCGACTTTGCGCCACGGTTGCTCGTCACCCATCCCGCTGAGGTCAAGGTAGCCCACGCGCCGCTGCTGGCTTTGCTCACGGAGCTGATGGAAGCTGCCTGTGAGGCTGGCAAGCTGCGTGCCGGCGTCAACCCGAAGCGGATGGCTGCCATGACCATGCAGACAGTGATGTTCATCGCCCAGTCCAGCGGCGGTTCCGACGACGCGACGGTCCATCCGATCAGCGCCGACGAGGTGTGGGACTTCTGCTCACGAGGATTCGCCGGCAGCTAACCTTCGGACCGCTTTGCGGTCCACCTGTCCCCGACGAGCGAATATCGCACTCTCGCGCCGGATTGAGAATGTTATTCTCTTAAAATCAGAACGTAAAATAGCCAAAACGGATTCCGCGTTGACACTCGTTGGTGCGTGATGACAGAGTTCTACCGGCGGCATCAGCGCGCTGCCCGAACAAACGAGGGCAGCGCGTAACCGGCGAGAGGGCAATTACCCGTGACAGTGAGCGCAGCCAGTGACGTCTATTTCGACCCCTACGATGTCGAGCTCAACGCTGACCCGTACCCCATGTTCCGGCGCCTGCGCGAGGAGTCGCCGCTGTACTACAACGAGCAGCATGACTTCTATGCCCTCAGTCGCTTCGCCGATGTCGACAACGCCATCGTCGACCACCAGACGTTCAGCTCCGCCCGCGGAGCCATCCTCGAACTGATCCGGGCCAATATCGAGATGCCGCCGGGCGTGCTCATCTTCGAGGATCCGCCCGTTCACGACATTCACCGTAAGTTGTTGTCGCGTATGTTCACTCCGCGCAAGATCAGCGACTTGGAGCCCAAGATCCGGGAATTCTGCGCACGCAGTCTGGATCCGCTGATCGGGACCGGCACGTTCGACTTCGTCAACGACCTCGGCGCGCAGATGCCCACGCGGGTGATCGGCATGCTGCTGGGTGTCCCAGAGGAAGACCAAGAGGCGGCACGCGACTTCGCCAACGCGCAGATGCGCACCGAGGCCGGCAAGCCGATGGAGTTCTCGGCCGAAACCATGTTGAACGGCGACTTTTTCGGTCAATACATCGACTGGCGTGCGCAACATCCGTCCAACGACATCATGACCGAGTTGCTCAACGCAGAGTTCGAGGACGAGACCGGAACCGTCCGGCGCATGAGCCGCGACGAACTGCTCACCTACGTCACTGTCGTCTCCGGTGCCGGCAACGAGACCACCACCCGGCTGATCGGCTGGGCGGGAAAGGTTTTGGCCGAGCACGCGGATCAGCGTCGCGCGCTGGCGGAGAATCCGGCATTGATCCCCGCGGCCGTCGAGGAGTTGCTGCGCTACGAGCCGCCGGCGCCGCACGTGGCCCGGTACGTCACCCGCGATGTCGAGTACTACGGCCAGCGGGTCCCCGAAGGCAGCGTCATGATGATGCTGATCGGAGCGGCGAACCGTGACCATCGCCAATTTCCGCCTGACGGAGACGTTTTCGACATCCGCCGCGAGCCGCGCCAGCACCTGACGTTCAGTGTCGGCACCCACTATTGTCTCGGCTCGGCGCTGGCCCGGCTGGAGGGCCGGATCGCGCTGGAGGAGATCCTGAAGCGCTTCCCCGACTGGGATGTCGATCTTGCCGAGGCCACGCTTTCCCCCACGTCGACCGTGCGGGGTTGGGAGTCCATGCCGGCCGTCTTCGGCTGAGTCACCTAGGAGGGAACCATGACTGGACGTGTAGAAGGGAAAGTCGCCTTTGTCACCGGGGCGGCGCGGGGTCAGGGACGCAGTCACGCCGTGCGGTTGGCCGAGGAAGGCGCCGACATCATCGCCGTCGACGTGTGCAAGCCGATCGTCAAGAACACCACGATCCCGGCGTCGACACCGGAGGATCTGGCCGAGACCGCCGATCTCGTCAAGGGACTCAATCGCCGGATCGTCACGGCGGAGGTCGATGTCCGCGACTTCGACGCGCTCAAGGCTGTCGTGGACAGCGGTGTGGAGCAGCTGGGACGACTGGACATCATCGTGGCCAACGCCGGCATCGGCAATGGCGGCGACACTCTGGACAAAACCAGCGAATACGACTGGCAGGAGATGATCGACGTCAACCTGTCCAGCGTCTGGAAGTCGGTGAAAGCCGGTGTGCCGCATATTCTCGCGGGCCGCAACGGTGGCTCGATCATCCTGACCAGCTCGGTCGGCGGGATCAAGGCCTACCCGCACTGCGGCAGCTATGTGGCCGCCAAGCACGGTGTGGTGGGCATCATGCGATCCTTCGCAGTTGAACTGGGGCAGCACATGATTCGGGTGAACTCGGTGCATCCCACCCACGTCGCCACCCCGATGCTGCACAACGAGGGCACCTTCAAGATGTTCCGGCCGGACCTGGAGAACCCCGGCCCGGACGACATGGCGCCGATCTGCCAGATGTTCCACACGCTGCCGATCCCGTGGGTCGAGGCGCAGGACGTCAGCAACGCGGTGCTGTTCTTCGCCTCCGACGAGTCCCGGTACATCACCGGCGTCACCCTGCCGGTGGATGCGGGGAGCTGCCTGAAATAGGCTGCCGTCCATGGACGGATTTGAGGGACGCGGAGCGGTCATCACCGGCGGCGCGAGCGGTATCGGCCTGGCCACCGCCACCGAACTGGCCGGCCGCGGGGCGCGAGTGGTGCTCGCCGACGTCGACCAACCGGGCCTGGAATTGGCGGTCACTCACCTACGCGGCCAGGGTTTCGACGCCCACGGCGTGATGTGCGACGTCCGGCATCTCGATGAGGTGACGCGGTTGGCCGACAAGGCGTTCCGGTTGCTCGGCCAGGTGGACATCGTGTTCAGCAATGCCGGCATCGTGGTCGCCGGCCCGATCGCCGAGATGACGCACGAGGACTGGCGCTGGGTGATCGACATCGACTTGTGGGGTTCGATTCACGCCGTCGAGGCGTTCTTGCCGCGGTTGCTCAAGCAGGGCACGGGCGGCCACATCGCATTCACCGCCTCCTTCGCCGGGCTGGTGCCCAACGCCGGCCTCGGGGCGTACGGGGTTGCCAAGTACGGCGTGGTCAGCCTGGCCGAGACGCTGGCGCGCGAAGTGAAGGGCAATGGCATCGGGGTGTCGGTGCTGTGCCCAATGGTCGTCGAGACCAAGCTGCTGTCCAACTCCGAACGGATCCGGGGCGCGGATTACGGCCTGGCGTCGACACCGGACGTGACCGGTTCGCTCGGGCCGCTCCCCGAGCAGGACGAGACGCTCGGAGTCGGCGATCTCGCCCGCCTGACCGCTGACGCGATCCTGGCCAACCGCTTGTATGTGTTGCCGCACGAGGCGTCCCGGGCGTCGATCCGGCGCCGGTTCGACCGCATCGACCGGACTTTCGACGAACAGGCCGCCGAAGGCTGGCGTCACTAGCCTGCGCGAGCGGGGCGCACCTAGCCCCGCGAGCAGACGCGAAATCGCACGCCGCGGGCTCCGCGCGTGCGACTTCGTGTCTGCTCGCGCTAGGAATTCGGCCCCAGCCGGTAGGCGCCGGTCTGCGGGTCGTGATACCACCCGCCCGCGGCGTGGGTGCCGCCGTCGACGTGCAACGTCTGGCCGGTGATGTACGTCGACATGTCAGACGCGAGAAAGATTGCAGTACCGGCTATTTCGTCGACGTGCCCGGGCCTCCCCCACGGCACTACAGCCCCCATGGCCGCCGTCGCGCCCTCCCCACCCAGCTGAGCCAGGCCTTCGGTCAGCGTGATGTCAGGCGCTATCGCGTTGACCCGGATACCGTGGGACGCCAACTCCAGCGCGGCGGTCTTCGTGTAATTGATGACACCGGCCTTGGCGGCGGCGTAGGCCGCGTAGCCGGGCGCGGCCCGTACCCCCTCGATCGAGGTGACGGCCATGATGCTGCCGGGCAGACCATCGGCCACCAGCCGGCGCGCGACCCGTTGGGTACACAGCAACACATGCCGCAGGTTGGCGCGATATAAAGCGTCCCAACCGTTCTCGCTGGTATCCAGCAGCGATGAGGAGAAGACGCCGCCGGCATTGTTGACCAGAATCGTCGGCGTCCCTAGTTCGGCCACCGTCCGGGCCAGCGCCGCATCGACCTGTGCGCTGTCCCGGACATCACAGGTGATACCGAGTGCGCCAATCGATTCCGCGGCCTGGGTGCAGGAATCGGGATTTCGTTCCCAGATGGCCACGCGCGCGCCGAAAGCCGCGAAGCCCGCGGCGATACCGCGTCCGATGCCGGCGCCCCCGCCGGTGACCACCGCGACCCGGTCGGTCAGCAAGATGTGTGCGGGATCAATCGGCACGGCGCCTACCCCCCGCGAGCAGACGCAAAATCGCACGCGCGGAGGCCGCGCCGTGCGATTTTGCGTCTGCTCGCGCCACTAATAGTCACCCCGGGCACCGGCCGATCACGCCGTCGGCTTCCAGCTGGGCGATCTCATCATCAGTCAGCCCCAACTCCGCCAGCAACTCCCGATTGTGTTGTCCCAGCAACGGCGCCGGCTGGGTGTGAAAAAGACGCGGGCCGCCGGACAGTCGCATGGGCACGCTGCTGAGCCTAGCCGGGCCGCACACCGGATGGTCGACCACTTCGAAAAATCCCCGCGCGTTGAGCTGGTCCAACTCCGTCTGGCGGTGCGGCTGCATGACCTTGGCGACCGGCACACCGGCGCCCCACAGGGTGGCGACAATGTCGTCCCGGGTGCGACCTTCACACCATCGCGCGAGCTGATCGTCGATCCGATCTTCCTGCGCGCGCCGGCCCGTCGCGGTAGCCAGCGCCGGATCGGTTGCCCACGAGGGTGATCCGAGTGCACCGCACAACTGCACCCACTGCTCGTCGGTGGCCACCGCGATCGCGACCCAACTGTCGAGGCGGCCGAACTCGTCGATGTCGGCGCTCAGGTACAGGTTCTGCGGCACGGCCGTCGGCCCCCGGTTGCCGGCCCGTTCCAATAGCGCTCCGTACGAGGAGAACTCGATGACCTGCTCGGCGGCGATGTTGAGGGCCGCATCGACCATCGCGGCCTCCACCATCACGCCCTGTCCGGTGCGGCGTCGGTGCTCCAGCGCCAACAGCAACGCGTTGACTGCGTGAATACCGGCATTGGGGTCCCCCACCGAGTACGGCTCGAACGGCGGGCGGTCGGGATAGCCGGTCAGCCAGCTCACGCCCGACGCCGACTCGATCACGTAGGCGAACGCCGGATTGTCGCGCCAGGGCCCGTCCAGCCCGAAGCCCGGCATGCGCAATAGAATCGCGTCAGGCCGGACCGCTTGTACCGCAGCGAAGTCCAAGCCGATCTGGTCGAGCACGCGGGGCGTGAAGTTCTCCGCGATCACGTCACAGGTGCCGATCAGCTTGAGTAACAGTTCACGCCCCCGCGGCCGCTGCAGGTCCAGGGTCAGGCCCTTCTTGTTGGTGTTGAGCGCCGCGAAGATCGGCGACTTCTCCCACCATTGCTCCTCGGTGACCGGAATGCCGGCGATGAGCCTGGTGCCGTCCGGGCGGCGGGTGGACTCGATGTGAATCACCTCCGCACCGAGCAACGCCAGCAGGTGCGTACAGGACGGGCCCGCCCAGAAGGCGGTCATGTCCAGCACTCGAAGCCCGTTCAGCGGCAGTGCTTCTGACGACTGGCTGGAAACGGCCCGCGGCACCAGGGATGCCGACCGGTAGTGCTGGGTGTGTTCGCCGAGGCGCGGCGCCACTCCCGGTTGCCGTAACTGCGCCGGCCGCATCCGGTAGGGGTGTCCCGGCTGCTGAAAGTCATCGCACGGGTTGCGCTGAAACGAACCGCGCTCGACAAAGTGTTCCAGCGAAACGATGTTGGCGCCGTTGGCCACCGGCGCGTTGGGTATCCGGAAGGCGGTAGCCAGTTCGCGGATCTCATCCGCCGGATGACGTCGTACCCACTCGTAGATCTCGTCGGCGTAGACGTTGGCCAGTTCGGTGATCGACAGCGGGGAATTCTCGTCGATCCACTCCGGGTGACCCACCATCGCGCACAGGTCGAACCACTGTTGCGCGGTACCGCAGCCGAGGTCCACCAGACCGTCCTGGGCGGCGGCTACGCCCGGGACGGTGAGGCGGCGGGCATCCCGCCAAGGGTGGCCGAGCATCTCGAAGTAGGTCACCGGATAGTAGGTGAGGCCGAGGATCTGGGTTTCGAGCATCGACAGGTCGATCAACTGGCCCTGGCCGCGACCGCTATACAACGCGGCCAGGATCGCCGCGCTGGTGTAGGCACCGGCGAGGTACTCCCCGACCTGACCGCCGACGAACACCGGTGCACGGTCGGCCACCCCGCGCCCCAGCCCGATGATCCCCCCGGACCAGGCCTGCAGCGTGAACTCGGTAGCGGGCCGGTCGTGCCAGGGACCGTGCAGACCGAACGGGCTGATCGACGCGACGACGAGGTGCGGATAACGCTCCACCATCGTCGCAGGCGAGAAGCGATCGGCCACAGCAGATCCCGACGACCACACCATCGCGTCCGCGCCGGCCAGCAGCCGCCCGACGAATTCAGCGTCAATCTCCGGATCGGCCACGACACTGTGTTTGCACCCGGCCAGGAAGCTGAACAACGCGCCGTCGCCGACCACCTCTGATCCCGATGCTGACCAGGAGCGCAGCCAATCACCCTCCGGTGACTCTACTTTGACGACCTCAGCCCCGCCGTCGGCGAGCAGCTTGGTGCAGTAACCGCCCGCGATCCCGCTGGACAGGTCGATCACGCGGTAGCCGGACAGCGGTGGTTGCGTCACTGCCGCCCGGCCCTCCGGCCTAGACCCGCCAAAATGGGCTCGCGGTCAACATCTCTGGACCGTCAGCCGTGATCAACACCGCCTCGCGCCCGAATACCGCGCCGACACCCTGTTCCCAGACGTAGCCGGTGACCGCCAGCACCATGCCGGGCTCGAGCCGCTCCTGCTCCGCAGTGTGCGGCAGCCGCGCCGAGACCACCGGCGGGTCGAAGCCCATGCCCAGACCGCGCGCTACCGGCATCGGCGGCGCGGGCTCACCAGCGGCGGCATAGGCGGTTAGCAGCTCACCCGCTCCGGCGCCCGGCCGGCACACTGAAATGAGCATGTCCCACAGCCGGTCCCAACGTCCGAACAGCGCGGCGGCACCGGCGACTTCACCGACCGGCCAGGTGCGTCCCACTTCACCGATGTAGCCGCCGGCCAGGACGCCGGAGGACAGCGCCACCAGGTCACCCGACTGCACGCGACCGTCGCCCGCGGCGCGCCGCCAGGGATGCTCGCGCGACGTCGCCCAGGCCACATCCTGATTCGAGGGTGTGCTCACCCCACCGGCGGCCACCGCCTCCAGCAATACCCCGGCCAGTTCCTGTTCCCGGACGCCGGGCCGCAGTTCCGCGACGGCGGCGGTCAGGCCGGTTTCGGCCACCGCGATGGATTCCCGCAGCGCGGCGATCTCGTCGTCGGTCTTGACCCGCCGCGACGCGCGCATGGCGAGCTCACCGTCGACCAGTTCGGCCCTGGGAAAGGCGGTCGGCAGCAGCTGAGCGAAAACCGGTGACAGCGCATCGGTTCCGACCCGCCGGGCGGTGGCTGCTCCCTCGATGCGGCTCAGCGCCGCGATGGTGTTCACCGGATTCCAGGAGATGCCGTAGAGGTTCTCCCGCGGGATGTCCTCGGGGATGCCCTCGTCCCAGGTACTGAGCAGATGCACGGCACCGGTCTCTCGCACCAGCACGCAGGTGGGCCCGAACGGCCGTGTTCCGGCCACCCAGAGTTGTGGTGCGCCGGTGACATAGCGGACGTTGGCCTGTCGGCCCAGCACCAGCACGTCCAGGTCGTGGACCGCCATCTGGGCCAGCGCGCGTTCCCGGCGCCCCAGGCGCAGCGCCTGCGCATCGGGCAGGACTTCAGTCGGCATAGGGGTCATAGGGGTAGTCGGTCAATCGAATCGAGCCCTCCTCGGTGATCACCAAAACCTCTTCACTGCGGTAGCCGCCGGTGCCGTCCTCCCACACCACGGGTTCCAGCACCAGCACCATGCCCGGCCGTAACACGAAGTTCTCGTCGAACTCCGCGCCCAGATCCGTTCCGATCATCGGCATTTCGGCCGCATTGACCCCGATGCCATGACCAAGATAGAAGTGCGGCAGCCACGGACGGGTGCCCCCGTTGGCCGCGATGGCTGCCCGGCCCAGATCCGCGGCGGTGACTCCGGCACGGGCGACGCCCAGCACGGCGTCCATGATCGAGCGCCACCGGTGGAACTGCTCCTGCTGGCGCGGCGACGGGTCCTGTCCGACGATCCAGGTTCGGCCGAAGTCGGAACAATAGCCCGCGTAGGTGATGCTGACGTCGGTCCACAGCACGTCGCCCTTCGCCAACTCGCGTTCGGTGCTCAACAGTGGCAGCGCCAGATCTCCGTGGGTGGTCCAGACGCCCTCGGCTCTGCTGTGTGGCATCACCTGCCAGATCGGCTCGAGCATGCTGGTCATCGCCCCGAGCTCGAAGGCCCGGCGCACAAAACGTGCCGACAAGTCGATCTGGCGGATACCGGGAGCCAGTGCCTGCTGCACCTCGATCATCGCTTCGTCGGTGATGCGGACCGCAGTGCGGATGCAGGCCAGCTCGTCCGCAGTCTTGATGACCTTGGCCGCACTGATCACCGCGGCAGCGTCGACGGGAAACCCATTGGGAAACAACACGTCGCGGGCGCGCGACATCGCTCCGGTCAGTTCGTCGGCCGCGACCGTGGCCCCGCCGGGTACCAGGCCGGCCAGCGTCCGCGCGAAATCGGCTACGCCTTCCTCGAATTCGAGGTAGACCGGGCCGTGCAGGTGATCGGCCGGCAGCTCCGACTCCTGCGCCGCCCCCTCGCGGAACGGCAGGAACAGGTGCGGCCACTGGTCATCGGCCAGCACCACTGCCACCGGGCGCTCCACATAGGACAGACCGGCGTCGCCCAGCGGCCAACTCGTGCCGGTGGCATAGACCACCGCGTTGTTGCCGAGCAGCACCAGGGCGTCGACACCACGCTCAACCATCGCCGAACGCAGCCGCGCCCCGGTCTCGCGGCGCATCCGGGACAAGTCAGGCGTCTCCGGTATCGCCAGACCGCTGCCCTGCGGAGCGAATGTGGTCCCCAAAACGGTCACAGCCCCAGGAATTCGGTGATGTTGCCACTGACGATCCGGGCGGCGTTGTCCGGGCCGACGGCTTCAACGACGGCCGCGAGTGATTTCTCGGAATATCCGTACGTGCTCTCGTTGTGCGGGTAGTCCGATGACCACATCACCTTGTCGACCCCGATCCGGTCGATCAGCTCCAGGCCGAGCGGGTCGACCATGAACGAGGCGCTCATATGGGTGTCCCAGTAGTAGCGGACATCGTGTTCCAGGGGCCGGTTGAACATGTGCTGGTAGGACGCCACCAGATGTTCGGCATCCTGCAGGGCCCACGGCACCCACGCGATTCCGCCCTCGAACCAGCCGATACGCAGAGCCGGGTGCTGATCGAGGATGCCGCCGAAGATGTACTTGGAGAACGTCTCCCGGAAGCCGTCGATGTTGATCATCATCCCGACGACGACGCTGTTGAACTCGCACGGGCTCTTCGGCGGAGTCTCCCCGATGTGGTGCGTCACAGGAAGACCGGCGGCCTCGATCTCGTCCCAGACGGCACTCATGGACGTACAGGAGTAGTCGATCGGGTTGCCGTCGTCGTCCTTGCCCGGATTCAGCGGCATCAGAAATGTTTTCAGCCCAAGGGATTTCAGCTCGGCCAGCGTCCTACGGGTGCCCTCGGGGTCCCACCAGTTGATCAGGCCGGCACCGTAGAAGTGGCCGCCCGAGCGCTCCTGCAGTTCGGCGATGTACTCGTTGTAGATGCGGAAGGTGAGTTCGCGCAGTTTCTTGTCGGGGTAGTGGAATAACGCCAGTACCGCGTTGGGGAAGGCGAGTTCCTTCTCGACGCCGTCCTCACGCAGCTCCTGGATCCTCGCCTCGATATTGGTGCTGGCCGCGCCGGGCAGGTCGTCGTACTGCATCAGCACGGCGCTGAAGTCGCCGGGCAGGAAGGACTGTCCCTTGCGGCCGACCTGATACGCGCCCTGTTCGTACCAAATGCGGGGCGCCTTGTCCTTGAGGTCCTCGGGGAAGCGTTCGTAGAAAATGTCGGCCGCCAGTGAGATGTGGTTGTCGGCCGAGAACACCTCCGTCCCGGCGCGCAGGCCCACGTTGCTGCCGATGGCGTGTCCTTTGCGATCCTTGGGCGCGCCAAAGCCTTTCGGCGGGTAGAGAGTGCTTGTCATCATCGACCTTTCGTTACCAGGTGACCGGAAGTTCGTAGACGCCGTAAGCCAGGCGGTCGTGTTTGAAGGGAATGTCTTCGATCCCGGACGCCAGTTGCAGTGTGGGGATGCGCCGGAACAGCGTGCGGAAGACGATCTGCATCTCGGCACGGGCCAGCTGCTGGCCCACACACTGGTGCCGGCCGTAGCCGAAGGCGACGTTGCGGTCGGCGCCGGAGCGGTGCAGATACAGCCGCTCGGGATCGGTGAATGCGTCGGCATCCCAGTTCGCCGGGGCCAGGTCGATGATGATGCCGTCGCCCGCGCGGATCACCTCGCCCGCGATCGGGATGTCCTCGACCGCGACCCGGCGCTGGCCGTTCTGGATGATGCTGAGGTAACGCAACAGCTCCTCAACGGCATTGGCGACGATCTTCGGGTCGTCGGCGTCGCGGATAGCCGGCAACTGGTCCGGGTTTTCCAATAGCGCAAGCACTCCGAGACCGAGCATGTTGGCAGTGGTCTCGTGCCCGGCGATCAGCAGACCGGTAGCCAGCTGAGCCGCCTCCTTCACGGTCAGCTCACCGTCCTTGACCCGCTCGGCCAGGTCGGAAACCGCATCCTCGGCCGGGGTTTCCATCTTGGCTTCCACCAGCTGAGCCAGGTACTTGTGCAGGGTCATTGCACCTTTGACGGTGTCTTCGCCGGATGCGTACCTCGCCAGCCCGACGTTGGCGTGGTGTTGGAACATCTCGGCATCCTCGTACGGGACGCCGAGCAGCTGACTGATCACCAGTGACGGCACCGGCAGCGCCAGGGCACCGACGATGTCGGCCGGGGTGGGTCCGGCCAGCATCGCGTCGATGTGTTCGTCGGTGATCTGCTGAATGGCCGGACGCAGTCCCTCTACCCGCCGAAAGGTGAACGGCTTGGACAACATTCGCCGAAATCGAGTGTGTTCCTCGCCGTCGGCGGTGAACACCGACCGCGGGCGTTTGTGCACCGTGGCCAACATCCCGGCGTTCCAGTGCGGAAAACCTGGCTGCCGGTCGTCGACGCTGACCCGGGCATCCGAAAACAGTTCGCGGCACTGCTCATAACCGGTGATGAGCCACGGCGTGCTGCCGTCCCAGATCCGCACCCGGGACAGCGGCCTGGCTTCGGCCAGCGCCATCACTCCCGGCGGTGGCGCGAACGGGCAACCGGACGCACGCGGCATCGGATACTCGGGAATATCGGCAACCGATTCCGTGCCGGTACTCGCCTTGGACGCCGGGGAGGTCTCGGACACGGCTCACTCCTCAATGTGGATGGCCAGAGCCGGGCAGAACGCCGCGGCTTTGCGGGTCGCCTCGGCCTGGTCGGCAGCTGGGTTCGGGTTGAGCAGCACGACGACGCCGTCCTCGTCGCGTTGATCGAAGACTTCCGGCGCGTTCATCACACAGTTTCCCGAGGACGCGCAAACATCCTGGTCGACACGAACTTTCATGGAGCCGACTCCGTGGTGACAGGGGCCAGCCACAAACCGACGATCGCGTCGATCAGGCCGGTCGCGGCGGCCCGCCAGGACGGGCGCGGCATCGAGGTACCTTCGGCCAGGGCACGTTCCAGATCCGCGCAGGTATGCATCAACAGGTTGCGCGCCATGATGTTTCGCTCGAATCGGACGGCCACCGGCAATTCCGGGAGGCAGCTGTTGATGCCGTCGATGACCTGGACCAGAGACGACGAGCTGAGCGCGTCCTTGACCACGATGTTGTGATACGCCGGGTCGGTCATCGCCTGCGCGGCGAACCGGGCGTACCAGGTCGGGTTGCCCAGATCCTCCAGATGTTCGGTGAGCGGGCACACCAGGCACGCGACCCAGTCCCGCATCCCGGCCGACTCGGGCAGGGCGGCCACCATCTGCTCGCGCAACGCCTCGACGGGTCCGCGGTGCTTTTCCTCGATGGCACGGACCAGGTCGGCCTTGGTGCCGAAGTGATAGCCGACCGCGGCGTTATTGCCCTGCCCGGCGGCCTCGCTGACCTGTCGGTTGGACACCGCGAACACCCCGTGTTCGGCGAACAACCGCTCGGCTGCGACGAGGATGGCCTCTTGCGTGGAGCTGGCCCGCTCGCCACGAACAGCCCGCCCGACTGTGGTCATACCACCCAGTCAACCGCGCCGGTCGTCATTAAGTCAAGCGATTGATTTAATCTCGGTGGCATCAGCCGTTCCGTCCCCGGTATGCGGCCCACGCCCCCGTGCACCAGAGCGCCCAGATCACCAGCAGCGGCTGGAACAACAGGCGGACGCCGCGGGCCAGATCGGAGTTGAGACCGAAAGCGTCGGCGTGCGAGGCGAATTGGGCGATATTCCCGGGAAAGACCAAGACGAAGAACACGGCCACGATCCATCCCACTGTTGTCCGCCAGCGGGTGAGCACCAGCAGGCTCAGACCGAGGGCGATTTCCACCAGGCCGGAGGCGATCACGACGAAATCGGCGTTCACGGGCAGCCACCCCGGCACCTGCGCGTAGAACTCGGTGCGGGCGAAACTCAGGTGGGCGACGCCCGCAAAGATCAGGAAGGCGCCGAGCACCAGACGGGCGATGGTCCGGATATTCACTAGCGTCCGGATTGGAAGCGCGCCGTCATGGGCCCCAGGATGCGCTGGTAGCCCGCCGGAGCCAGCCGTACCAGCAATTCGTAGGCCTTGGCGTCCGGCCCCACCACCACCCGCGCCTTCTTCTTCCGCACCGCCTTGAGGATGATCCGCGCGGCCCGCTGCGCGCTGGTGATGGCGACCTTCTCGAAAACCCGCACACCGGCTTCTTTGTCGAGGCCTTCCACATGTCCGGCGTTGGCCGCGATCGCGGTCTTGACGTATCCGGGGTGCACGACCGTCACCGCGACCGGATGGCCGGCAACCGCCATCTCCTGGCGCAGCGCCTCGGTGAAACCGCGCACCGCGAATTTCGCGGAGGTGTAGGCCGCCTGACCCGGGACGCCGAACAGGCCGAACATGCTGGACATGTTGACGACGTGGCCGTCGCCGGACGCGATCAGATGCGGCAGAAAAGCTTTCGTTCCGTTGACCACACCCCAATAATCGACGTCCATCACCCTTTCGATGTCCTTGAACTGGCTGACCTCGACGTCGCCGAGGAAGGCGATGCCCGCGATGTTGTAGATCTGGTGCACGATTCCGAAGTGCGCGTTGACCGTGTCCGCATAGGCGAGGAATGCCTCGCGTTCGGTGACGTCGAGCCGGTCTACACGCACCGGGGCACCCATCCGCCGGATGAGCTCCCCGGTCTGCTCGAGGCCTTCGACGTCGACATCACTGATCGCCAACCGCGCGCCGGAGCGGGCCAGTTCCACCGCCAGCGCCCTGCCGATGCCCGAACCCGCTCCGGTGACGACTGCGACCTTGCCGGCGAACCCGTCCATGGCAGACCTCCCGATCATCGAGTACACCGCACGGCGATGCACCGATCAACTGGTGGCCCGTACGACGTGCGCCGCGATGCGGGCATAACTGTCGCGCGTGACGTCGGCGGCGTTGCTCATGATGTTGTAGCCGTGGTCGACACCGGGCACCTCGTAGTACTCGGCCAGCGCCCCGACGGCCTGCAGCTTGTCTGCATACCTGCGGGCTTCGCCGCGTAGCCGGTCGTGTTCGGCCGTGACCACCAGTGCGGGCGCGATGCCCGCGATCCCGTCGGCGTTGTCGCCCCAGGCCGGCGACGCCAGGCGGTCGCGCCGCTGCGCGGGATCGGGGATGTAAGCGGTGTCGAAGACCTCGCCCATCCACGGCTTCATGATCGCTCGGCGCCCGATCGTCGAGGGCTTGGCCGCGGTGGGCGTCACCAGGTCGAGCGGTGCGTAATGCAGCACCTGCAACGCGATCCAGGGGCCGTGGTTCTCCAGCGCGAGCCGGGCGGCGGCGGCGCTGAGGTTGCCGCCCGCGCTCTGGCCGCCCACACACAGCCGGGTCCCGTCCCACTCCCGCGCGGGGTCCGCTGCCCAGCGCACCACGTCGTAGATCTGTTGTGGCGCAGCGGGGAAGCGGTGCCCGGGAGCCACGACGTAACTGACGTTGACCACCACCGCGCCGGTGTTGGCGGCCAGATACCGGCACCACGGTTCGTCTTGTTCGGGGTGACCGACGACGAACCCGCCGCCGTGCACGTTGACGTAGATCGGTGGTCGCGCCGTCCCTTCCGGCGGGTGGTAGACGTCCGCGGCGGCATCGCCGTACCGGGTGGGGATGCCGACCCGGGTGACGCGGCCGGCGATCTCCGGAAAGCGCACGGCCACCTTCGGCGCCGGGCGCACGACAGCCGCGAAGACGCGCGCCAACGCGTCAGCGACGACTTGATTCGACAGCAGCGACAACGATTCGTTCCTCCCCGGCGTCAGACTCTACCGTGTCGCGGCAAGGCGGCCACTCTCCGCCGAACGTGAACTGAGGGCGATGAAATCGCCAAAAAGCCGCCGTGAGTTCACGTTCGGCGTGAACGTCAGGGCGACTGCCGTCGCGGCCGGTTCACCTTGCCCGCGGCGGTTCCCCCGTCCACGGGCAGCACCGTGCCAGTGACATAGCGCGACCGGTCGGTGGCGAAGTACAGGGCCGCCTCGGCGACGTCGTCGGGCGTGCCCTCCCGTTTCAACGGCCGGTCGTCCCGCATCCCCTGGCGGATCCTGGTCTCGAATCGCTCCAGTTCCTCAGGAGCGAGATTCTCCGCCGAGGAGGCCAGGATAGGCGTCGGGATGTTGCCCGGCGCAATGGCGTTGACGCGAATCCCGTGCTGCGCCAACTCGATTGCGGCGGATTTGGTGAACTGGATGACCGCGGCCTTGGATGCCCGGTATGTCATCACACCGCCGCCGGCCTGGATGCCGCCGATCGAGGTCAGGTTGATGATGGAGCCGCCGTCGCGGGTTGCCATGTGCCGCGCGGCATCTCGGGTACCGGCCATCACCCCGAGGACGTTCACGGCCATGACGCGGTGGAAGTCGGACAAGTCATCGTCGAGCAGACGGCGCAGCGTTCCCGATACGCCGGCGTTGTTCACCATGACGTGCAGATCACCGAACTGCGCCACCGTCGCCGCCACCAGCGCACCGACCTGGTCGGGATCGGACACGTCGGTGCGGACGAAGACCACGTCGCCCCCCAGAGTCGCGGCCAGCGCCTGCCCGCCCTCGACGTCGACGTCGGCAATGACCAGGCGCGCGCCCTCGGCGGCGAACCGCTGGGCCATCCCGCGCCCGAGGCCGGAGGCCGCGCCGGTGACGATCGCGACCCGGCCCAGCAATTCGTTGACCACCCGTCGAGTTAATCGGGACGGCCCGATTAAGTCAAGCAATTGATTTAAACCAATCCGGCCTGGTGTCGGTAAGGTCAACCTCCAGGTGATCAACACTGTTCAGGCACTGCGTTTACGGGGGCGGCGCGCGGAATGCACGGCCCTGGAACGGCTGACGGTCCGTGCCCGATCGGGCGAGAGTCAAGTGCTCGCCCTGCGCGGCGAGGCCGGCATCGGCAAGACGGCCTTACTCGAGTTCGTTGCCGAGTGCGCGCAGGGTTTCCGGACGGCGCGGGTGTCGGGCGTGGAGTCGGAGATGGAGCTCGCCTTCGCGGCGCTGCATCAGCTCTGCATGCCGTACCTGGACTGTCTTGACGAGCTGCCCGCGCCGCAACGCGACGCGCTGGAGGTCGCCCTGGGGCGCAGTGCGGGTCCCGCCCCGGACCGATTCCTGGTCGGCCTCGCGGTGCTGAACCTGATCGGCAGCGCCTCCCGGGCCAAGCCGCTGCTGTTCCTGGTGGACGACGCGCAGTGGATCGACCGCGTTTCGGCCCAGACCCTGGCGTTCGTCGCCCGCCGCCTGGTCGCCGAACCGGTGTGCCTGGTGTTCGCCATCCGCGACGGGCTCGGCAACGACGAACTGACCGGCCTGCCCGAATTGACGTTGCAGGGACTCAATTCCGGCGACGCGCGGGCGTTGCTGGACTCGGCCGTCCTGGGGCGGTTGGACAACCAGGTGCGCGACCGCATCGTCGCGGAAACCCGCGGCAATCCCCTGGCACTGCTCGAATTACCCAAAGGATTGACGACCGAGGAGCTGGCGGGTGGTTTCGGGCCGCCGGATGCGCGGCCGCTGGCCGGGCAGATCGAGCACACCTTCCTGCGGCGCATCGAACGGTTGTCGGAACACACCCAGCAATTGCTGCTGATCGCCGCGGCCGAACCGGTCGGGGACGCGGCGCTGTTGCGGCGGGCCGCCGACCTGTTGGGCCTGCCGCACGACGCGGCCGCGGGCGCCGAGGCAGCCGGACTCATCGACGTGGGGACCTCGGTGCGCTTCCGGCACCCACTGGTGCGTTCGGCGGCCTATCGTGCGGCGGGTTTGATGGAGCGCCGGCGAGCTCATCGGGCGCTGGCCGAGGCCACCGACGGTGCGGCCGATCCGGACCGTCGCGCCTGGCACCTGGCGATCGCGGCGACGGGTCCCGACGAGGCCGTCGCGGCCCAGCTGGAACTGTCCGCCGAGCGCGCGCAGGCCAGAGGCGGAATTGCGGCCGCGGCGGCGTTCCTGGAGCGAGCGACCCAGCTGACCTCCGACCCGGTCCGGCGCGCGACCCGGGCGCTGGCCGCCGCCCAGGCCAAGCGCGACACCGCGGCGTTCGACGCCGCCGACGAGCTGCTGACCATCGCGGAGTCGGCCGCGTCACTCGACGATTTGCAGCGCGCCTGCCTCACTCGGTTGAGGGCTCAGATCGCGTTCGCCCGTAGCCGCAGTGGCGACGCCGACGCCCCGACGGTGTCTGATTCCGCCATCGGCCTGCTGGACGCCGCACGCCAACTCGCCGGCCTCGACGTCGCACAGTCGCGCGAAACCTACCTGGAGGCGGTAGGAGCGGCGCTGTTCGGCGGACGGCTCTGCCCCCGCGGCGGAATCCGGACGACGGCAGCCGCGGCGCGCGCGGCACCACCGGGGCCGGATCCGGTACGACCGGTCGACCGGCTGCTGGACGGCATCGCAATCAGGGCAACCGACGGTCACGCCGCGAGTCTGACCACGCTGCGGGAAGCGCTTGCCCTGATCAGTTCCGAAGCCGAGCGCGCCGACGGCGACGTGATGCGCTGGTTCTGGCAGGCGTTCCCGATCGTGCAGGAGTCGGCCGCTCATGAACTTTGGGACGACGATGTCTGGCACCGACTGGCCACCCGCGCGGTGCGACTCGCTCGCGACGCCGGCGCACTGGCCGTCCTGCCGCTGGCCCTGGTCTATCGCGCCGGTGTACACGTCCAGGCCGGCGAGTTCGCGGCAGCCACCGCGCTGATCGAGGAAGCCGACGCCATCACGACCGCGACCGGCTATGCGCCGGTCAAGTATCACTCGGTGTTGCTGGCAGCCCTGCGGGGCACCGAGTCCGAAGCCCTGAGCCTGATCGAGTCGGCGCGTCACGACGGCGTCGCCCGCGGCGAAGGGCGGGTGGTCGGCCTGACGAACTTCGCCCTCGCCGTGCTCTACAACGGTTTGGGCCGCTACGAAGAGGCCTTCGGCGCCGCGCGCCATGCATGTGCGGACGAGGACCTGGGCCTGTTCGGCTGGAGCCTGATCGAGCTCATCGAAGCCGCGGTGCGATGTGGTGAACTCGGTGCGGCGCGGGACGCGCTCGCCCAACTGGAGGAACGCGCGCTGGACAGCGGAACCGATTGGGCGAGAGGGGTTTTAGCGCGGTCGCAGGCGCTGCTGGCCGACGACAGGAGAGCCGAGATCCGCTACCGGGAAGCCCTGGAGCGCCTGGGCAACACCCGGATGGCGGTGCAGCTGGCCCGTGCGCATCTCGTCTACGGCGAGTGGTTGCGCCGTTGCAACCGCCGCGTGGATGCCCGCGCTCAGCTGCACACTGCTCACGAGATGTTCACCCGGATGGGCGCCCAGGCCTTCGCCGAGCGGGCTCGCCGCGAGCTGCTGGTCACCGGGCAGAAGGTGAGCAAGCGCTCGAGCGTGCCGGCCGGTGAGCTGACCGCTCAGGAGGCGCAGATCGCCAAGCTGGCCGGTGACGGGCTGACCAACCCCGAGATCGCCGCGCAGTTGTTCATCAGTACCCACACCGTGGAGTGGCACCTGCGCAAGGTGTTCGCCAAGCTCGGCATCAAGTCGCGCCGGCAACTGCGCACCACGGCTATCGATTGACCACGGGACCGACTACGGACTTTCAAGGGCTCGACCGGCCCCCTGGCCGGGTCATGCTGAAGGGGTCAATTTCGGGGACGTGAAAGGCGGGGCAATGAAGATTTTGGTTATCGGTGGCACCGGGCTCATCGGATCACAGGTGGTCGCCAACCTCACCGAGCTGGGGCACGAGGCCGTACCGGCCTCTCCGAGTTCCGGGGTCAACAGCGTGACCGGTGAGGGCCTCGCCGAGGCGATGACGGGCGTCGACGTGGTGGTGGACGTGTCCAACGCGCCCTCATGGACCGACGACGACGTCATAAATTTCTTCACCACCTCGACCCGCAATCTGCTCGAAGCAGAACGGGCCGCCGGCGTCAGGCACCACGTCGCGCTCTCGATCGTCGGCACCGACCGGGTGCCGGCAAGTGGTTACATACGGGCCAAGGCAGCCCAGGAGAAGCTGATCGCCGAATCCGGCGCACCGTATTCGATCGTGCGGGCCACCCAGTTCTTCGAATTCGCGTTGGGCATCGCCGATTCGGCGACCGAGGGCAACACGGTGCGGCTGTCGCACGAGGCGGCCATCCAGCCGATCGCAGCGCGGGACGTCGCCTCGGCCGTCACCCGTACGTCGGTCGGCGATCCACTCAACCGGATCATCAATATCGCCGGGCCGGACAGGTTCGGCATGGACGACCTGGCCCGGCTCGCGTTGGCCGCGCACGGCGACTCGCGCGAGGTGGTCACCGATCCGTCGGCCACGTACTTCGGCGCTGAGCTTGACGACCGCAGCATCGTCCCGGTGGAGGGCGAAGAGGTGATCATCTACGAGACCCGCTTCAGCGAGTGGGCACCGGCTCACCTGACCAGCCCCGCGCGCTGACGGGCATGTCGATGGAGCTGATCGACCACACGGCTGTGGTCACCGGCGGAACGGCCGGCATCGGGCTGGAGTCGGCGCGGCTGCTGGCCAGCGAAGGCGCCACTGTCGTCATCTCGGGCCGCGACCGCGCCCGGGGTGAGCGGGCGGTGGAGGCCATCGGCGGCAACGCGCGGTTCGTCCAGGTCGATATGGCCGACGCAGCGTCGGTGAGTGCGCTGGTGGAGCAGTGCGGGCAGGTCGACATCGTCGTCAACAACGCCGCCAGCTTCCCGTCGGCGCTGACGGTCGATCAAAACCCGGAGACCTTCGAGACGATGTTCGACACCAACGTCCGCGGCGCCTATTTCCTGGTCGCGGGCCTGGTGCCAGGCATGCTGCAGCGCGGCCGGGGCAGCATCGTCAACATCACCACGATGGCCGCCTTCAAAGGCATCCCGGGCGCGTCCGGTTACAGCGCCTCCAAGGCCGCGCTGGAATCCCTGACGCGGACCTGGGCGGCGGAGTTCGGACCGGGCGGGGTACGGGTGAACAGCGTGGCACCCGGCCCCACCCGCACCCCCGGCGTTGCCGCCGAATGGGGCGACGTCAACGAGGAACTGGGCAAGGGGCTCCCGCTGGGCCGCACCGCCTACGCGGCCGAGATCGCCGAGGCCGTGCTGTTCCTGAGCTCACCGCGGGCCAGCTTCATCACCGGCTCGACATTGCACGTGGATGGCGGTGGCGCAGCGGTGTGACCCGCTGCGATCAGGCGATGGCCCGCGCAGCGCCGATCGCGACGCCGCCCCAGCCGGGCGGCACCACCAACCTGCCCACCACCACGCCCCGACCGGTCGGGTTTGTGGCGGCCAGGGCGGAAAGCCGGGCGCGCCCGAAGCGGTGGAGGCCGGCGTGACGCCAGCGGCTCCGGCGCCCTCAGGCCTGACGCACTGCCTGCTGCGCCAGCTGGACGCGTGAGGTGAAGCCGAGCTTGGTGTACATGTGCGTCAGGTGCGCCTGCACGGTGCGGGGCGAGACGAACAACCGTTCCGCGATGTCCTTGTTCGTCAGTCCCGCGCTGACCAGTCGGGCCACGTCGAGTTCCGTGGGAGTCAGTGACGCCCAACCGGTCGCGGGCCGCTTACGCTCACCATGTCCACGCAGCGCATAACCGATGACCTCGTCGGCCGACAGGGCCGCACCGTCAGCCCACGACGTCTCAAAATCCTTCTCCCCCAGTTCATTACGACACGTCGTGAGCAACGCGGGATAGCCGTCCTGGTAGACCGGGAACCGGTATTCGCCCGCTCGGGTACGCATGGCGTCCGCCGCGCCCAGGAGGCGGGCCGCTTCGGCATGGCTACCGGCGTCGACAGCCAACCGGGCGAGGAGCTCCAAGGTCGCGGGCACCGCAAGACGGCATTGCTTGTCGGCCGCGATCGACAGGGCCTGCCGGGCGTCGCGCCGCGCCTGCTCGCGATCGCCACGACCCGCCGCGACGTACGCCCGAATGCTCAGAGCGAACAGCTGATGCCAGCCCGACATGGTGGCCACGGCCTCGTCGGCCAGTTGCTGCGCTCTGTCCAGGTCGCCGTCGATATGAGCGCACAGCGCGATGGTGGTGACGGCCACCGTGCCCCGCTGCACCGCGGGCAGCTCCCACACCTTCGCGCCAAGCCGGCGCGAGTTGGCGATGTCTCCGTCGGCCACCGCAACCATGGCCAGCACGGTCTCGGCCGTGCGTTCCAGCATGTCGTCGAGCTCGGCTGCCGTCGTGACCGCTTCCCTGCCAACACTTCTGGCCTCGGCGACATCGCCCCGATAGACCAGGGCACAGCCCTGACTGACCAGACACAGCATCATGCCCACGACGTCGTTGTCGGATTCACATTCGGTGCGGAGGCGCCGGAAGGTGTCGATAGCTCCGTCCAGATCGGCGCGAAACATCTGGGCCATGCCCATGGCCCAGCGGCAGGTGTGCGCATTCGACCAGTCGTGCAGTGCATCGGCGAGGTCAGCACCCTCACCGCCGATGGCGCGGGCGGCCACCGGGTCGCCGGCCATGGCGGCGAGATAAGCCTGGCGACCCAGGATCTGACTGAGTCGCCAGTCATCGCCCGTCTGGCGCGCCAGGTCGATCGCCTCGGCGAAATAGGTTGCTGCAGTATCGAAGTCGAGCCCGACAATGCAGCCGGCCGCGGCCAGAGTTCTGGCCAGCAACGCGGGGTCGCCACGTTCACGCGCGGTGGCGATGGCACGTTGCACCATTCCCCCGCTGTCAATGGCCGCGGTGAAGGAGTCCAGCACCGCGTGGTCGGCCACCGCGCGGGCGTAGATCGCCGGGTCCACGTCGTCCGGATCGAAACGGTCGTCACCCAGGACCGAACCGAACCAGGACAAGCCTTCTCGCAGGCGTCCCCGGCCCTGCCACACCGGCAGCAACGAGGACGCCAGCGCCAGGGCGGCCGCGTGGTCGTCACTGTCACAGCAGTGGGCGAAGGCCGCGCGCAGGTTATCGATGTCTGCCTCGGTTCGGGCCACGCTGCGCCGAAAGTCGTTGCGCGCCGGACGATCCAGCTCGACGGCCAGTGCCGTGTAGTGATCCCGGTGCCGACGGCGCACGGTGTCGGCCTCACCGGATTCGCTGAGCTTCTCCACGGCGTAGTCGCGGATGGTCTCGAGCATCCGGTAGCGCGCCCGTTCGGCGATGTTGTCGGCCTGCACCAGTGATTTATCGACCAGCAGCGTCAACTGGTCCAGCACTTGATAGCGCTGTACGCCCTCGCCACCACACACCGCGACGGCGGCGTCGAGGTCGAAGCCACCGGCGAATACCCCTATCCGGCGGAACAGCACGCTTTCGGTGTCGGTGAGCATGGAATGCGACCAGTCCACCGAGGCGAGCAGGGTCTGCTGGCGCCGGACGGCGGTATGCGCACCGCCGGTGAGCAGCTGGAATCGGTCCTGCAGGCTATCGCGGATGTCGGCCGCCGACAGGGCACGTATGCGCGCGGCGGCCAGCTCGATGGCCAGCGGCATTCCGTCGAGGCGGCGGCAGATCTCGGCGACCGCCTCGACGTTGCCATCGGCCAGGGTGAAGTCCGCCCGGACGTAACGGGCGCGGTCGGTGAACAATTCCATCGCTTCGTCGGCCAGCGCCAGGGAGGGCACCTGCCAGTTCACCTCCGCGGCGGTGCGCAGCGGTTCGCGGCTCGTGGCCACCAGCCGCACGCCGGCACAGCGCCCCAACAGCGCGGCGGCAACTGCCGCAGCCGCTTGCAGGACATGCTCGCAATTGTCGAGCACGACCATGGCCTCCTGGTCCGCGATGCGCGCGGCGACGGCGTCTACGATCGAGCGGCCCGGCTGACTGTGCAGACCCAACGCCTGCGCGACGGCGGCTTCCACCAGCTCGGGGTCGGCGATCGGCGCGAGATCGACGTAATAGACCGAGTTCCCGTTTCCGCTGCGGTAGTGCTTGGCCAATTGGATTGCCAGCCGGGTCTTGCCGACGCCACCCGCGCCCGTGAGGGTGACCAGGCGATGTTCACCGAGGATCCCGGCGAGTTCCGCGATCTGCGACTTGCGGCCCACGAAGCTGGTCAGTGGTACCGGAACAGTCTGGGCCGGAGCATTGTTCGGCGACCGAAGCGGTGGGAAGTCGACGCGCGAATCGGGATCGCACAGCTGCATGATGCGTTCGGGCCGAGCGATGTCACGCAGCTGGTGGGTGCCGAGGTCGGTCAGCCAGGCCCCCTGCGGCAGGTTGTCGACCACCAGGTGCTCGGTAGCCGCCGTCAGCACCGTCTGGCCGCCGTGCGCGAGGTCCCGTACCCGCGCGGCCCGGTTGATCGTGGGCCCCATGTAGTTGGCCGCATCGCGCAGCTGAATCTCCCCGGTGTGCAGGCCGATCCGCAGCCGCAGCGGCGCCAGCGGTGAGCGCTGCAAGGCCAGGGCACATGCCGCCGCGTCGCTGGCCCGGGCGAACGCGATGACGAAGCTGTCACCCTCGCCCTGTTCGACGGGACGCACCCCGTGGTGCGCGTCGACCAGCCGCGACAACGTCGTATCCAGGCGCGCCACCGCCTCGCTCATCTCGGCCGGTTGGTTCTGCCACAGCCCGGATGACCCCTCGACGTCTGCCAGCAGCAACGTCACCGTTCCGGTAGGCAGTTCGCTCACGCCAAGCTCATTCCCGTTCACCGGCGCGTCCGCGCGGGGCTCAGATTCACCCATGCTAGCCAGCATGCGATGCCCCGGCATCGCCCAGCATCAGCGGATATGCGTAGAAATCCACTCCGGTGCGGCCGCGCGCAAATTACGCGATCCGGCCAATGCTCCCGGCCCGGCACCCGCCGCATAGTCGAGGCACCGGCGAACGAGGAGGAACACATGACCCGACACATCTGCAACAGCGCGGTCGACGCGGTCATCGCGGGGCACTACGACGAACGCTTCGGCGAACTCGCGGTCGCATTCGCCGACGAGATCACCACCGGTGGTGAACTCGGTGCGGCCATTGCGATCGACATCGGCGGCGAGATGGTCGTCGACATCTGGGGCGGTTACACCGACCAGGCGAGAACCCGCCAGTGGGACAGAGACACCATCGTCAATGTCTTTTCGAGTACCAAGAACGTCACCGCCCTGGCCGCACTGCTACTCATCGACCGCGGCGCCCTGGACCCGTACGCCCCCGTCGCCCGGTACTGGCCGGAGTTCGCCGCGAACGGAAAACACGGCATCGAGGTGCGTCACGTGTTGAGCCACACGTCGGGGGTCTCGGGCTGGGAATTGCCGTTCACCATCGACGACGTCTACGACTGGGAGAAGTCCACCACGCAACTCGCGTCGCAGGCGCCGTGGTGGGAACCCGGCAGCGCCTCCGGATATCACGCGGTGAACAGCGGGCATCTTGTCGGCGAGCTGGTCCGGCGCGTCACCGGGATGACACTGAAAGATTTTGTGCGCGCGGAGATCGCACGTCCGTTGAACGCTGACATCCAGATCGGCGCGCTACCCGAAGACGACAGCCGCATCGCCGAGTTGATCCCGCCCCCGCCGCTGGACGTGCCGCTGGACGCGGTGCCCGAGGACCACCCGATGCGCAAGACTTTCGGGATACTCGCCCCCAACGCCGAGGCCGCGCTGACCGCGGAGACGACGGCCTGGCGGCGCGCGGACATCGGAGCGGCCAACGGTCACGGCAACGCCCGCTCACTGGTACGCGCATTGTCGGCGATCTCGTTGGGCGGCAGAGCGGACGGGGGCCAGTTCCTCAAACCGGAGACCATCGACCTGATATTCACCGAGCAGGCCGACGGCATCGACCTGGTACTCGGCATGCCGGCCCGCTGGGGTATCGGTTTCGCCCTGCCGAAACGCGAAGCGGTGCCGGATATCCCGGACGGCAGGATCTGTTACTGGGGCGGCTGGGGTGGCTCGATGGTGGTGATGGATCTGGATCGCCGGATGACGTTCTCCTACGTGATGAACAAGATGGGGCAAGTGACCTCGGCAGGATCCGATCGAACACAGAAGTACACCCGGCTGATCTACGATGCCGTCGGTTGAGATCGGCTCGCCGACGGGTTGCGCTATGCCGTCGACCTGAGCATGGTGGAAGGCGCCTTCTCTACGATCACTCGACGCAAAGGAGGAGCAGTCGATGCCGGCACAGCCGACCAGCGGTAACCCCTTTGACACGACACGCCTGAGCAGGCGGGGCTTCATCGCCGCCGGAATCGCCGGTGGCATCGCCGGTGGATTAGCGCTGGCCGGATGTGGACAATCGAAGACGTCGACGTCGCCGATGACCGCCGCCATCGATGCGGCAGAAGCCGCCCGCCCGCACAGCGGCCGCACCGTGACGGCCAGCCTGACACCGCAACCCGCCAAGGTCGACATCGGCGGCCGGATCGTCGACACGCTGGCCTACGGCGACAGCATTCCGGGACCACTGCTGCGAGCCGCAGTGGGCGACGAGGTCGTCGTCTCCGTCTCCAATAAGCTCGACCACCCCACCTCCGTCCACTGGCACGGCATCGCGCTGCGCAACGATATGGACGGCGCCGAGCCGGCGACCCCCAATATCCCTGCGGGACAGGATTTCACGTATCGCTTCTCCGTTCCGAACTCCGGCACCTACTGGGCGCATCCGCATACCGGGCTCGACGGTGACAAGGGCCTGTACCTGCCGTTCATCATCGACGACCCGACCGAGTTGGGTCGCTACGACACCGAATGGATTGTCATCCTTGACGATTGGACGGACGGCGTCGGGAAGTCACCACAGCAGCTCTACGACGCCCTGATCAACAAGCCGCCGGTGCCGCAACCCACACCAACGACCACCACGCCTACCACCGCGACCACCACGACGACCGGCACAACCCCGAGCTCCAGCCCGTCGTCATCCAGTACCCCCACATCAACCACCGGTATGCCGGGGATGCCAGGCATGGGCGAGGTCGGTAAGAGCGACCTGCTCGGCGGTGACGCCGGCGACATCGCCTACCCCTACTACCTGATCAACGGGCGGATTCCCGAGGCCGCCACAACCTTCAACGCCAAGCCCGGTCAGCGGATCCGCATTCGCATCATCAACACCGGCTCGGACACGGCGTTCCGCGTCGCCCTGGCCGGCCATTCGATGACCGTCACCCACACCGACGGCTTCCCGGTGATCCCAGTACAGGTGGACGCCTTATTGGTAGGCATGGCTGAGCGCTACGACGTGGTGGTGACCGCCGCGGACGGCGTGTTCCCACTGGTCGCCTCCGCAGAAGGCAAGAACGCGGTGGCCCGCGCGTTGCTGGTGACCGGCAAAGGCAGCCCACCCGACCCGCAGTTCCGGCCCGTTGAACTCACCCGCCGGGTTGGCACCGTCGAGATGTTCACTGCGGTGACCGCTGCCAATCTGGGTCGCCCCGATCCGCGGTTGGACCTGCCCGTCGTACTCGGCGGCTCGATGGCCAGATATGACTGGACCATCAACGGCGAGCCGTACAGCAGAACCAAACCGTTGCAGGTGCGGGAGGGCCAGCACACCTCGCTCAGCTTCGACAACACCACTATGATGTGGCACCCGATGCATTTGCACGGCCACACTTTTCAGGTGATCAAACCCGACGGCACCCTCGGCGCCCGCAAGGACACCGTCATCGTGCTACCCAATCAGAAGCTACGCGCCGTCCTGGTTGCCGACAATCCGGGAACGTGGGTGATGCACTGCCACAACACCTATCACCAGGAGGCCGGCATGCAGACGCGCATCGATTACGTCTTCTGAGTCACTGTCCCATCGCGTATTTCATGGTGGGCCCGGCCGTCCAGCCACCGTCGACCGCGATCTCCGCGCCGGTCGTGTATGCGGCGTCATCGGAAAGCAGATAACCGACGGCACCGGCGATCTCATCCGGCACGCCGATCCGGCCCATCGGGGTGTTGGGGTAATTTCCCTCACCCACTTCGACGCCGACCGGTTCTGTCATCGGCGTGTAGGTCATCCCCGGGTGCACGGAGTTGACCCGGATGCGGTCCCCGGCCAGTTCGACCGCCGCGATTTTGGTCAGGCCCCGGACACCCCACTTCGACGCGCCGTAGCCGGCCGTGAAAGCAAGCCCGAAAAGACCTGCGGCCGATGAGATATTGACGATGGATCCGCCTCCCGCGGCCCGCATCGCAGGGATGACGGCCTGGAGACCGTTGAACACCCCCACCAGATTCACCTCCAACACCGCACGGAAGTGGTCGACCGGCTCGCGCTCGATGAACTGCCCGGTCGAGACGCCGGCGTTGTTGACCAGCCCGTCCAGTCGGCCAAATTCAGCGGTGGCGTACTGCACCGCCTGGGTCCACTGCGCCGGATCGGTCACATCAAGATGGACGAAACGTGCTGTGGCACCGTGTTCGTCGGCCAGTGACCTGCCGGCGTCCTCGAGCACATCGGCGATCACCACGCGTCCGCCCCGCGCGATGATCCATTTACCGAATGCCGCACCGAGTCCCCTTGCGCCACCGGTGATCAGGATGACTTTGTCGGCCAGCTGGGTGGGGTTCATTTCGCGGCTCTCCTCCGTGTTCATGTAGGTGTCGGAATCTTTCCCGTGCTGGCACCGCCGTCGACGGCAAAATCGGCGCCGGTGACGTAGGACGACGCGTCGGAGGCCAGAAAGGCCACTACCCGTGCGACTTCGTCGGGCACCCCGACGCGGCCGAGCGGCGCGCCCGGATGCCCGCCCGGGCCGCGCTGCACGTTCAAATGCCCGATCATCGGCGTGTCAATCATTCCGGGGTACACGGTATTGACCCGAATCCCGAACTCGCCCAACTCAATCGCGGCCACTTTGGTCAGACCCCGAAGGCCCCACTTCGAGGAGCCGTAGCCGCCATAACCCGCCAGCCCCTGCAGCGCGGCCTGCGACGAAATGTTGATGATCGAGCCACCGCCGGCCGCCTTCATCGGCTCGACGACCGCCTGGATCCCGAGGAATGGGCCGACCAGGTTGGTACGCAGCAGCCGCTCGAGTTCGTCGACGGGTTGATCCACGATGGGCCGGCTGACGCAGGCGGCCGCATTGTTCACCAGGACGTGCACCCCGCCGAACTCCTTCGTTGCGACGTCCACTGCGGCGGACCAGTTCTCGGCACTGCCGACGTCGTGCCGGACGAATCGCGCGGCGGCACCGATCGATTCGGCGAGCTGTTCGCCTTCGCGGTCAAGGATGTCGGTCAGGACGATCCTCGCTCCCAATGCCGCGAACAGCTCGGCCTCGGCGGCACCCTGGCCGCGTGCGGCGCCAGTGATGATTGCGACCCGCCCGCTCAGGTCCACCAACGGTTCCATCAGTCGGCGCTCATGTCGATCCCGGCGAGCATGGCCGCACTCATTCTGCGCGGCAACTCGGTGAGCAACGCCGACGCCGCGATGCGGCGCGGCAGTGTGACATATCGTCGTCCGTTCTCGATCGCGTCGGCGATCGCGATGGCAACGAACTCGGGTTCCAAGTCCTCGCGGGGCAGCATGTGCAACCGCTGGGACCGCTCGATGGCCCGCCGCGCGGGCCCGAATCTCCGGATCCCGTCCAGCATATCGGTTTTCACCGCCCCGATCTGGACCAGCGTGGTGCCGACCTGCGTCCCCTTCAACTCCTGCCGGATGCCGGCCGTGAAGTGACTCAGACCGGCCTTGGATGTGGCATAGACGGTTACCCCGGGACTGACGCTCACCGCGCCCATTGACGAGACGTTGACGATGTGACCGCGGCCGCGTCCCACCATCCGCGGCATCAGCTGCCGGCAGAGCTCCATCGGGGCTAACAGGTTGACCTGCAACAGGTTCCGCAATTCCTGCGCGGAGGTGTCAGGAAGCAGCCGAACGCAGTCCAGACCCGCATTGTTGATCAGCACGTCCACCGGGCCGTCGGCCTCGACCCGATCAGGCAAGGCGCCGACGGCCGCCGGATCGGAGAGATCGACCGGGTAGGCCTGGCCGCCCAACTCCTCGGCCAGCAACGTCAGGGCGGCACCGTCGCGCGCCACGAGTGCCACATCAACACCACGCCGGGCGAGTACCTCTGCGATGCTGCGGCCGAGACCGCGGCTGGCACCGGTGATCAGTGCGCGAGTATGGTTGAGCTTCATCACGATTCCTCCGGGCGGTTCAGTGTTTCGCGAAGCGTCAGGCACGCGTCGGCATAGGCTTGCTCTGCGATGGGAATGTCGTCGGGCAAGTTGAAGAAGCCATGAAACATGCCGGCATAGACCTGCACAGTGGCATTCACGCCCGCGGCGCGCAAACGACGCGCGTAATCCTCGTTGTCGTCACAGTGCGGATCGAGCTCGCCGGTGACGATGTGCGCAGCCGGCAGGCCCGCAAGCTCGCCGAGGATCGGTGAGACCCGCGCGTCAGCCGGGTCTCCGCCGGATCCCAGATACTGCTCGGTGAACCAGCGCATGTGCTCCAGCGTCAGCACACCCGGCGCCGCGCGCCGTTGCGCAGCGGAGGGCTTGCGGCGCTGGTCCAGCACCGGATAGATCAGCAATTGCAACGCGATCGGGGGGCCGCCGGAGTCGCGGGCCAGCATGCACACGACAGTGGCCAGGTTGCCGCCAGCGCTGTCGCCGGCGACGATCAGACGTCCCGGATCGCCGCCCAGCGACGTGCCGTGGGCCGACACCCACCGGGTCGCCGCCCACGCGTCGTCCAGCGCTGCGGGAAAAGGATTTTCAGGGGCCAGTCGATAATCGACCGACACCACGATCGCGCCGGCTCCGTTGGCGAGTCTGCGGCAGCATGCGTCGTGCGAGTCGAGGTCGCACAGTACGAATCCTCCGCCGTGCAGGTACACCATGAGCGGGGTTCCGGACGGGTCCGGTTGCGACGGGTGGTAAACGCGCACCGGAATGCGGCCGCCCGGACCGGGGATGGTGCGGTTCTCCGTCCGGGCCACCGCTACGTGGCTGGGCGGCCTGCGGCTGGCCCGCAGGCTATCGCGCACCTCGACGGCATCGGCGCTGCCGTCGGCCATACCGGCGAATGCCGCGGACATACGCTGGGCGACTTCAGTTCTCGTGGCATCGGTGGCGGCGTCCACATGCCCACCTTAGGGACCCCGACGGTTCCGCGGGCGGTGATCTCCCGCTCTTCGGGAGACCGCGTTGCCGAATCCCCGTCGAGGAGGTTGTCTGTGGGCAGCCAGTGGGAGGTGACCGGATGCGCCGTCTGACCGGGGTCGACAACCTGTTTCTCAAGCAGGAACGCCGCACCCAGCCGCAGCACACCATCAAGGCTGTGGTGCTCAACCCGGCGATGGCGCATCAGCCGGTGAGCTTCGAGTCGATCCGATCGGTCGTTCCTGCGCTGGTCGAGCGGATCGCCCCGCTGAGGTGGCAGCTGATCGCACCGAGGTGGGGGCGTCCCTGGTGGGTCGAGCGGCCGCGTATCGATGTCGACTACCACCTCAAGCGGTGCTGTGTACCGGCGCCTGGCGGCGACAGGGAACTGTCGGCTCAGATCAACCAGATCAACATGGGCGCCCTGGACCGCGGGCGCCCGATGTGGCAGCTCTGGTACCTCGACGGCATGGCCGAGGGGCGAATAGCGTTGGTGCTCAAGCTTCACCACGCCATGGCCGACGGCATGGCATCGCTACGTTTGCTGGAAAGCATGTTCAGTTCCGATCCGGCCGAGCCCTTGCCGACGGCTGCGGGCGCGCCGGTCGACGAACCTCGGCCCATTTTCGGCGCCTGGTACCGGACGGTGCTGCGGCAGCAGGCTCAGGCCGCGGCACGGTTTCCAGCGGTGCTGAGGCGTTCGGCACGCACGATCGAGACGGTGCGCGGCCGCCGCCGGGCCGGTCGCCCCGGATTCGCCGCCGCGTTCTCCGCACCGCCGGCCCCGTTCAACGCGCCATTCACTCCCGGACGCGAGTTTGCCTATATTACTTGCGATCTCAATACGATCAAGACCATCAAGAGCGCATTCGGAGTCACTGTCAACGACGTCTACCTGGCAGCGTGCAGTGGCGCGATCCGGTCGTATCTCGCTCGCCACGGCGCGTTGGCCGGCCAACCTTTGACCGCCGTCGTGCCGGTGGCGATCCGACCACCGGGGGCCGCGGTCGACTGGGGTAACCAAGTGACCACCTGGTACGCCTCGCTGGCCACCGACGTGGCCGACCCCGTCGAGCGCCTGCGGTGCATTTCGGCCAATACCAAGGCCGCCCGCGCGGTGCACGACGAGCGCGACCTGTGGCTGTTCGGTGACTGGATGGAGTACTGGCCACTGTTCTGGTTCTACGGCCGGGCACTGCCGATCGTCGGGGCCGCCACCACGAAACGCCCGACATACAGCCTGATCGCCTCCAACGTCCCAGGGCCGAAGACGCGCCTGTACTTCGCCGGGGCACCCGTCGAGAAGTTGATCTCCGTCGGTCCCATCGTCTACCCCTACGGCCTGAACTTCACCGGATGGAGCTACGGCGACGAGATGACCGTCGGCATGCAGGCATGCAGCGACCACGTCCCCGACATCTGGCAGATCGCCGAAGGTTTCACCAAGGCAATCGACGAATTATCGTCCATGGCAGCATCATTCGCTACCCGCTGATTGCAGACGGCATTTCAGCGCCGCTGCGCCCCGTCGGCGAAGAACCCCAGCAGCAACTCGTTGACCGCCGGCGCCTGCTCGATCTGCGGGCAGTGCCCCGCGTCGTCGATGACCACCGACCGCCCGCCGTCTATCTGACCGGCGATCTCGGCAGCCCATCCCGGCGGCAGCAGCTTGTCGCCGCGCCCCTCGACTACCAACGTCGGCACCTGGATGCGCTCATAGGCCCGGGCAGCAGCCGGTACCGCGGGTGGCGGTGCGTTGGGACGCCGGAAGCGCGCCGCCGCCACCGCCTCCCACGCGCCCGGCGCGGTGCTCGATTCGAAGCGGCGCCACACGTAGTCCTCATCGGCCGGGTAGGCGGGGTCATAGAACAGCGCTTCGACGATGTTGCGCATGGCGGGCAGCGTGGCGTCGTATTGCTGCAGCGCCTCGAAGTGGTGATTCTGCTGAATCTCGCCGCCGCCGCAGATAATCGCCATGCTGCGCACCGGTAGCACCGGCGCCGCTGAGGTGGCGTCGCTGAGCAGGTTGATGGCGCCCATGGAGTTCCCGGCGAAGTGGGCCGAGTCGATGCCGAGCACCTGGCAGAACCGTGCCACGTGCCGGATCCGCATCGCCCGGCTGTTGACGAAATCGATGACTTTGGCCGACTGCCCGAAGCCGAGCTGGTCCGGCGCGAGCACCCGGTGACGCACGGCCAGTGCGCCGATATTGCGTTCCCAGCCCAGCTCGGCGCTGGCGCCGAACTCGCCGCCGTGCAGCAGCACCAGGGGATCGCCGTTGCCGGCCTCCAGATAACTCGTTGCCAGACCGTCGATCTCGACGGTCCTGCGATGCACGTCCATCACTTGATCGCGATCGGGTTCACCGGAGAGCCGACGGCGCCGGTGAATCTCAGTGGCGGCGCGACGAGCTGGAATTCGTACACACCGTCGGCCGCGCAGTCTTCGGCCAGCGCGGTCAGATCCCAGTACTCGCCGAGCATCAGCCCCATATCGCGCAGGCACAACAGATGGAACGGTAGGAACAATCCCTCGACTCCGGACACCGGATCCTCGACCTGCAGGTTGTCGGCGGCTACCGCGGCCACCTCGTTGTCGTGCAGCCAGTGGGCGCAGCGCCAGTCCAGTCCGGAGTACGGTTCGACCTTGTCGCCGGTCATCAGAAACCTTGCCCACCAACCGGTTCGGATGAGGACGATGTCGCCGCTCTCGATTTGCACGCCCTGCGCCCGGGCCACGTCGTCCAATTCCGCCGGCATGATCGGGTTTCCGTGTTCGAGAAACACTTCGGCGCCGCGGTGGCGCACCAGGTCCAACAGCACCCCGCGCGAGGTGATGCCCTTGACGTCGACCTTGTCGATACCGCAATGGAACGCGCCCAGGCTGGTCACCGAGTCCGCCGGGAAGCCGTTGTAGAGCTGGTCCTCGTAATACACGTGGGACAGCGCATCCCACTGAGTGGCGGCCTGCAGGGGCATGATGACCATGTCGTCGTTGAACCGGAACGGGTTGTCGGCCAGGTAACCGCTCAGCTGCGCGGCGGTGGGATTCTTGTCCCACCCGGGCCCGTATCGTGCCAGCGAATGCGCGTCGCCTCCGTCGACCGTCATCACGTGAATGGGATTGTGCCGGAATCCGAAAGCGCCCTGCGGACCGGACGAACCGAAGTCCACGCCGAGCGGGAAGACTTTGCCGTGCCGGACCAGGCCGGCCGCCCGGCGGACCTTCTCCGGGGTGATGAAGTTCAGGGTGCCCAGCTCGTCGTCCGGACCCCACCTGCCCCAGTTGCTGAGATCCTCTGCGGCCCGGCGGAAGTCGTTCATGTCAGCCATCAGGCCCGTCCCTCCTCCAGTTCAGCGGCGATGGTGGCGCCCACGTTTCCGCCGTCCACCCACACGACCTGACCGGAAATGTAGCTGGCCGCCCTGCTGTTGAGGAACACCAGCACCGCGGCCTGCTCGGCCGCGTCGCAGACCCGCCCCAGCGGCTTGGCGATGCCGTCGAGGTAGGACGGTCCGTACGCGGTGCGCAGCTGGTCGAGGATCGGGGTTTCGGTGACCCCGGGTCCGGTGCAGTTGATCCGGATGCCCCGCTTACCGAGTTCGACGACGCTGGACATGGTGTACAGGATGATCGCTTCCTTGGACAGTTGGTAGCCGTTGCCCAGCATGTCGAGATGTCTTTCGCACCAACGCAGCCCCTCGTGCATCGTCGCGGTGCGCAGCAGCGGGGCAACCTGCTGCCCGTGCTCCCGGTAGGATGCCGCTGCCAGTGACGACACGCTCACTATCGACGAACCTGCAGGCATCCGCGGTATCAAGGCTTCGGTGAGATGCCGCAATCCCAGAAAGTTGATGGTGACCACCAGTAGCGGGTCGCCGATCCCCGAGGAGACGCCGGCGAGGTTGAACAGCGCGTCGACCGGCCCTTCGATCGACGCGGCAGCCCGGTCGATCGATGTCCGGTCGGACAGATCGACCTGACGAAAGTCGTTGACTCCCGGGGCTGGTGAGCGGTCCAGTCCGATCACCTGCGCACCGAGCTCGCTGAGCTGCTGCGCGACCTGGGCGCCGATGCCCGACGCACAACCGGTCACCACGGCACGGCGACCGTCGTAGCGCCACAACTCCTCGATACGCGCCACTGGTCAGCAGGTCTTCGGTGTCACTTGGCCTGCTGCTCCTTCAACCGCTGCGCCGCCTGTACCCGGCCTTCGTTGATCTCGGCCATGGCCTCGGGGATCTCACTGGCGGTGAACTTACCGCCGCGCCCGGTCGGCAACCCGCCGAACGAGTAGTTTTCGTCGAACGGCGGAATCGTCGACTCGGGCCGGCGCGCCTCCACCTTCTCGATCACCGGCGCCAGTCTCGCGGCCTTCTCGGCCACCGCTTTCTCGTCACGCTCGATGAATTCGGGCAGTACCTCTTTGCCCATCAACTCGATGGATTCCATGGTGCCCTCGTGACTGCGCGGGTTGAGCAGCAGGATGATCTCGTCGACGCCGCTCTCCTCGTAGCCACGCAGGAACTCTCGCACGGTGGCCGGTGATCCGATCGCGCCGCGCCCCGGACCGTAGGCCAGCGTCGGGTCCTTGTCCACCTCCTCGAGATAGCGGTCCCACACCCCGGTGCGTCCGGGTGTGTGCACCCCGGTCATGTAGTAGTGCATGATGCCGAAGGAGAAGAATCCGCCGCCCTTGCCGAGGCGCTGTAGCGCCAGGTCATCTGTTTTGGCGACCATCATCGACAGGTCACCGCCGATGGCCAGGATGTTGGGGTTGATCTGCGGGGTCACCGGGACTCCGTTCTCTTCCAATTCCTTGTAGTAGCCATTCACCCGCTCGGCCAGGGGTCCGGGTCCGGTGTAGGCGAAACTCAATGCGCCGATGCATTTCTGGGCCGCCATCTGCACACTGGCGGGTCGTGTGCAGGCGACCCAGACCGGCGGGTGGGGCTTCTGCAGCGGCTTGGGGATGACGTTGCGGGCCGGCATTTCGATGTGTTCGCCTTTGAAGCCGGTGAAGGGCTCTTCGACCATGCAGCGAATGGAGACCTCCAGCGCCTCCTCCCACTGCGCGCGCTTGTCGGCGGGGTCGATGTTGAAGCCGCCGAGTTCACCGACCGAGGAGGACTCACCCGTGCCGAATTCGACTCGGCCGTTGGAGATCAGGTCCAGGGTGGCGATGCGTTCGGCAACCCGGGCGGGGTGGTTGACGACCGGCGGCAGGTGCATGATGCCGAAGCCCAGCCGGATGTTCTCGGTGCGCTGGCTCGCCGCGGCCAGGAACATCTCCGGCGCCGTGGAGTGGCAGTACTCCTCGAGAAAGTGATGCTCGGTGAGCCAGACGGTGGAGAAGCCGGCCTTGTCGGCGGCTTCGACCTCGTCCAGGCAGTCTTGCAGCATTTGCCGCTCGTCGTCGGGGACCCAGGGCCTGGGCAGGGCGAACTCGTAGAACAGGGAAATCTTCATCGTTACCTCCTAGGAGAGTTAAGGGTCTGTGCGGCTGCGTGTTTGGCGGCGACGAAGCCGAAGGTCATGGCGGGGCCGATGGTCGCCCCGGCGCCGGCGTAGCTGCGTCCCATGACCGGTGCCGCGGTGTTACCCACCGCGTAGAGACCGGGCACGACGGTGTCATCGGATCGCAGCACCCGGGCGAACTCGTCGGTGCGCAGGCCGCCGGACGTGCCGAGGTCGCCCGGCACGATGCGGAAGGCGTAATAGGGAGGGTCGCCCAGCGGATACAGGTTGGGGTTGGGCAGCGTGGGGTCGCCGTAGTAGTTGTCGTAGACGCTGTCGCCACGGTTGAAGTCGTCGTCGTGCCCGGCGCGGGCCAGTTCGTTGAAGCGGGTCGCGGTGGCCCGCAGTTGTGCTGCCGGAACATCGATCTTGGTCGCCAATTCCTCCCAGCCGCAGGCCGCTTTGACGACGCCGGATTGCAGCCACGCTTTCGGGACCTTGCGTCCGGTGGGCACCGGCGCGCCGGGAATCTTCGGTATCGGCAGATGCCCGCCGACGACGTAGCGGTTGAAGGACCGGTGATCGGTGATGAGCCAGCACGGGATATGCGTGACCCCGGTCTTATGGCCATCGATCATGGCGTGACCGAAATCCATGTATGGCGCCGCTTCGTTGATGAACCGCCTGCCGTCCCCGTTGACGATGAACTGCGAGGGCATCATCCGCTCGTTGAGCATGAATTGCATTCGCCCGTCCGGCCATTGGATGGCGGGAAACCACCACGCCTCGTCCAGCAGATCCGCGGCGGCGCCGACCTGCTGCCCGGCGCGGATGCCGTCCCCCATTGCGGCCGGGTTGCCGAAGCTCCAGTCCTGGTCCACCACCGGTTGATGCTCTTTGCGCCAGGCCATGTCGTGATCGAAACCGCCGGAGGCGAGGATGACACCGCCGCGCGCCCCGATCCGCACCGGCTTGCCGGCGCGGTGCACCCGGGCACCGATCACCGATCCGTCGGAGTCGGTCAGCAGGTTCCGCAACGGCGTGTCCAGCCACAGTGGGATGCCGCACTCCTTCATCGCCAGTCGCAGCCGCGCGGCCAACGACTGTCCGATGGCGGCGATCCGCTCGCCGAACACCCGCGCCCGCACCATCCGCGAAATCAACTTGACCAGAACGGCTTTGCCGGCCCAGGACTGCCGGATCAGATAGAAGGAACGCAACTCCTTGGGCCCCAGCCATATCCCCCTGGGCGCCAACGCCAGCGGCTGCAGCAGGTGAGGCTCGTCGTCGCCGAGTTCCCGTAGGTCGATCGGCGGCACGTTGATGGTGCTGCCGAGTTCGGATCCACCCGGCAGCTCTGGATAGTAGTCGGCATAGCCTGGCTTCCAGACGAATTCGAGCCATGGGCTGAGTCCTTCCAGGAACTCCAGCATCCGCGGCGCGGATTCGACGTATTGGCGGATCCGCGCGTCACTGACCAGGCCCTCGGTGATCTGCCGCAGGTAGCGGACAACTTCCTCCGGCGACGGTGAATAGCCCGCCCGGCGCTGCGCGGGGGCACCGGGCACCCAGATACCGCCGCCGGACAGGGCGGTGGACCCCCCGAACTGTGGCGATTTCTCGATCACCAGCGCGTCCAGTCCGTGTGCCGCCGCGGTCAGCGCCGCCGTCATACCACCGCCACCGGAACCGACGATCAGCACGTCCGCCACGTGATCGAAGTCATCGAACGACGTCATTCGGTCGGCTCCGCCGTCCGAATGGCGAATCCGGCGATCAAGTCGGCGGCCTCCCGGTAGTAGCGCACAGTGCTCCGATAGCTTCCGGCCGTCGCCAGTGCCGCGAAAGCCGCGATCCAGGTCCGGATTTCATGCGCCGAACTGCCGCCCTCACGCGTCACGAACGTGTTCGACCAGCCATCGAGATCGGCAAGATATCCGCTGTCGACGATGTCGAGGAAGCGCTGGTCCCAAGCGGGGTTGAGGGGTTGCAGATCGCCGGCACCACCGGCGAAACTCCTCGCCACCTCGATCACCCGGGCCTGCCGGGCCTGACGCTGTTCGGCGCTCAGCGGCTCACCGTGCACGATCCGCCGCAACTGGGACGCGGCCGCGGTCGCGAGGGTGGGCACCGGAGGGCTGTGCGACAACCCGCCCGATCCGAGCACCAGCACCCTCTTGTCCAGGGCGGCAACGAAACTGCCTACCGCGGTACCCAGGGACCGGCACCGGCGCAGCGGGCCCAGCGGCTCCGCCACGGCGTTGATGAAGACCGGGATCACGGGAAGTGCGGTGGCACAACCGAAGAGCTTCTCCAGCGGCTGGACCGTGCCGTGGTCGACGTCCATGCTCGCCGATACCGCCACGTCGACGCCGGCATCCAGGACGGCCTGCACGCATTGCCCGGCGGCGTCCTCCGCGACGGGCAACGGGCCGGCATAGGTGCCGTAATCACCGACTCCGTTGGCCTGCAGGCCGATACAGAACGGTGGCATCACCTTGTAGAAAAACCCGTTGTAGTGGTCCGGGGAAAAGATGACCACCAGCTCGGGATCGAAGGCGGAGACGAAGTCCCGGGCCCGCGAGATCCCGGCCTCGACGTCGTCAAGCAGATTCCGCGGCGGCCCCGGTAGATTCAGCAGCGGGCTGTGGGACATACAGCAAAGAGCCAGTGGCACTGTCCGATTCACCCCCTCGCGGAGTCAGCGAGAGCGCATCGATCAGGGCGGCGCTCAACTCGGCAGAGCGCTGCGCAATGCAGGCACCGGCGATACACCGATCGGGCCGCAGGAACACCACCGACTCTTCGTGGTGATCGAACCAGGCTTTGAGGTGCCCACCGCGGTCACCGACGACCACCACGTCGGCGTCGTCCTGCCCGGTCCACCCCAGCTGCGTCAACGGTCGCAGCGCAATGAAGCGCGCTCCCAGGCCTTTCCAGTCTGCGAACGCGGCCTCGCCGAGGACTTTGCGTGGGTCGTTGTTCCAGCACAGCACGGCGAACCAGTTGCCCAGCACGTCGTCGAGCAGGACGTCGCGCTGCGTGCGGGTGTCGACGCGAGGCTGAATGAACAGAGTGCCGGTCGGCGAACCGGGCCGCGGGGCCACGCCGGCCGGATGCGCCACCGCGCCGTGCTCGTAACGAGGCATCGGCTTGAACCTCATCTCCAGCACATACCGCTTGAGCGACGGCACAATTGATGCCGACCGGATCACCGCGTCACGCGCCCTGGCGACGCGGCGATTGGTCGGCGAGATGACCCGGCCCACCATGGTGGACAGGTCGATCATCGCCCGCGCGTGCTTGCGCCGCTCCACGTCGTAGGTGTCCAACAACGGCTCGGCTGCCCGGCCCCGGACCACCGCGGACAACTTCCAGCCGAGATTGGCGGCATCGCGGATGCCGCTGTTGTAGCCCTGCCCCTGCCACACCGGCATCAGGTGCGCCGCGTCCCCGGCGAGCAGCATCCGGCCACTGCGGAAGTTGCCGGCGATCCTCGAGTGGTGGGTGTAGACCCGACGGCGGATGACCTCGACCCGATCGGGATAGGGCACCATGCGCGCCAGCATCCGGCGCAGGAACGCTGGGTCCTCGGCCTGTTCGTCGGTCTCGTCGGCGTGAATCATGAACTCGAACCGCCGGATTCCGTGGGCGATCGAGATGGAGGCGTACGGGCGTTCCGGGTCGGCCCCCACTTCGCTGTTCGGGTGACCCAGCGGGTCGTGGGCGATGTCGACGACCAGCCATCTGGTCGGCGATGTGGTGCCGTCGAAAGACACGCCCATCACGCCGCGGGTGACGCTGCGCCCGCCGTCGCAGCCGACGACGTACCGTGCGCGCACCGGCACCGGGTCCGCACCGCCCAACTCGGCACGCACCGCGTCACCGCCCTGCGCACACCGGACCATCGGGCTGCTCCACCGCACCTGGACGTGGGCGAACCTGTCCAGGCCGCGCAACAATTCGGCGTCCACCAACGGCTGGACGAACCCGTTGCGCTTGGGCCAGCCGAATTGCGCGTCCGGCGGCGCCATTTCGGCGAGCACTCGCCGCTTCGCGTCGTAGAACCGCAGGATCTGGTTCGGGACGGTGTGCGGCAGAACCTGTTCCACCAGACCGATGGACTGGAAGGTGCGCAGACCCTCGTCATCGAGGCCCACCCCGCGTGGGTAGTCGATCAGGGTCGCGCGTTCCTCGGCCACCAGGGTCCGGACACCCTGCAGGCCAAGGATATTGGCGAGGGTCAGACCGACCGGCCCGGCACCCACGACGAGTACGTCGACGTCAGTCCCGTGCCCGGTCATCAGCGGCCCAGCAGGAAGTCGAGGTGCAGGCGGTTGAAGGTCTTGGCGTCCTCGTACTGTGGCCAGTGACCGCAACCGGGCATGACCTCGAAGCGGGCGCCCGGGATCATCGACGCCATGCGGCGCCCTTCGGGTACGTCAGCGGTGGGGTCATCACTGGTCCACAGGACCAGCGTGGGCGCGGTGATTACCCCGTATTCTTCTGGCCCCAACAGGTTTCGCGCCCGGATCTGCGGATCCTGCAGCGCCATGATGTCGCGCATCGCCGCCACGAAACCCGGCTGCCGGTAGATGCGTTGCCGGCTGGCGACCAGGTCGTCGTAACCCTTCGACTTGTCCGCCATCAACCACTTGATGCGGTCCTGGACCGTCTCCCACGTCGGGTCCTCGGCGGCGGCCATGGACAGCGTGATGATCCGCTGCATCACTTCGGGGTCCGCCTGCGAGCCGCCCGCGGTGTTGAGCACCAACCGGTCGATGACGTCGCGATGGTCGATGGCGGCGCGGGCGGCCACCCAGCCGCCCAGCGACTCTCCGCTCAGGTGGATGCGCTCGGCCCCGATCGTGCGGACCACCGCCATCAGGTGTTCGACATAGTGGCGGATCTCCAGCGGGTGCCCCGGCTTGTCGGTGTACCCGTGCCCGAGCATGTCGATCGACCAGGTCCAGAAATGCTCGGCGTGGGCGGCGAGGTTGCGTACGTAGGCCTCCGCGTGGCCACCCGAACCGTGCAGCAGGATCAGCACCGGCTGACTCGGGTCGCCCGCCTGCAGATAGCGGGTGCGGACGCCGCCGGCCGTCAGGTAACCCTGGGAGAACGCCACCCCCTGCAGGTCGCTCCACACGCTTTCGAACTCGGTCACGGTTCCTTCCGGTGAAAATGTGGTTCTCGTTTTCAGCATCTTGTGTGTGCTAATATCGCACACTAATGTGCGTTATATATAGAGCTTCGCTCTCACCGGAAGGTCTGTCAAGGCCGTGACGGGTTCCCAGACGCTGGCCAGAGGCCTCACGGCCCTGCAGTTGGTGGCATCCTCCTCCGGTGGGCTGACCATGCAGGAAGTCGCCGACCAGGTCGGTGTGCACCGCACAATCGCATATCGATTGCTGGCGACGCTGGCGGAGTTTCGGCTGGTCGCCAAAGGCGAGGACGGCCGCTTTCGTCCGGCCGCCGGGCTGGCGACACTCGGCGCGTCGTTCGACCACAACGTCCGGCAACTCTGCCTGCCCACGCTGCGCTCACTGGCCGACGAACTCGGCACCACGGTGTCGCTGCTGATCGCCGAAGGCGACGAGCAGGTGGCGATCGCCGTGATCGTGCCGACCCAGGTCGCCTATCAGCTCGCCTTCCACGAAGGCAGCCGCTACCCGCTGGACCGGGGCGCGGCGGGAATCGCGCTGCTGGCGAGCATGCCACCGCGCCCGGCCGAGCGGGATCTGGTCACCATGGCGCGCCAGCAGGGGTGGGTCACCACTCACGGTGAGATCGAGCCGAACACCTACGGCCTGGCGGTGCCGGTCCGACGTCCAGCGCCGGCGCCACCGACCTGCATCAATCTGATCTCCCACCGCGAAGACGTGGTGATGCGCGGCAAGGACGCGGTCATCAGGGCCGCGGAGCAGTTGTCCGCGCTGCTGAGCTGAAAGGACTCGCAGGCATGCCGCAGCGTCAAAACCGGTTCTGGGACCACGAATACGATGTTGTCGTGCTCGGCAGCGGTGGTGCCGGCCTGACGGCCGCGCTGACCGCCGCGATCGCGGGTGCCACGGTCGGCGTGTTCGAGAAGTCCGGGACCATCGGCGGGACGACCGCGGTGTCCGGTGGAATCGTCTGGATTCCGGCCCATAATCGTTCACCGGCAGGGGAATTGACAACCGAAGACGCGTTGCGGTATTTGCGCGCACAGTCTTTCGGCTCGATGGACGACGCCCTGGTGGAGACGTTCGTGCGGACCGGGCCGTCGATGCTCGACTTCGTGGAGAAATACAGCGGTCTGCGCTTCGAGATCGCCGACGGCTTTCCCGACTACCAGCCCGAACTGCCCGGCGGCCAACCGTCCGGAGGCCGTTCGCTGAGCGCGGCACCGTTCGATCTGAGCCGGATCGGCGAATGGGCCACCCGTATCACCGCGTTCCCCGCCGACTGGTCCAACGTCGGGTTCGACGCCGAAACCAGGGCCCGCCTGCATGCCGACGTGGAGCGTTCCGGCGACCTGTGCGTGGCCGGCACCGCGTTGATCGCCGGTCTGCTCAAGGGCTTGCTGGACGTGGGGGTGGCACCGTGCGCCAACTCCCGGGCCACCGAACTCATCGTGGACGACGGAGCCGTCACCGGCGTACGGATCGCCGGTCCCGAACTGAGCATGGATGTGCGCGCGCGCCGCGGCGTCATCCTGGGCACCGGTGGATTCGAGTGGGATCCATTGCTGATCAAGGCTTTTCTGCGCGGACCCATGCACGGTGCCGTTTCGCCGCCGAACAACACCGGCGACGGTCTGCGCATGGCAATGGCTTTGGGCGCGGACCTGTCGAACATGGGCGAGGCCTGGTGGGTACCGATCGTGCGCATCCCCGGCGACACCATCGAGGGTCGACAACGCAGCCGCAGTGTGCGACTGGAACGCACCCGCCCGCGCAGCATCATCGTCAACCGGGCCGGCCGGCGGTTCGTCAACGAGGCCGGTGAGTACAACTCGATGGCCGGTGCCTTCCATTACCTCGATCCCCGCGGCGGCTACGTCAACGATCGCGCGTGGATGGTTTTCGACTCGATTCACCTGCGCAGCTACGGATTTCTGGGCATCGCGCCGGGTGAGCCGGTGCCGGAATGGTTCTGCGAGTCCGCCGATCTCGCTGAGCTGAGTGCCAAGACCGGCATCGACGCCGCTGGGCTGACACGCACGATCGAGCAGTGGAACAGCAATGTCGCCGCTGGCGCAGACCCGGACTTCGGGCGGGGCTCCAGTGCGTACGACGGCTACTGGGGTGACGACCGCGCCACCACCCTGGCCGGAAAGACGTTGGGGCCCATCGATACCGCCCCCTTGTACGCGGTACCCGTGTGCGTGGGGTCGATGGGAACCAAGGGCGGTCCGCGGACCGACCCCGACGGCCGCGTGTTGCATGTCGGCGGCCAACCGATTCCCGGTCTGTTCGCCGCGGGCAACGCGATGGGCGGGGTGACCGGACGGGCCTACGGCGGCGCCGGTGGAACCCTGGGTCCGGCAATGGTTTTCGGGTACCGGGCCGGGTACGCGGCCGCTCGAAACTTTTGTGAAGGCGAGTCCGTCAAGCCTTGAGCGGCACCTCGACGCACACGTGCGTCCCGGTGGGTGCGTCGAGGAAGACGAAGGTACCGCCCGCGGCGTCCACGCGGGCGCGGTGCGAAGCCAGGCCGATGTGCCCCTCCCCCAGCCGCCGCGCCATCGTGTCGCCGTTGACCCCCACCCCGTCGTCGCCGACGGTCAGCACGCACATCTCGTCGGTGATACCGAGGGTCACCGAGGCGTTCTCGGCCCGGGAGTGATGCACCACGTTGGACAACAGTTCGCGCACCACACCGAACACGATCGGGTCGATCGCGTTGCGTATCGGGTAGTCGATGTCGGTGGTCACCCTGATCCCCGAGCGCTTGGCGGTGAACGCGGCCAACTGTTCCACCGCCGCCCCCAGCCCGACCTCTTCCAGCACGGCCGGATGCAGCTCGAATGTGGCGTGCCGCAACCGTTCCGACGCACTCTGCAGTCCCGCCAGAGCCCGGCTCACCCGCTCGTCATCGGGGTGGTCGAGCTCCAGTTCGATGAGCTCCTGGCGCGCGGCCAGCACATCCTGCAGCGGCCCGTCGTGAATCGACTCCGAGATGCGGCGCTGCAGCACTTCGGAGGCTGTCATGGTCTGCGCCAACAACTCTTCACGCAACGCGCTGAGGCCGGCGACCGAGTGCGCGTGGCGCTCCTCGATGCGCACCACGACCAGCGCGGTACCGCACAGGAACGCGTACAGGGCGAACCGAAAGACGGCCTCGGGCCAGCCGATCGCCCTGACCATCACCGGGTCCTCGACCACCGCCAGCGCAAAACCGACCAGGGTGAAGGCGAGCACCACCGCCGCCCGCCGGGTTGACACGTCCAGGCCCACCAGCACCGGCAACAGGGTCATGATCAGCAGCGGATAGATCCCGTCGGTGGACAGCATCTGGTAGCCCGTCAACGCGATCACGTCGATGGCGGTGAACGCGAAGGGTTCCAGTCGGCGCATCCCGACCAGCGGTCCCATGCCGATCCACGCGCGTGATGGCGCAAACGCCAACACCAGCGAGCACACCGCTATCCCGGCGTAGAGGGCGATCAGGACACTTTGCTGCGCCCACTCAGAGCGCCGGGTGCCGATGAGCATGGCAGCGATCATCAGCGCCACGACCCCGACTCGCAGCACCGAGGCGATCCGGTAGGAGCGCAACCGGTGCACCCTGCGCACCCGGTCCAGTTCGACGTCACTGGTCGCCACAGGAACACCGTACTCACCGAATCCTGGAAAGCTGCCACGCCGCGAGCGAGGCGAAAGTGGTCGGATATTTGCGGGCAGCCGCTACACTTTCGCCATGGTCGGCGCTGCGACCCCTGAGAAGGTCCGTGTGGTGGTCGGTGACGATCACCCGCTGTTCCGCGAGGGCGTGGTGCGCGCGCTCTCCCTGAGCGGCTCGGTGAATGTGGTGGGCGAGGCCGACGACGGCTCGTCCGCGCTCGAGCTGATCAAGACGCACAAGCCCGATGTCGCCCTGCTCGACTACCGCATGCCGGGGATGGACGGCGCGCAGGTGGCGGCGGCGGTGCGCAACTTCGACCTGCCGACCCGGGTGTTGTTGATCTCGGCGCACGACGAGGCGGCGATCGTGTACCAGGCCCTGCAGCAGGGGGCGGCCGGTTTTCTGCTCAAGGATTCCACGCGCACCGAAATCGTCAAGGCCGTACTCGACTGCGCCAAGGGCCGCGATGTGGTGGCTCCTTCGCTCGTCGGCGGGCTCGCCGGCGAGATCCGTCAGCGCGCCGCCCCCAGCGCTCCGGTGCTCAGCGCGCGAGAGCGCGAGGTGCTGCTTCGCATCGCCCGCGGCCAGAGCATCCCGGCCATTGCGGCCGAACTGTATGTGGCGCCCTCGACGGTCAAGACGCATGTGCAGCGCCTCTACGAGAAGCTCGGCGTCAGTGACCGTGCGGCCGCGGTCGCCGAAGCGATGCGCCAGAAACTGCTCGACTGAACGCCGCTGCGCGCAGCGCGGTTCACTTCTTCAACGGCACCTGTACGCAGACGCGGGTACCGCTGGCCGCTTCGAGGAACACGAAGGCGCCGCCGGCGGCTTCGACGCGGGCCCGGTGCGAGGCCAGTCCGATGTGGCCTTCTCCCAGCCGGCGCGCCATGGTGTCGCTGTTGACGCCTACCCCGTCGTCGGCCACGGTCAGCACGCACATGTCGTCGGTGACGCCGAGCGTGACCCAGGCGTTGGTGGCCTGGGAGTGGCGCACCACGTTGGACAACAGTTCCCGTGCCACACCGAAGACGATCGGGTCGACCTCGTTGCGCATCGGGTAGTCGATGTCGGTGGTCACCTCGATCCCCGAGCGCTTGGCGGTGAACCCGGCCAGTTGCTCGACCGCCGCCGCCAGCCCGACCTGCTCGAGTACGGCCGGGTGCAGCTCGAATGTGGCCTGCCGCAGGCGTTCCGACGCGCTCTGCAACCCGGTGAGCGCACGGGTGACCCGGTCGTCATCGGGGTCGTCGAGTTGCAGCTCGATGAGCTCCTGACGCGCCACCAGCACATCCTGCAACGGGCCGTCGTGGATGGACTCCGAGATGCGACGCTGCAATACCTCAGAAGCGGTCATGGTCTGCCCCAACAGCTCTTCACGCAGCGCACTCAGGGCGGCAATCGAGCGGGCATGGCGCTCCTCGATGCGAACCGCCACCAACGCGGCCACGCACATGAACGCGTACAGCCCGAACAGGAAGGCGGTGTCGGGCCAGCCGATCGCCCGCTTCTGCAGATGGTCCTGGACCCCGGCGAGTGCGAACCCGACCACGGTGAAAGCCAGGATCACCGCCGCCCGCCGGGTCGACATGTCGACCCCTACCAGCACCGGCAGCAGGATCATGATCAGTAAGGGGTAGACCCCGTCGCTGGATACCAATTGCAGGGCGGTCAACACGATGACGTCGATGGCCGTGAAGGCGAACGGCTCCATCCGGCCGACGCCGAAGCGGGGCCGGTCGAACCGCGTGAACGCCAGCACCAGGGCAGACACCGTGGCGAATGCGTACAGGACGATCAGGGCGATCTGGCTACCCCATTCGTAGCGCGGTGCGGCTACGACCATGGCGCCGATCACAAAGGCCAGCACACCGATCCGTAGGACGGCGACGACCCGGTAGGAGCGCAGTTGGTGGTTCCTGCGCACCCGGTCGAGTTCCACATCGCTGGCCGATGCCACCGAAACACCTTACTCAGCGCGCGTTCACACCGGAAACCCAACGCGCCGGCCCAGTATCCGCGCTCCGACTCTGGTTGCTGCTCAAGGAGAATGCTCCCCTTACGCGGCGTGGTGGGCGGGCGGGTGGACCGATTTACTCAGGGTCCGGGCCAGCGGCAGGCACAGGGCGGCACCGAGCGCTCCGGCCGACACCGTGACGATGGCCACGAGTTGGTGCCCGCCGTGAATCAGGCTGTAGGAGGCGAGGATCGGGGCGATCACCGAAGCCACCGCCACTGACATCGACCAGATCCCGTGGTAGCGGCCGCCGGTGGCCACGGGTGCGATCCGGTGCACGACGCCGGCCGCGATGACGAACCAGGCGACCTCACCGGGCGTCGACATGGCGGTGGCCAGACTGAAGTCCACGGTGGTGTGAGCCAGTGCCGCCCATCCCATGCTCGCCGTTGTCCATATTCCGGCGAGCGCCAGGATGTCGAGCCGCGGGTGGAACCGGGCCGCCACCTTCCTGCCGACCCACGGGGTGATCACCGGGGTCAGCGCGAGCCCCGCCAGCGCGTTCGTCAGTTGTGCCCAGCCGAATTGACCGGCGCCCAGACCGCGGTCGGCCATCAGCATGGGGATGGCAGCGTACAGCCCGCGGACCGCGATCAGGGTGGCCAGGCTCGAGGCGAACAGCAGCATGAGACGACGGTCTGCTAATGCATTGCGGTAACTGATGTTTCGGGCCTTGGGCGCCGTCGTCGCCAACCCGGGTTGGCGGCCGGGGATACAGCAGCCGGCGACGACGGCGAATGTCAGGCAACCGGCGGCATTGATCCAAAACAGCACCGGCACGCCTACCACGCCGACGAGCATTCCGCCGATCCCGCCGGTGATGGCGCGCCCGATGCTCACCACCCAGCCGAAGCGGAAGGCGTCGAGTCTGGCGCGGCGTTGCGGGTCCGGAACCAGGTCGGCGATGGCGGCCCCCAGCACCGGGCGCGGCGCGTCGTACACGATGCCGGTGATCACCGCCCCGAAAAGCAGCGCGGGCACGCTGCACGCCTGCGCCATCAGCACCAGCACTACGGCCGCCACCAACATGGTGGCCACCAACGTCAGGCGCGCGCCGATCCGGTCGGCCAGCCACCCGCACAGCAACTGGCCGACCGCCCAGCCCACCCCGAAAGCGGCCAGGACCGCGCCCACCGCGTCGGCGGCGTGATGACGTCCGGCGACGTGGTAGGCCAGGAACGGATATGCGAAACCCGCGCCGCGCACGACGAAGTTGCCGCCCAGCAGCAACCAGATGACCGCGGGATATCCGCTGTGCGCGGCCTGGCCGGACGCCGTGGTCGGGTGACGCAGCAACCGGGTGCTGCGCAGTACCCTTGTGGCCCGGTACTTTTCGGCCGAACGTCGGCTGCCGCCGGCACACCGGCGGTATGCGACGGGCTCGTCGAGGGTCTGGAGGTTGGCTGCGCCTGACACCGCTGTAGTCACCATCCGAACGTTAGGGATGATCACGCTTCGATAACTCCACCGATCGGACGCAACAGTGGCGGATGTCTGTCGGCTGATCGGGGGACACGCAGTGGGCGCCGTCCACGATGGTGGAACTTCCTGTTTTCCAACAGATTCCGCGTTGATCCAGCCCACGACGCCGACGAGACCCGCCGGTCCGTGCCGAAGATGCCTCAGCGCACCGCTGCCGCGTTGGCGGCTTCGGTCGCCGCGTAGCAATCGCCGCTGGCGGCGAGGGTGCTCACGAAAAGCTCGTGGAACGCCGCCGCCTGGGCGCTGATCGCCTGATACATAGCGCCGTGAGCAGCGAACTGTGCTGCGGTCAGAGCCGACACCTCGTCGGCCGCGGCCGGCACGACGCCGGCGATCGGGACGGCAGCGGCGGCGTTGCTGGTGTTCATTACGGCGCCGATCGACTCAAGGTTGGCCGCGGCCGAATTCAGCATTTCTGGCTGGCAGGTCAGGAAGGACATGCCAATCAGGTTGCCGTCGTGTGGCGTTGCTGTCTGTCGGCCGAGCGGTCAATGCGTGGGTTGAATCGCGTCGTCCACCGATCGTCGGATGCGACGTCCCCCGGTCAGCCCGGTCCGGAGCCGAGCCGCTAGGCGTCTGAGGGTGAGACTACGACGACCGAATCCATGGGTCCGGGCTTCTGAGTGTTGGGTTGAACATTCATAGTGCAACCAGCGAGCATGGTGGCGGCCAAGACCGCCAGTGCCGCCAGCGCCGCACCGATCACCGGTACTCGCAACTTCTGGTTCATCTTTCTTCCTCTCTTTCACTGCATCTCAGTGCTTTTGGGGTGCGTCGTTCAGGCTGCAATGCGGAAGATCCCGTTCAGCTGATCACCGATGTTGGCAAGTCCCGAAAGCAGACTCGTCAGCAATTCACCCGTATTGGCGAAGCCCGATACGCCACTGCCAAGGTTCGAGAAGCCCGAGATGAGGTTGCCGTAGTTCTGGTAACCCGAGCCGCCGAAAACGCCTGCAGCATTGGTGTTGAACCAGCCCGACAGGCCGACACCGTTGTTGCCGTACCCCGAGTTGCCACCCGGGCCGCTGTTGAAGAATCCGGATGAAGGGGTAGCGCTCGTGTTGAGGTAGCCCGGACCGCCGGGGATGTTGATGGTCGCCAGAGTGGTGCTGGGTAGATGAATGCTCGGGATGGTGAGCGCCGGCGTGGTGAAGGCCGCCAAGCCAATGGGCGGAATGGTGAACGGCTGGGTGGTGAACGGCTGGGTGGTGACCGCCGGCAGGGTGAACGCACCCAGGCCGAAAGGGCCGAGCGTCAGCGGTGGGGTGACGATGGGCTGTGTCGTGACGTCCGGCAACAGCGACGCGCCCACCCCGATCGGACCCAACGTCAACGGCGGCGTGGTAATCGCCGGAGTTGTGATCGCCGGCAACGCGAACCCACCCACCCCGATCGGGCCGATCGTCAACGGGGGCGTCGTAATCGCCGGCGTCGTGATATCCGGCAAGCTGAAACCAGCCACATTGATCGGGCTGATCGTCAACGGCGGCGTCGTAATCGCCGGCGTCGTAATCGCCGGCAACGCAAACCCACCCACACCAATCGGGCTGATCGTCAACGGCGGCGTCGTAATCGCCGGCGTCGTAATCGCCGGCAACGCAAACCCGGCGACACTGATCGGCTGGATCGTCAACGCCGGGGTCGTGATGTCCGGCAACGCGAACCCACCCACACCAATCGGGCTGATCGTCAACGGCGGCGTCGTAATCGCCGGCGTCGTAATCGCCGGCAACGCAAA